>CANSTH010000006.1 GCA_947649875.1 uncultured Parvibacter sp. | reverse complement strand
GCCAACGGGCGTCCTTCACGACTCAGAGTGCATTCCTTCCTTCCCCTCTTCTCTCGGGCCGGAGGGACGTCTCGGCATGCCGTACAAATCTCGCGTTTCTTCGCAACGTAACCCTCTGGCGCTTAAAAGCACAAGATTTGTACGGAATTCTGCGCAGAATCCCGAGATTTGTACGAACAATGAACCAACATCGAATTCTGCTCTGAATAACCCCAGGTCAAGACACGTAGAAATAACCGCGCACTCTAGGCGCAAGGCCAACTGGCTAGAAGACCGTACAAAAGTTGAGATTTGGCGCACGAGAACTGTCCCACTGCGCAGAATCCCGAGATTTGTACGCGTGAAGGGCCCTAGCTTCATTACCGAAAGTATTGATTTCTTCGCACTTAACGGTCAGACCGGACAGAAAAAATCAACGCACCTGCTTCCTTTAGCTTTTCAACTCGCTGACTGCGTAAGGCCGTAGCCTCACGCTTCTCCTTACGCCAGGCCTAGCCAAAGGATGAACTTGGGCACATAGCCCATGATGAAGATGATGATTATCAGGGCTGGCAGGCCGTACGTGAGCCACAGACGCGACCAGCGGGGGAACGGGGCGCCGGCGCCCGTGTCGGCCTCTTTCAGGAAGTTCTTCCAGCCCCAGCCCTTCTTCGACAGGCAAAACACCACATACAGCAGGCTCCCCAGCGGCAGCATGTTGTTGGACACGATGAAGTCCTCGATGGACTGGATGTCGCCGATGCCTGGCACCGTAACGTCGGAAAGCACGTTGAAGCCCAGCGCGCACGGCAGGCTGAGCACGGTGACCAGCGCGCCGGTGCGCAGGATGGCGGTGCGGCGGTCCACATTCCAGCGCTCCATGGTGAAGGTGATGAGGTTCTCGAACACCGCGATGATGGTGGACAGCGCGGCGAAGCTCATGAACACGAAAAACAGCGTGCCCCACAGCTGCCCCAGCGGCATTTGCTCGAACACGTTGGGCAACGTGACGAACACCAGCGCCGGCCCCTGATCAGGCGCAACGGCGAAGGCAAAGCACGCCGGGAAGATGATGAAGCCGGCCAGAATGGCCACCATGGTGTCCAAGCCACAGATGCGCAGCGCCTCGCCGGTGAGCGAATGCTTCTTCCCGATGCGACTGCCGAACACCTCCATGGCGGAAATGCCCAGCGACAGCGTGAAGAACGCCTGCCCCATGGCGGCATACACCGCGTCGCCGAAGCCGGCCAGGCCCCCTTCGAACATCTTGCCGAAGTCGGGCAGCAGGTAAAACTCCAGGCCAGCGGCGGCCCCGGGCAGCGTGACCGAGCGCACCACCAGGATGGCCATCACGCCCAGCAGCGCCACCATCATCACCTTGGTCACCCGCTCGACGCCCTTTTGCAGGCCGAACGAGCACACCGCGAAGCCGATGAGCACCACCACCAGCATCCAGCCGATCATCTCGCCGGGGTTGGCCAGCATGGCGCCGAACACGCCCGCCACACCATCGGGGTCCAGCCCGACGAACGTGCCAGTGGCCATCTTCGCCGTATAGGCCAGCATCCAGCCGCACACGGTGGTGTAGAACATCATCAGCAGCATGCAGCCGATGTAAGCCCACCAACTGAACCAATGCCAGCGACGGGAAGGCTGCAGGATGTCGAAGGCCAGGGCGGCCGAGCGCTGGCTGGCACGGCCCACGGCGAATTCCATCACCATTACCGGCAGCCCCAGGATGACCAGGAACACCAGGTACATGATGATGAATGCAGCGCCGCCGTACTCGCCGGCGATGTAGGGGAAGCGCCATACGTTGCCCAGGCCAATGGCGCAGCCGGCGCTGATGAGGATGAAGCCCAATCGGCTGGCGAAGTGCTCGCGCGGCACCGCCTCGCCAGCTGGGAAGTTCTCGGCTCCTTCCGCCAGCATTTCCTTGTTGGTCATAGCAATCCCCCTCCGCAGCCGCTGCGAAGCCCGGCCCGGCAGCGCTTCTCGTTTCGCGTTTTGAACAAAATTGCGGTTGCCATTGTAGCCAAACGAGGGCAGCCAGCGAGGATGGGGGCAGAAACGGCCCGTTTGCCCTAGCGAAATGCAAATGGACGAGTTTGGCGGCCTTGGCGCCGGGCAGGGCCAACCGGGCCGGTTCGTAGGGCAGACATTCTATGTCTGCCGGAAGCCTCAATTACAGTTGGTACCCAGGCCGAGATAGAATCGCTGCCCTACGAAGGCCGAACCGGTGCGCCTGTCACGGTTGGATGGAGGTGGCGGGGTTGGCGCAGGGGGGCAGCGTTTCCACCCATTGGGCGAACTGCTCCATGGTGCCGTGGCGCACCTCGTCCACGTCCATGTCGGAAGGGTTCAGCAGCCAATCGGTTACTAGAAAGGCATCGGCCCCCAGCTGAGTGAACGCCAGGTCCTCCACGGTGTTGTTGCCCACCATCAGCACGTCTTCGCCAGAAAGCCCCATGGCATCCAAGTTCTCCTGATAGTAGGCCAGCTTGGGCTTCACCGACGTGGAGTTGCTGTACACCGTAAGACGTTGGAAGGCCTCGGGCGGCACGCCGGCCCATTGCAGCCGCCATTCCACCGCGCGATGGGGAAACAGCGGCATGGTGGTCAGCACCAGCGGATAGCCCTTCGCCTGCAGCGTGGCGACGGCGCGGGCGGCAGCGGGGTTGGGAACCACGTTCGCCCCGAGCCGGCCGAACTCCTCCTCGTAAAACTGGTTGAACAGCGCCTCCCAGCTTGACTCTTCCCCACCCATGTTGCGGCAGAAGGCTTCCCAGAACACGTCGTGGTTGGTGCGGCCGTCCTCGGACTTCAGCACGGCCCCTATCCCGGCGTCCAGCGCCTTCGACACTTCGACCGCGTTGCAGCCGTGGGCCACGGCGAACGCCGCCAGTGCTTTATAGTAGCCGCTCAAAAACTCGTGCAGATCCATGGGCAGCAGCGTGCCGTCCAAATCGAAACAAACCGCCCGGTAGGGACGGCTTGCGGGGGCTATGGGGCTCATTTACGCGAAGATCTCCTTCTCCACTACTAGCTCGTTTTTGATTTTGCCCACCAGCTTTTGCAGGGCATCGATGCAGTTGGGGCGGATATCGGCGCCTATCAGCACGTACATCAGCGAATCGCCCACTTCGCAACGACCCTCGTTCAGCCAGGTGCGCACGTAGTACACGCCGGGCCAGGTAAGCGCCTCGGCCTCGGCGGCGGCCAGCCCCTCGGCGTCGTAGGAGAACTCCACCGCCTCCACGGTGCCCAGGCCCTCCACGCCTTCGCGTACTTGCTTTTTCGGGGTGGCGCGCACCACGCCGTTATGGGTGAGGAACATGCCGCACTGCTCCGCCACGTCGCTGGCTTTCGCCTCGCGCAGCCACTGATCCACAGAAGGTTCGGTCTTCGCCATTGCAGCCTCTATTCTCAGAGAAGGAACGTTTCGCCCACCATATTACTTGTCTTTTTGGCACGCCAAAGAGCCGTTTCGCGAAATTCGCGGCGAATTCAATACTTTGCCGTCCGCCCCGCGTATGTTGCAAAACTTTTGCCGTTTTCCCGATGGAAACACAAGTCTTGTTACCATGGCCGAATTCTACTGAAGCAAGCAAGGGAATCGCCTGCTTGTGCGTTGCGGCGGAAAACCCGACGACGGGTTGCGGACGGCAAAGCGCATTCATGGCGAAATTTCGCAAGATTGAAAGGAGATGCCATGTCGCTTCCGGCATCCGACCTTAGCAAAAAAGCCGACAACCGCACCGTGATGGAGCTGGGGGCGGTGCTGCCTGCCACCGCCGAGGTGCGCGACGGCCACCTGTTCATCGGCGGCGTGGACATGGTGCAGCTGGCCCGCGAGCAGGGCACGGCGCTGTACGTGTTCGACGAAGCGGACCTGCGCGGCCGCATGGAGGCCTACCGCGAGGAGTTCGCCCGCCGCTACCCCAATTCCGACATCATCTATGCCTCGAAGGCGTTTTTGAACAAGGAGGTGCTGCGGCTGGTCAATGCCGAGGGGCTGTGCCTGGACGTGTCCGGCGGCGGCGAGTTGGCCTGCGCGCAGGCGGTGGACTTCCCCATGGAGCGCGTGTTCGTGCACGGCAACAACAAGACGCCGCAAGAACTGGAAGAGGCCATGGCCGCCGGCGTGGGGCGCATCGTATTGGACAGCCGGCTTGAGCTGGCCCGCGTTTCGGAGATTGCCCAGCGGCTAGGTATCGTGCAGGACGTGTACATGCGCATCACCCCCGGCGTGGAGGCAGATACCCACGAGTACATCCGCACCGGCTGCGAGGATTCGAAGTTCGGCTTCACCATGCGCGAGGACTTCGCCTACAAGTGCGTTGCCGACGTGCTGGCAGCGCCCGGCGTGCGGCTGGTGGGGCTGCACTGCCACATTGGGTCGCAGATTTTCGCGCTGCACTCCTTCCGCGAGGCGGCCGCCGTGATGGTGGAGTTCATGGCCCGCATCCGCGATGGCTACGGCGTTACGCTGGGCGAGTTGGATTTGGGCGGCGGTCTGGGCATCGCCTACACTGCCGATCACGAGCCATCTTCGATTGCAGATTTCGCCGAAGTTACTACCACGGCTGTGAAGGATTTTTGCACCCAGCACAACCTGCCGTTGCCGCGGCTTTTGGTGGAACCGGGCCGCAGCCTGGTGGCCAATGCCGGCATGACGCTGTATACCGTTGGCATTCTGAAGACGCTGCCAGGCATTCGCAAGTATGTGGCAGTGGACGGCGGCATGTCCGATAACATCCGCACCGCCCTGTACCATGCGGAATACGAGCCGGTCATCGCCAACAAGGCCGACCAGCCCCGCACCGAGATCGTTACCCTGTGCGGCAAGCACTGCGAAAGCGGCGACGCTGTGGTGATCGACGGCAGCCTGCAAACACCGGAGCTGGGGGATATCGTGTGCGTGTTCGGTACCGGCGCCTACAACATGACCATGGCCAGCAACTACAACGGCCAGCCGCGCCCGGCGGTGGTGTTCGTGAAAGATGGCGCCGCCCGCGTGGTAACCCGCCGCGAAACCTACGCCGACCTCTACCAGCGCGACTTGTAAGAGAACATGTCAATACGAAAAAGGGCCCCGAAGGGCCCTTTTTTCTTTAAGTTTGCACCATTTGCAGGTCCACCAAAGTAAGCGAAAAGCCGCCCGGTGCCCCAGATTGCCCCGCGCAGAAGGCCAAGCGTACTTTGGTACGCGCCGTGCCTTCTGGAAGGGGCAAGATGGAGTGCCCGGCGGCTTTGCAGCGGCAAGCAGTTGCGCTGTTCGTCAGAACAGCGCAACGACTAACTAGATCATCTCGAGGGTGAAGTCCTCTTCGCCGTTGAATACCTTCATGGCTTGGGCCACGGTGTAGTCGGCAAGGGTGATGGCGGAGATGGCCTTGGTCAGGCGCACCGCCTCGTCCAGCGAGCGCTGGTGGATATTGCGACCAGTGGCGTTGCCGCAGGCACCACCCACGTGGATCTGGTCGTACAGCTGGGTGAGGAAGGTGTTGGCGTCAACAGTGGAGCCGCCCGCGCACACCAGCCCAGTGCGACCGGCAGCCATGGAGGCCACCTTCAGAGCCTCCGCCGGAGTGCGGCCATCCTCGGGCTTCGGCGGGTTCACCTTCACGAAGTCGGCGCCCAGACACAGAGCCACGCCAGCGGCGCCGGCAATCAGATCCGGGTCCTTCTCGGCGGTAACCGCTTTGCCGCGGGGGTAAATCCACAGCACCACCAGCAGGCCATTGGCATGGGCCTGGGCAATCAGCTCGCCCGCTTCGGCCATCATGGTGGACTCATACTCGCTGCCCAGGTAGATGGTGTATCCCAGGCCCACGATGTTCACGCCGGCATCGCGCATGGCCAGCACGGCATCCAGATCGGTGAGCTGCGGCGAGTAGGGGTCGTCCTGCTTCACGCCCACCAGATTGGTCTTGGAGTTCATCTTGATCAGGTAGTTGATCTCGGGATAGTCGTTGGCATAAGCCGCCACCAGGCCGCGCTGGCCCGCTACCACACCGCACACGCCGTTCTTGCCGATCTCGAACAGATGCTGCGGGTCGGCATCTGCGATGTCGATGCCCTCGCCATAAAAGTCCTTATTGAGATGCTCCACCTTCTGATCGCAGGCGAACAACATCAGGCGCCCCGTCTCGCGGGTGGCCTTCATGTAATTGGTGATGTACTCGTCGCGCATCTCGGGCAGCACGTCTGCGGGCACGCGCACTTCTTCACGAGTGATCTTGGGCATATCGGTCCCCTAATCTTCGAGCATCGTCGCCTCCCGGCGACTTTCTCCAACATTTCCGGAAACACGCGGCACGCCCATCGGTCGGCTCAAACCTATTGGTCCGGCTGGCAGAAGACCCAAGCTACAACCCGGTCAAAGCCACTTCCAGCCCAACAGCCTCATTGCCAGCCCCCATCGGCGGCCTTCGCGTTTCCGCGCAATTGAAACCATGATAGCGGGTTTCAACGCTGCGGGCTTCAGTGTATAGGTTTTGCCAATAAACCCCTCACATTTCAGCGAGATTCCAGATTATCTCAACCCCCTACCC
Source organism: uncultured Parvibacter sp. (assembly GCA_947649875.1). Taxonomy (GTDB): domain Bacteria; phylum Actinomycetota; class Coriobacteriia; order Coriobacteriales; family Eggerthellaceae; genus Parvibacter. Next base: position 43,679 of record CANSTH010000006.1, on the reverse strand, counting down.
CGCCGGGCTCCGCTGCCCCTTCTGTGCATTGGACAGGATTGGCAGTTGGGTACATGGAGCAAACACCTTGCCGCAAAAGCGCCTGTTTTTGGACAAGATTGGGAGTTGGGTACATGGGCGCATCGCCAGCGAGCAACCCTGCAATAGAGGAAGAAATACTGGTCTCGTAGGCCTTCCATCTGACCAGGAGTTTTCCTGATAAGTTTTCCGCTCTCTCAAATCAAACCCCTTCCGAATCCTCGAAAAGGCTTGACGGGCGATTAATCCATGTACCCAACTCCCGATTCTGTCCATTTTGAACCCAAAAAGCGGCTTTGCGTTTGACTCATGTACCCAACTCCCGATTCTGTCCACCTAGACTGGAGCCCCTTGGTGATTGATGGCAGGCAACGCCTCGATGGAAAGCCTAACGGCGAAGCGGGCCACTCGTACGTCATCCGCGGTCGAAGAGTTTGCGGCTTTCGGCGGCGAAGCGTCCGCGGGTGCCGGTGAGCAGCGCCACCAGCAGCAACAGCGCCAGCGCTGCGCTCACATAGGCCAACCAGGGCCATGAGGCGAACCCCAGCGCCACCATCAGAAGGGGAACGCCCCCCAAAACTATATCCATGATCAGGTACTTTGCATAGCCCTCCACAAACGAGCCGCGGAACACCAGCAGCAGCACGCCGTTCACCAGCAGCGCCACAATGCACAGCAGCGGCACCACCAGGCACGACACCATTGGCGCCTGCGTGGCCATATAAGCCAGCAGCGCCATGGCCAAAAGCACGAAGTAATATCGCTCCACCATGCGCAGCACATCTGATGCGTGGGCCAAGATGTTGCGCAGAAACAGGTAGTTCGCCAGCAGCGTGCCCACGATGGCCAATGCCCCCAGCGGGCCCACCAGCCCTGCTGCCAACGGAGGCACCACCAGCAGACACAGCAGCAGCGTGATGGTGCCCAGCAGACCCTCGGCACGAAACGCCTGACGCACCGGAGCCACGTTGGGGAACGGGTCGGAAGTGGGAGCGCCTTCCAGCGGCGTGCCGCACAGGGGGCAACGGTCCAGCGTGCCCTCCACGTCGATGCGGCAGAAGTCACAGTGCTTCATGGGCCGCCCCCTTGTATATAGGTACCGCCATGGCGTCATCGAGGGTTTCGCCGCGTAGGCGCAGCTCTAGGCTGGCTTGGGCCAGGTCGGCGTCCACCTCAGCCGCGTCCTTCGCCACGCACAAGCGTACCGAAAGGCCACACTGGGCCAGGATGCGCACCAGGCGGCAGGGCACCTCGTGCAGCAGGTACACCGACGCTATCCCTATCGTGAGGTCGTCGTTGCAACTCACCGCCAGGAAGTTCAGCCCTCGTGTGGCGGTGAGGCAGCCGATGGAGCGCACCTCCTCCGCCACGACGGGCGGCAGTTTCACCAGCCCCAGGTTCGAGAACGTGCAGGTGACATCGTGCCGTGCCTTCCAGTCGCCGAACGCCAGCGCCGCATCCTTCACGAACAGCGGCATCATACGCACCACCGGGTTCTTCTCCAGCTTCACCATTTGGTTCATGCGGCGGGCTAGATTGGCGGGCACCGTGGCATCGTTCAGCTGCCGCTGAACATCGCGGGCAATTTCGGACAGGGGTGCCGCCGCCAACTGGCTGCTGCAACTGATGAATGCCAGGCCGAAGAAGTTGCGCAGAGTTTCCGAGCCGTAGAAACCGCGCAGGTCCACCGGCACGTCCATGGTGATGGGGCGTCCGAGGGCGCGCTCGGGCATGCCAGCGCGGATAGCGGAGGTCACACACGCTACCAGCAGCGACGTGACGCTGACCCCCATCCCCTTCGCCACGGCCACCACCTCGCTTACCTTCAGGTGCAGCTCCATGAAAGTGGGGTCGGCCTCGTTGCGCCAACCGCTCAGCTGGTAGGGTCTGGTGGAAGGGGTGGTGCCCGCCTTGGTTTTGTCGAAGTAGCGGGTGAAGCTGTCCTCCGATTCCTCGGCTCCCTCCACTGCCGCATCCGACGTCGCTTCCCCGCCTTGCAGCAGGCTTACGTAGAATTCCAGCAGGGTTTTCAGAAACTCCAGAGTGCCACGCCCATCGGCGATCATGTGGGACATCTCCAGGTTGATGCGATTGCGAAAATAGCTTACCCGGTACAGCACGCTTTTCAGCCCCGTGTGCAGGCGAAAGCACACCGGCAAGTCTTCCGGTTGCACTTCGGGCACGGCAGGAGCTTCTTGCAAATAGCGCCAGAACAGGCCGTTGCGCAGCACCACATTGAAGCTGGGCAGCTGGGCCACCGTTAGCTCCAACGCCTGTTGCAGCAGGCGGGGACGCACATCGCTGCACATCACCGCCGAGATGCGGAACACCGTCTGATTGGGATCGCCCGCCTGGGCCGAGTAAAACTTCCCTACATTGTCAAGTCGGTACCAAGCAGTTCTATCCATCGCTTCCTGCCCTCCGGGGAAAACGCTCCCCCCAACCCCAGGGTTTCCGCCACCGGTTTCAGCAATGCCGCAAGAGCGGCTGCCGGGTCTGGTGCAGCGGCCGCTTCATCGTCAACAACCGCCATCTTCTCGCCATCACCCATGCCATCGCGAATCGCGCCGATTGCAGCCCCCTCGCCAGACGAAGCCGCCACGGGGTTGTTCAGGAACCGCTCGACGATGTCGAAGGTGTCGCGCACAAACGACAGCACCGACGGGTACAGGTAGTAGCCGTGCACCGCATCAAGGATACGGACGCATTCCACCGGGGTGCCGTCTGCCTCCAGACGCGCAGCGAACGCCTCTCCTTCGTCGCGCAGCGGATCATACTCGGCGGTTACTACCAGCGTGCGCGGCAGGCCCCCCAAATCCGGCGTTAACAACGGCGCCAGCAACGGATTCGCCAAATCCTCCGGACCATTGATGTACATGTCGGTGTAATCCTGAATGGCCTCGCGAGTGAGAATGTAGCTTTCGCCGTTTTCGCGTACCGAGTCGAAGATGGTGCTGGGGCTGTGGTCACTGTAGGTGAGCGGGTACAGCAGCACCATAGTGTTGGGGTGGAAGTCGCCCCGGTCACGGGCCAGGCAGGCCACCGCAGCGGCCAGGTTTCCGCCGGCAGAATCGCCCATCAGCACGATGTGCGGCACCCGCACGTCTGGCAGCAGCTGCTTTGCAAACAAGGCGCAAGCCGCGTTGTAGCAGTCCATCAGAGGGCGAGGGAATTTGTATTCGGGACTGCGACGATACTCCACCGCCACCACGCGCCGCTCCAGCTTCAGCGCGGTACGCATGCAGGCATCGCTGTAGAAGTCCACGTCGCCATTGGCCCAACCGCCGCCGTGCAGGTACAGGATGGTGCCACGATAGTCCTCTTCCACCTTCAGCCCCGTGCGCGGGGAAAAGTCCACATCGAGCGGGGTGAACACACGACAGGGAATCGCGTAGCCATCATCGGCGGTCACGGTTAGATTGTCGATGCGGCAGCGAGGGCTGGCAACGGTCAACTTACCGGCGGCGTCCTCGGCCTTCCGTTGGGCCAGGTAGCCCTCAGAAGGATCCGGCTGTAGTTTGGTAATGGCGGCCACCGCTTTCTGGGCCAATTTGCTCATGGGCATGGGCGCTTCTCCGTTTCTTCGAGCTGCGAATCGCGGGACAGTTCATACGAGTGCGAACCGCAGGAATTTCCATGCTAACGCAAAGGGGCCCGAAGGCCCCTTGCGCAGCAAAACCGCTGAAATGCTGTTAACGAATTACCCCTGCACCTTTTCGGCGCGCTGGGCTTGCAGCCAATCTACCAGGGCGGGAATGCCCTCGCCGGTACGGGCGGAGGTTTCGAATATCTGCAGCCGCGGGTTCAGCCGGCGTGCCTCCTCGTGCAGCCGCGCCATGTCGAAGTCGGGATTCAACGGCAGGTAATCGCACTTGGTAACCACCAGCGCATCCACGGCAGCGAACATGGGCGGGTACTTCATCACCTTGTCCCAGCCCTCTGGCACCGACAGCAACATGATGCGGGTGTGGGCACCGGTGTCGAAATCGGCCGGGCACACCAAGTTGCCGATGTTCTCCAGAAACAGATACTCGAAGTTCATGCCGGCGAAGGCGGCGAAGGCCATGTCCACCATGTTCATTTCCACGTGGCACACGCCGCGGGTGTTCAGCTCCACCGACGGCACGCCGGCTTCCTTGATTTTCAGGGCGTCCACGTCCGATTCCAGGTCCGCTTCGATCACGCCCAGCTTCTCCACGCCGCGGGCGCGCAGCTCCTTGATCACCGCCAGCAGCAGCGTGGTCTTCCCCGCACCCGGCGAGGCCATCTCGTCCACGAAGAACGTGCCTTCGGCCGCCCGCTGCGCCCGGAACTTGTCCGCTGCCTCGTCGTTTGCCGCCAAGATGTTCTTCTTCACTTCGATTACGCGCGTTTGCTCCACGGCTATTCCTTTCCCACGCCGACCACGCCACAAAAATGCTGCGCCTATAGTAATCCATCAAGCGCCCAAGCGCACAATGTTCCCGCATTGCAAGCCCCCACCCCTCCACTTCTTGACCAAATAGGAAAGAATAGGAAAGAAAGGAAAACTAAGGAAAAGGAAAGGCGGGAAAGAGCCTTCTTCCCCGTCTCGCAAATTGCTTCGCGCTTACCCTTGCCAGGTACGGCCTCTTAGGATATAGACGAACGATGGTTTATTGCCCACATCCGGTACGTGGTGAACGTCCCCTTGCTCATAGGGCTCCGCCACTTCGGCCAATGTGATGCGCGCATTGTGCACCGCATCGTATGCCTTGCTGCCGTTCAAGGACTCATAATCCCCCGGCGCCATGAAGCCGTCGATACCCTGATCCAAGTCACCGAAGAACCGTGCACGACCACCACACATGGTTACGCAATGGGGCAGCTCCCCCTGGGCCACTTTCTGTTCGCAGAGGGTGCACTTCTCCACCACCTTCTCATCTTCATTCAGGTAGCGAACGTTGTAGGGGCAAGCCATGGCGCAGAATTGGCAGCCGATGCACTTAGACTTGTCGATCTGCACCGTACCATCCGCCAATTTATGGGAGGCATTGGTGGGGCACACGTTCACGCAAGCCGGTTCCTCGCAGTGCTGACACTGCATGGGCAGATAGTACATCTCCACATCGGGGAAGTGGCCGCTGCCGCCCTGAACAGGGTTTGGCCCCACACGCAACACTTTGTTCCAGTAGTTTCCCACCGGCACATCGTTTACCACCTTGCAAGCCACAGAGCAAGCCAGGCATCCGACGCACCGATTGAGATCGGTGACGATAGCATACTGTGTCATTGCTTCAACCTCCTATTCCGCAGAGTATTTGTCAGTGCCCTCGCCCCCGGGCAGCCACGCCTTCAGACGCGGGTCATCGGGAGTGGAAATCATGGGCGTACCGTCGACGTCGCAAGGAATGGGGTTGCCATTCGGCGAATTCTCCGCCGTGGCCTTGTATATCTTCACCGGCACGGCGCGAATGTTGGTGGCGCCGCCAATGGGGCACTGAGCGTCTTTGTCCATAAGGCAGTTGATGTTCACCAACTCGAAGCCCTTGGTGGGGCTGGAGAACTCCGGCATCCACCACTGATGCTCGCAATTTATGACGCCCTTGTCGATGCCGTAGTAAAGGTCGGCGGTCTGGCGCACCTTTCCCCACTTCGACTCGATCCACACCCAATCACCTTGGTTGATGCCCAGCTCGGCGGCGTCCTCGGGGTTGATTTCCACCCGGGGCACCGGCCACTGCTCGCGACACCAGGGCAGCTGACGATGCTCATTGTGGAAGTACACGGGGATGCGTCGGCCGGTAGTCATCACGTAGGGGTACTCCTGGCAGAGCTCCGGATCGGCAATGGGGCTGTGGGGCGGTTCCTTGTAGCTGGGCAACTCAAAGCCGCTATCGGGCATATAGGTTTCCAGCACGGTGGACCATATCTCCTGCTTTTGGGTGGGAGTCCAGAATCCGGGGCAGCCGGTCATGTACTGACCCGTTTCGTAGCGCCGATATGTGCCCCACGTATCCGGATACTTTTCCTTGCAATCGGTCCAACCGTTGTCTTGGAAGTGCTGACGGAATTCTGGCCAGGTCATGCCATAGGCCTTCTTTGTGGTTTCGCTCAGTTGCTCTTCGCCCGTGGGGTAATCACTTTCCGCTGAAGACAGCCATTCCTTCCCCATCGCCTTCACCACATTGGTGTAAATGTCGATGTCCCACATGGTGTCGGCCGGGGGCTCAATGGCACGGCACGTGGCACCCTCCACGCCGGTTGCACCTTGGCTGATGCGCACACAATCCACCTCAAGCCAGTGGTGTACCGGCAGCAAGATATCCGCCAACTGCGATGTGGGAGCATGCCACAGCTCTGAGGCAAACATGAAGTCCAGCTTCTTCAGCTGCTCCCACGCATACGTTGCGTTCACCATGTTCATGTGGTCGCCAGAAGAAAGCATGCACAGGTGCAGTCCATAGGGCTTACCGGTTTCAATGGCCTCCAAAACCGTACGGGCATCGGAGAACATGCCCAGCCAGGGGTAGAGCAGGGGGAATTGCTCTTTGCCGAGGATCTTTTCGGTGATCTCCGGCGGATTCATCTTGCCGCCAGGAGTGAACTGGCTGCCCCAGCCGCCCTTGGTGCCGCCACGGTTGCCGCCAGGGGTATCGAAGTTGCCGGTAATGCCCACCAGCGAATCGAAGCAGCGCACGTTTTGCACCGCATTGCCGGAGTGCTCGATGGCCAGCATGTACTGGATTCCGCCATTGCCATAGCCAGTGGAGGGGTCGAGGCGCTGGCCGAAGGCGAGAGCGGCCTTGCGAATGGTATCCGCCGGCACGCCGGTGATTTCCGCCGCCTTCTCGGGGGCGTACTCGGCGCAGCGCTCGGCGTACATCTGCCACACGGGCACCACGGTGGAAGTGACGCCGTTTTTGAGGGTGATGTCGAACGAACCGTACAGGGCTGGATCCTTCTCGGGGCTGAACTGCACCGGATCGGGCAAAAATCCGGGCACTGCGCCGGGCGCATACTGCTCGGACGGGCGCCCCTGAGTCTGTGGGCTCCAGGGACCCTCGCCCTCGAAGTTGCCCATGTCCACATCGTAGAAGGTCAGGCAGTCGTTGCCGGTTTTCCCCTGAGCCTCCAAAAGATTGTCCCAAATCATGAAGCGTTTAGGACTGCCGCCTTCCTTGATGTCCGACTCCTTCAAAAGGCGGGTCTTCACCTCGAACATACGATTTGAAGGGGCCTTGGTTTCGAATCCCGAGGGCTCAATGTCAGCACAATAAAGGAAGGGGCCGTTGGTCCAGCGCTTCACGTACAGGTCATCGTAAAGATCGTTCTCTATGATCACGTTTGCCCAGGAGAGGGCCATGGCGCCGTCGGTACCGGGCCGCACCGGGCACCAAATGTCGGATTCCTTGCCCATGCCGGTCATGCGCGGATCCACGATGATGTGGGTGTCGGCAGCGGTTGCGGTGTCCACCGTTGCCCGGCAAGAGTCATCGTAGTTGGAAATCTCTGCCGCGCCGCCCCATTGCACGTATACGCGGGGACGCTCCGTTGTGGCCAGCCAGAACATGCCGTTGTAGGAGCTGATACGCGTTCCCACATAACGGGGGCCCTTGCAAATTTGGCTGGCATAATGCACGTTGGGCGACTCGAAGTAGTAGGTCATGGCATTGCCGCCCGACATCGACCATATGCGGCTAGTGCCGATCATGCTGAAGATGGCCTCGCCGCCGTATTTGGCGATGGTCTCGTTCACCTTGTCGCCAATGGTCTTGAACGCCTCTTCCCAGGTAATGCGCTGCCAACCGGGATCCTCGCCCTTTGCGCCGGTGCGCTTCAACGGGTGCTTCAGCCGATCGGGATGATAAGCGGCTTGCAGCGAAGACTGCGACTTGCTGCAGCAGTTCCCGCGTGAATGCCAGGCGCTCTCATCGCCCTCGATCTTCACTGCGCGGCCGTTCTCTACGGTAATCCACACGCCGCATTCCATCTTGCCGCAAGCACGGCAGCACGAGCGCACCCGCTTCACCTCGGTTGCCGCAGGGCCCTCCGTTTGGGCCCCCAGGGCGGGAATGGGGATGGTGCCCACCGCAGCGGAAACCGCCCCAAGAACGGCAGCCGTCTTCAGCAGCGTTCGGCGCGTCATGATAAGCGTACTCATATTTCAACCTCCTCCGTTGGTATTACGCTACAGGGCGCACGCTACCAGCGGGGGCAGAATCTGCCATCCCATACCACACAGGAGGCCATCCCCTGCTACAGGGGATTTTCTCGTTTTTCCTGATGAGGTGTTATTTTTCAGAAGGAAGCGTTCTCAGCGACTCATCCACCATGTCGTACAGCTCGCCGCGAGAATGCACACCCAGCTTCTGGTAGATGTGCTTCATGTGGGTGGAAACAGTGCTCCCAGAAATGTAAAGCTTCTCTTCGATGGTAGACACGGGAGCGCCTTTCGCCAGCAAGTAAAACACTTCTTGCTCGCGCGCCGTCAGCTGCCCTTTCGTGCTCAGCCGTTCGCAGGCCTTGTGGAAAGCGCGCTCTTTCTTCGAACTCCGCTCTTCACCGAACATAAGGTCGCTATCTTTTTCGGAAAACAGAAACACATAAGCCACCACCAAAAGCAGCACCGCCATAACTGAAACCAGCTCGGCGCCCCACACAGCGCTTAGCCGCTCCATCGATCGCAAGGCGTCAAACAGCGCACTGCCCGCTAGCGAACCACCGTACCAGGCTACGCTCATGAAGTCGAAGAACACTAACCAAAATGAGGCGAAGCCGGCGTCAGACAACGGCGCCTTAAGAGATGCGGCCACCACTCCTGCCACCGACAGAATTCCAACGACGGTTTTCCAGCCAAGCGAGCTTAGCCATAAGGAAACACGAGAGTGGAATGCCAGGAAAAGGGCGTAAATCAGAATCGCCACGAAGCAGGAGAGCAGAACGAGCGACTGAATTCCGGAGGCTGCATCGATTGCGCCCCCGTTCAACGGCAACCATCGCGTTGACATGCTAATCTGGAAGAAACCCAACCCGGCCACAAGAATCGGATCTGCACCAGAAAGAACAGCCTGAACCGAGGCCCGAGGCTTCTCCTCTGCCATTTCCCCCATCTGTCCTCCCTACACAAATGAGCCTTCCGTTTGAGACGGCGCAAAGAGCTTCGTTCGTCTCGTGCTATTTTAGCTAGTTTGCCCCTTGCACTATGCGGCCGAAGTTATTAGCTGGAAGATTCATGCAAAAGAGATGGTGCCCGGGGTGGGATTCCCGCGTCCGCCTACGGCGAACGCTCTACCCCTCACAATCATAGATTGCTCGGGCGAATTCCTAAAAACGCGCCACTGGCGCGTTTTCTTAACGGAATTCCACCTCATCGGTTCGAACCCCACCCTGTAAGGGGCACGAAAATGAAAGTGATGAATTGTTGGAAGATTCATGCAAAAGAGATGGTGCCCGGGGTGGGATTCGAACCCACACGCCTTTCGGCATCGGTTTTTGAGACCGACATGTCTGCCGTTCCATCACCCGGGCATCGCATGCGAAAGTGAAGTATAGCGCAACTTCGCTCCCCCACCAAGCCAAACCGCCCAATTGCCAGAAACCGCGTACCGCGTGCGGGGCGGCACCTTTTATAGCAATTTATTGCAAATAATAGCACCTAGGCTACAGCGGCTCCTGTGTATCTTCTCGCACCATCGGCCTCAATTGCAGGGCGGACTTGAACGCAAACGCCTGTCACGAGAATGCCCTGGAGCTCGGCCGCCCCTCGCGCCTCAGTAGTGGTCTTTGCAGGAAAGAATATTGATGCCATTCTCGTTTATAAGATAAACCAGCCGATTGGCCTGGTCGATTCGCCGTGACCAGCATCCGGACAGTCCAAATTTCAGTGGTTCGGGCTTGCCCAACCCCGAAAACGGATCGCGTTCAATATCCCGGATCAGCTCGTTAATCCGCTTGAGGGTCTTCCTGTCCTGCGTTTGCCAGTGCAGATAGTCTTTCCACGCATCCTCGGTGAATACCTTATTCATCAATCAACTCGCGCTGGATTCCTGCGCCGGCTTCTATCTGACTCATGCCGCGAAGGATCTTGTCATGGAGGTAGGGGTTCTCGTAGATGCGAATAGTCTCCATGAGCGAATCATAGTCGCGGGCGCTCATCACCACCACGTTCTCGCTGTCATCTTTGTTAGCCACCAACAAAGACTCCGCATCATCACGGCAACGACGCATCTCGCTTTTCAGGTCTTTCCGGAAGTTGCTATAGGTAATTGTACGCATCGGACCTCCTTTTGTACAAGTTTTTGTACATGCTACCACATAAACACCTCACCAAAGTCGCCAAGTTCTACACTTTTGCACGAGATGGCAACTTTGGCGAAGCGAAAAGAAAGGAACATCTCGACATCGCATCTTTCGCAGTATTATTATATAGGGTAAAATACAGTCATAATTCCTGAACTTAGGAGGAATATATCATGCCTTCATTGCAAGTAAAGGACTTTCCTGAGGATTTGTACGAAGAGCTGAAGGAATACGCCGCCGAGGAACAGCGGAGCGTTTCCCAGCAAACTATCTATTGCCTGCGCGAGTATCTTCGCTTTCGCGATGTTTTCCAAACCATCAAGCATGCGAAGTGGGCACTCCCCTACGTAACCGATTTGCTGCCCGAGTCCGAGCAGCTGGAATCAAAGCGCCGCGCCGAGCGTCACCGACTTGTCCTCGAACGCATCCAGGAACGAGGAGCCATCGAAACCCCAGAAGATTTCCCCGATACCGTTGAACTGATTCGCGAAATGCGCGAAGAGCGTGGCAATCAGATACTGGAGGCAGCCGGCCTCTTCTCCGATGCCGAGAATAAGGGGCAGCAAGCATGATCGTCCTAGACACCAGCGCCGCAGTGGAAACAGTTGACCTTTAGGGACTTCGAACAACTGGCACGAATGCCGTGTACAGCCTCACCAGAGTCGTCGAGGCTTCTTTCTCAAAATAATTTCATTATTGTGAAAAAATATCTCGATATGTCTATATATTTCATATTTCTGAAAAATATTGTAGAATCGAAGCGATCTGCTGGAAATGCGCCCAAGGAGAACAGGTGGTTATCCGCGAATCCTACCTAAGAAGAATACGGCCCTTCTACCATCAAAACCTTATCAAGGTGATAGTAGGCGTACGCAGATGCGGAAAGTCGGTTTTGTTAAAGCAGATCCGCGAGGACCTTGTTTCCTCCGGTGTTCCAACATCCGACATCGCATTGATTAACTTTGAGTCTTTCGAGCACAAGAACCTTCGCGACGCAGACCAGCTCTACCGGTACCTCAAAGAGCACATTGCCACATGCGAAAAGGCCTATATCCTCCTTGACGAAATCCAGCTTGTCGAAGGCTTCGAGGACGTAGTGAATTCGCTTCACTCGGAAGGAGAGTCGAGCATTTTCGTGACCGGCTCTAATTCTCGTCTCCTCGCCGGCGAACTTGCAACCCTTCTCAGCGGGCGATACGTTTCCTTCCAGGTCATGCCCTTTAATTTTAGGGAATATGTGCAATACCGCCAGGAAAACGCGGGCGGCCTCAACTACCCCCATAACTATCCGTTCAATTACGCCCCCTCCCCTGAAAATCTTCTGCAAGATTACCTGCGCTGGGGCGGATTTCCTCTCGTCTGCGCGCAGTCAGAAGACGATGCCCGCTATGTCGTCATCGACGACCTTTATACATCGATCGTCTTGCGCGACATAATGGACAGAAACAATGTGGCCAAAGGGGAGCCGCTCCAAAATGTGCTCAATTACCTGATTGCCAATTCTTCCAACTTCATCAGCGGTAAGAAAATCGCTGATACCCTCACAAGCAACAACCAAAGCATTTCCGCCACCAAAGTGTACGAGTACCTCCGGTTCATCCAAGATGCCTTCATCGTTTCCCTCGTGGACCAATACGACATATCAGGCAAAACTCCTCTTAAGTACGAGAAAAAGGGGTTTGTTTGCGATCTGGGTCTCTTCCACGCAAAAAAGAACCCGTCCAAAAACGAGTTTTCCCACATAGCAGAAACGGTTGTTTATAACGAACTTATCTCTCGCGGCCTTCGCGTTTCTGTAGGGAAGACGCGGCGGGGAGAAATCGACTTCGTTGTGATGCAGGGAGAGAAGCGCTGTTATATCCAGGTTGCCTATCTCATGCAAGACGAAGCTACTGTCGAACGGGAGTTTGGAGCTTTCGACCATGTGCGCGATGCATATCCGAAATACGTTATCTCCATGGATCCGATCACTAGAAACATCAACGGGGTGCGGCATTTGAAGCTCTACGATTTCCTGATGGACGATTCGCTCCTGGTCCTTGGGTGACATAAAGGCCGGCCCCGCGAAATGCGGAGCCGGCCTTGGGGGTTATCAATGCATCGGGTAAATGCAGGCTACTCCTGCTCGGCGGGTTTCAGGGGCAGGAACTTCAGCCCCAGGAACAGCACCAGGAAGGCCAGCGCCACCACGCCCAGCGCGATGCCGAACTCGAGCGGGGTGGGCCAGTAGACCATGCCGGCGTAGGCCTGGGCCATGCCGCCCTCCCAGTTGGTCACGGTGAAGGGGGTCATGACGGCGGGCAGGTCGATGTTGGGCAGCTGGAAGCCGCCCACCAGCAGCTGGGCGCGCTTGCAGAAGATGGCGGCGATGGCGCAGATGCCCGCCACCACCATGAGGGGGGTGGTGCGCAGCTGGGGCACCACGCAGAGCACGATCGCGACCACACTCAGGACGATCTCGCCCCAGAAGAAGGGAGCCAGCGGGCCGGACACGAGCATGTCTACAACGGCCATGCCGGAGGCGGCCGGGAAGCCCTCGGTCAAAAGGTCGCAGCCGAAGAAGTAGAGGTCCACCAGCAGGAACACCGCCAGCAGCTTCGCCAGCTTCACCAGGTTCTCACGCGCCACCTTCAGGTATCCAGTGGCGTTGAGGGCGATGACGGTGCACATCACCAGGCCGGTGCCGCATACCAGCGCCGAGCTTACGAACCAAGGGGCCAGCAACGCCGTGTGCCACATCTCGTGGCTCTGTTGCAGGCCGAAGATCCAGGCGGTGACGGAGTGCACCAGGATGGCGCACACCAGCGCGATGACGCTGATCACCCGCAAGGCCACGTGGGACACCTTGCCCTTCTCGTTCTGCACCTGGGCCCACAGGTACACGCAGGACAGGATGAGATAGGTCATCAGCACGATGATGTCCCACATCAGCGGGCTGCCGAGGTTGGAATAGGCGAACAGCTCCCACATGCGCACCGGCTGGCCCAGGTCTACCACCACAAAGGCGATGGCCCCGATAGTGGCGGCGATGGAGGTCATGACGGCCACCTTGGAGATGCCGCCGAAGCCCTTGATGCCGAAGGCCTTGGGCACGGAGCTGATGATCAGGCCGCCGGCGGAGAGGCCCACAAAGAACATGAACATGGTGATGTAGAGGCCCCAGGAGTCGAGGTTCCTCATCGCGGTCTGCACCATGCCGCCGGAGAGCTGCACCATCCACAGGGCGATGCCTATCGCGGCCACGATCGCGGACACCACGATCCCCACCGTGGCGCCCTTGCCCGCCTTGGCAGGTGCCGAGGGAGCCTTGACGGCGCCGGCCGTCGAAACGTTTTCAGTCATTTCCGTATCTCCTCTCGGCTAGACCAGATAGTAGACGGACGGCTTCGTGCCCATCTCGGGAAGAAGCTGAGCGTATTCGCGTCCTGCGAGGGCCTTCGACACATCAGACTCCGGGTCGTCCAAGTCTCCCCAATGGCGGGCGCGCGCCGGGCAAAGCTCCATGCAGGCCGGCACCTCCCCCTTCGCGATGCGCTGGTAGCAGAAGGTGCACTTCTCCACTACATGTTTCTCATGCTTGGGAACATCGATGTCACCTGTGGCGAAATCCATTGCGTACTTCGGCTCTTCCCAGTTGAAGCTACGCACGCCGGTATAAGGGCATGCCGCCATGCACATGCGGCAGCCGATGCACTTGTCGTAGTCCTGGCGCACGATGCCCGTGGCCTCGTCGCGATAGGTGGCCCCCACCGGGCACACCTTCACGCAGGCGGGGTTCTCGCAGTGCTGGCAGGCCAGCGTGAGGAATCGCATGTACATGTTGTCGGGGCTGTCACCACGAGGAGTAAGTTCGGCTTCGCCACCGTCTGTCACGGATCGGCTCCACCAAATCCCCTCGGGAATATTGTTCTCAACCTTGCAGGTCATGGAGCAGTTGTTGCAGCCAACGCAACGCTTCGTATCAATCACCATCACGTAACGCGTCATGGCTACTCACCCCCTTCCCATTTTTCCACTTCGCAGAGGAAGTCGTTGTACGAGCTGTTTCCGGTCAAATCGCTGTAGCACAACGTAAGATCCTGCGGATGGCCCACCGGGTATGCGTCCTGCTGAGGCCCATGGGGAATTACGATGGAGTCGTAGCGCAGACCGTCGGTAAGACGCGCACGGGCAACAAATTCGCCACGATCATTGAACACGCGAACCATATCGTTCTCGGCAATTCCGCGCTCCGCAGCCGCCTTGGCAGGGATCATCACATAGGGGTCTCCCCAAATCTCATGCAGCCAAGGTATGTTGTTGTACATGGAATGCCCTGTGTAGTTGCTGTGTTCGCTGTTTCCGAAGAAGGGGTACTTCTCGCGCAATGGATTGTCCTGGTAGGCCTCCATAGCATGCTCGTACCAAGGAATCTTCTCCTCTTCGGGCAGCTCCGTATAGGCTATGTCTCGTGCCACGATGTGCGGCACATAGAACTGAACCCTTCGCGTTGCATTGTTCTCGGTGCCAATAGCTGGCTCTTCACTCCAGTCGGCAATGCATCCTTCGCGTTTGAAATCATCATAGGTGCGCCCGATTTTCTTATTCTCCTCGTTATCGAGAAGCGCCCGCAGATAGCCCTCGGCGTCCTTATCGTACAGGCCATCCAGTCCAATTTTGGGTGCAAGCATGTTATAAATCTCGAAGTCGCTTTTCACTTCACCGGCCGGTTCTACCGCCTTTTGCATGAGGAAATCTACCTCATGGGCGCTGATCTGCAGAAAGTCCTCCTGCTCGAACGAAAGCCCCACCGGCAGGACGACATCGGAATAACGCGCGGTGTCAGACATAAAGCAGTCCACCGTGACAAGGCAGTCAAGATACTTGAGCGTCTCGAGATAACGTTGGCGACCCGATTCACTGGCGAAGGGATTGGCGCTCACGATCATGATAACCTTGAGCGGATGATCGTTCTGACCCAGCTTTCCCGTCTCAAGTATTTCCGGAACACGCTCGGAGCAAACCGGCGTATACGGTTTCATCATTGATGGATCGGGGTACATCTCCCTGGTCACAAGCGTTGTTTTCTCCACATTAACATGATTCTTGTTGAGATAAATCGTGGAACCCTTGCGGTCGATATTGCCCGTCAGGCTGGCAAGGTAGGCGAGATCCTTATAATTGTGGCGTGAGTTCACATGATGGCACATGCCTTGGGCCATCACGATAGTGGACGGCGTGTTGGTGGCATACGTACGGGCCAGGTCCTCGATTTGTTCGGCAGGGATATCGCATTCCTTAGCGGCAAACTCAACCGTAAATTGCTTGGTTTTGTCGTGCACATAGTCGAATACCGTACGCAAACGCATCCCTTCGTACTCATATTCACCGCTCAAGGCCGGGTCCTGGGCCACAAACTGCGAGGTCAATTCGCCTGTTGCCTGGTCGAATACCACTTCGGGATTGATGATGGTCGGCTTCCCAGTCCAGGGATTAAGCGGACCTTCAGTGGGAGGGACGCCCATGTCAGACATTCTGAGGTACTGTCCATCGTCCTTGATGAGAAGCGGTGCTACCGACTTCTTAGCAAGGAATTCTTTATCCATAAGGTCGTTGTCGATGATGAAGTTGCACATGGCCAGAATGAGTGCGCCGTCCGTGCCACTGCGAACGGGAATCCACGTGTCAGCCCCGGATGCGGTAATGGTGTAACGGGGATCAACCGCGAAGATGCGAGCCCCCTTGTCACGAGCGTCACAGATGAAAGGCCACGAGCAGCGCACAGTCTCAGTCACGTTTGCGCCCCACGCGATAAGGGTTTTAGCATTAGTGTAGTCAGCCGTCGAATTGGTGCCATGCTGTACAACGGAAAAGCCCATGTACACCTGAGCCTGGTCGCCGCCCGGAATAATCACACTGCCCCCAAAGGTGTTGAGGAAGCGATGGTAGCCCACGCCAGTAGACTGATGGTAGGCACCATTCAGCCACCCCTCGGAGCCATAAGAGTGCCACAACCCAAAGGATTGGGGGCCGTACTCGGCCTGCGCCTTGTTGATCTTGTCGGCTACATAAGAAATAGCCTCGTCCCAGCTGACACGCTCCCAATTGTCGCTGCCACGTTCGCCGCGCTGGATCATGGGGTAAAGCACACGGTTTGGAGCATAGAGACGCTGCGGATAAGTAACGCCCTTAACGCATCCCATACGGCTGCGCTCGAAACCCTCAGGGGGGTCATAGGGGCGCGTTTGCACCAACTTGCCTTCGCGCACCTTTCCCACCAGCACGCATTTGCCGCCGCAATTGCCACGACAGGTGTTCACAAAGGATTGTTCGTCCGGCAAGCCCTTGGTGGGCGATGCCGCATGGGCAGCCATGGTGACCAGCCCCGTTCCCGCCGCAGCTGCTCCGGCTACGGCTGCCGTGGTTTTAAAGAAACCGCGACGAGTCAGAGTGCCTTTGCCTTCCTTGATCTCTTCCATCTTCCCTCCTGAAACATAAGGAGGCTCCTCGCAAACCCGGAATCTGGCAGCAGCACACCCGTGCCGCGCCCGCATCCGCGGTTTCCGATCGAGTTCGCCAGCAGGGTGGCAAAGATGCCGATGAAGCTTAAAACCCCCAACGAACGGCCATTCAGCCGGGCTCCTCTCAAGCCCTCTCTAAAGAGCGTCCCCCAACAACATTTAGAATTGGCCAATTCTTATGAGCGCTACATTAACAAGTTATCCTAGGACATTCAAGAGATATCCTAGGATATTTTTTGCTCTTACTATCTTTTTTTGAGAATATCTGACCTTTTAACTGCCCGAAAGGACCGGACATCATCCCCGTCCCTCGACCTATGTACGACACGATGGCTCCACAATGCAACCTGCAGAGGAAGTGCCCCGGAAAGCTCCGGGGCACTTGCATGAAGGGGCATCGGGCAGGTGCGGACCACTGTCAGTCGTCTTCTTCGTGGCAGGTTGCCGCAAGGGGTCTTCGCAGGGAATGAATTCCTTCTCTGCCCAACCGCACGGTCATCATGAGACCGCAACCCCAGGAAAGAGCGGACCCCTTTCCTGGGAGAAGGAGCAAACCAACTATTCTTGCTCGGCGGGCTTGAGCGGCAGGAGCTTGAGCCCCAGGAAGAAGACGAGGAAGGCGAGGCCGACCACGCCGAGGGCGATGCCGAGCTCGAGCGGGGTGGGCCAGTAGACCATCCCGGCGTAGGCCTGGGCCATGTTGCCCTCCCAGTTGGTGACGGTGAAGGGGGTCATGACGGCGGGCAGGTCCACGTTGGGGATCTGGAAGCCGCCGACGAGCAGCTGGGCGCGCTTGCAGAAGATGGCGGCTATGGCGCAGATGCCCGCGACCACCATGAGAGGCGTGGTGCGCAGCTGGGGCACGACGCACAGCACGACCGCGACCGCGCTGAGGATTATCTCGCCCCAGAAGAAGGGGGCGAGCGGGCCGGACACGAGCATGTCCACAACGGCCATGCCGGAGGCGGCCGGGAAGCCCTCGGTGAGCAGGTCGCAGCCGAAGAAGTAGAGGTCGACCAAGAGGAACACGGCCAGCAGCTTCGCGAGCTTCACGAGGTCGGACTGGTCCCACTTGAGGTACCCGGCCGCGCGCAGGGCCACGGCGGCGCACATCACGAGGCCGGTGCCGCACACGAGCGCCGAGGACACGAACCAGGGGGCGAGGAGCGCCGTGTGCCACATCTCGTGGGACTGCTGGAGCCCGAAGATCCAGGCGGTGACGGAGTGCACCAGCACGGCGCACACGAGCGCGACGACCGAGATGACGCGCAGGGCCGCGTGGGTGACCTTCCCCTTCTCGTTCCCCACCTGGGCCCAGAGGTACACGCAGGAGAGGATGAGGTAGACCATCAGCACGATGATGTCCCACATGAGGGGGCTTCCCAGGTTGGAGTAGGCGAAGAGCTCCCACACCCGCAGGGGCTGGCCCAGGTCCACCACCACGAAGCCGATGGCGGCCACCGTGGCGGCGATGGAGGTCATGACGGCCACCTTGGAGATGCCGCCGAAGCCCTTGATGCCGAAGGCCTTGGGCACGGAGCTGATGATCAGGCCGCCGGCGGAGAGGCCCACAAAGAACATGAACATGGTGATGTAGAGGCCCCAGGAGTCGAGGTTCCTCATCGCGGTCTGCACCATGCCGCCGGAGAGCTGCACCATCCACAGGGCGATGCCTATCGCGGCCACGATCGCGGACACCACGATCCCCACCGTGGCGCCCTTGCCCGCCTTGGCAGGTGCCGAGGGAGCCTTGACGGCGCCGGCCGTCGAAACGTTTTCAGTCATTTCCGTATCTCCTCTCGGCTAGACCAGATAGTAGACGGACGGCTTCGTGCCCATCTCGGGAAGAAGCTGAGCGTATTCGCGTCCTGCGAGGGCCTTCGACACATCAGACTCCGGGTCGTCCAAGTCTCCCCAATGGCGGGCGCGCGCCGGGCAAAGCTCCATGCAGGCCGGCACCTCCCCCTTCGCGATGCGCTGGTAGCAGAAGGTGCACTTCTCCACTACATGTTTCTCATGCTTGGGAACATCGATGTCACCTGTGGCGAAATCCATTGCGTACTTCGGCTCTTCCCAGTTGAAGCTACGCACGCCGGTATAAGGGCATGCCGCCATGCACATGCGGCAGCCGATGCACTTGTCGTAGTCCTGGCGCACGATGCCCGTGGCCTCGTCGCGATAGGTGGCCCCCACCGGGCACACCTTCACGCAGGCGGGGTTCTCGCAGTGCTGGCATCCGATGGTGATGTAGTTCATGTACAGGCCGCCTGCGGTTTCGCGCGGGACATCCGGCACATCGCCGCCATCGGTATGCACACGGGTCCAAAACACGCCCTCGGGAACATTGTTGGTGGACTTGCAGGCTATGGTGCACGCGTTGCATCCTACGCAGCGCTGCATGTCAATCGCCATTCCGTAATGAGTCATTTTGCACCTCCCCCTCTTAGTACTTCTCTACTTCGCACAGGAAGTCGTAAAACGCGCTGTTCGAGCAGAAATCATTCATGAACCGGTTGGTAAGGTCCTGGGCATGGCCTTCCTTGTATTGGGAGGCGTTCCACCCGTGGGGAATGGATACCACGCCTTCCTTGATGCCCGGCGTGACCTTTGCGCGCAGCACCACCGAGCCGTGGTCGTTGTAGGCGCGCACATAGTCGCCCTGGGAAATGCCACGGGCCTCAGCGTCCTTGCTGTTGATCTTCAGCATGGGCTCCGGCTCTATCTCGCGCAGCCAAGGAGTCATCGCCAGTTGGGAGTGCACGTGATACTTCTCGTGCTGGCCCAAGCCGAACAAGGGGTATTTCTCCCGCAGCGGATTCTCCCAATAGGACTCGTTGGCATGGGTGTAGTAGGGGTAGTGCTCGAATTCGGCAATTTCCTGGCCGCGGAAATTGCGCGGGAATGGATTGTCCATGTAATAGGTCAAGCGGCCGGTGGGCATGATCACGAAGGACGCATCCACCTCAGGTACCGCGCTGGTGTCGTACAGGCGCACCAGCATCTTTTCTTTGAGGTCGTCGTAAGAGGCGCCGTTGGCCACGTTGGCCTCGGTGTCCAGCATCTCGTGCAGGTACTCTTCCTCGGTCTTGTCGTACAGGTCCGTCATGCCCATGCGGTTTGCCAGCTCATTCAAGATGGCGAAGTCGGTGCGGCATTCGTACAGCGGCTCAATTAGCCGCGGCTGATAGGGGAAGTAGGGCACGAACGGCAGGCTGGCGATATCTTCCACCTCGAACGCATGGGGCACCGGCAGCACGATGTCGGCGTAACTGGCCGTATCGGTCATAGTGCAGTCGGCGCACACCACAAACGGTACCTTCTTAACAGCCTCGATCAGCTCTACGCGGCCGGACTCGTTGCACAGCATGTTGCCATTGGCCATCCACAGGAACTGAATGTCCAGCGGCTGGTCGCCCCACTTCTTGGTTTCCATGATTTCGGGGAGGTACATGCCGCAAATGTCCAGGTTTTGGGCATCGCCGGCCGCCATGGGGGCCGGATTGTAGGGGAAGGAACGGAAGCCAAGGCTGGCATGGCCCAAGCTGCCACCGGGCACGCCCACGTTCCCCGTCAGGGACGCCAGGAGCACCAGGTTCTTGTAGTTGTGATGCGAGTTCACGTGATGGCCAAGCCCCTGGTTGGTGTGGATGTACACCGGGCCCTCGGTGGCGTAGATGCGCGCCAGCTCCTCGATGGTTTCCTGGGGCACATCGCAGATCTCTGCCGCCTTGGCGGTCGTGTATTCCTTGATTTTCTCTTTGGTGAGGTCGAACACCGTACGCACCTTGATGCCGTTCACCTCGTAGCTTCCGTCCAACGCTGGGTCGGTGGCGGCATCAGGTGCCGACCAGGTACCCGTGGCGTTGTCCCACACCATGTACGGGTCCACCAGCATCGGCTCGCCGGTGAGCGGGTTGGTCACCTCGACGGGGGCCACTCCGGCTTCGCTCAGGTGGATGTACTGGCCGTCTTCCTTGATGAGGAACGGGGAGATGCTCACGGTTTTCATATAGGTCTCGTTCATGAGGCCGTTATCGATGATGTAGTTGGCCATGGCCAGCATCATGGCGCCATCGGTGCCAGGACGGATGGCCACGTACATATCGGATTTTGCTGCCGCCGCAGTGAACTGCGGGTCGATGGTAATCAGTTTGGTGCCGCCCTCGCGTGCCCGGCATACGAACTGCCAGTCCTGCACGTAAGCGTCAGTGGGGCTGGCTCCCCACACGAAAATGGTATTGGCGTTGGGAACATCGGTGCCCGCATTGCCGAAGATCAGGGTGAGCGCACCGTAGAACAAGTACATCTGGGCATAGTCGGCGCCAGGGCCAAGGATGGTCGCGCCGGTACGAGAAAGGAAGCGGCCGTAGGAGACGGAGCCTTTTCCCGACCCGTTCACCAAGCCGGTGCAGGCGAACGAGTTCCACATTGCCACCGAAGAGGGGCCGTAGTTGTCGAAGGTCTCCTTCATCTTGGAGGCCACTTCATCCAGCGCATCGTCCCAGCTGATGCGCTCCCACTGCCCGGCACCGCGCTCGGTGCCCTCCACGCGGCGCATGGGGTACTTGATGCGGTCGGGATCGTACACGCGCTGCGGCTGGGTGAGGCCCTTTACGCAAATGCGCCGCTGATCGGCGTTGTCCTGCTCTTCCAACACCGCAGCAGAGGTGCGCACCACCTTGCCCTCGCGGATTTCCACCTTCATGGGGCAGCGGCTACCGCAATTGCCGCGGCAAACGCTATAGCCGGTTTTGTCGCCCGATGGTTTCGGCGCCCCTCCCTCAGCTAGGGCAGTGAGCGGCACCCCCCCCCAGCAACACCGACAGCAGCAACGCTTGCAACGGCCGCTGTCGTCTTCAAGAAGCCACGGCGCGTTAGAGTGCTTTTTGTGCTCTTGATCTCTTCCATCTTCCCTCCTGAAACATAAGGAGGCTCCCCGGAATCCCCAGGCTGGAGCGGCAGCCAACGGCACACCGGCGCCGCGCCCGCATCTGCGGTTTCCGATCGAGTTCGCCAGCAGGATGGCAAAGATGCCGATGAAGCTTAAAATCCCCAACGAACGGCCATTACGCCGAGCCCTCGCGGGCCCTCTCTAAAGAGCGTCCCCCAACAACATTTAGAATTGGCCAATTCTTTATGGGCACCACATTACCAACTTATCCTAGGACATTCAAGAGATATCCTAGGATATTTTCCGCTTGTTCTATCTTATTTTGAGAATAGAGGGGCGCAGGAGCAGCTCCCAGAAGCGTTTTGGTCCTTACTTCCCCACAACCTTCGCCATATCGGCCAAGCTGTCGCCGTCGGGGGTGAAACCATCGGCGAAAGCGCTAGGCAGCACCACGGTGCCGCCGGTGTCGCGCACGCTCTCGTACATGAGGTGCATGCGGCGCACGTCCAGCGCGTTCTCATTGCCCTCGTAAGCGTGCCCGATTTCGGCGGCCATGTCGGCGATGGCCTGCTCCGCTTCCATGAGAATAATGCGGGCCTTCTTGCGCTGCTCCGCCTGCGCCTCCAAGCTCATGGCCTCCTGCAGCCCCTCGGGCACAATGATGTCGCGGATCTCCACCGACAGCACGGTGATGCCCCACTCCGACACCTTCTCATCCAGCAGCTTTGTGAGCTCTTGATCCAGCTGGTTGCGACGAATGGTGATGCTGGCCACCGTAGAGCGGCCAATGGCGTCGCGCAGCGCGGTTTGGGCCGCCAGCTGCACCGCCAAACTGTAGTTGTTGATCTCCATGCAGGCCTTCTCGGCATCCCATACCATCCAATACAGCACCGCATCGATATCCAGCGGAATGAGGTCGGCAGTTAGCGTTTCCTTCGCACCAAAGGGAATAGAGCGGGTGCGCATGTCCACGTACAGGGCGCAATGCTCGATAATAGGCCAGGTAAAAACCAGTCCTGGCCCGGAAACGCGGTTCAACTTGCCCAGCCGCAACACCACGATGCGCTCCCATTGCTGGGCGATGTGAATGGCGGAAACTCCCAGCCACCCTACCGCCAACCCCACCAGAATGGCAATGAAGTCCAGCTGTCCGGTTACGGCAAAGCCAACGGCCAGCACCACGCAGAACAGCGCCACGAACAGCGCCGTTGAGAAGATGAGCGCCCCTGCCCGCGATGCAGTGCGATCGGTTTCCAGCACCTGAGAGTCCACCACAACGCCGCGCTGGGCACGGGCAGCCGCCTCGCCACCGGCTATCGCACGGTTCTTTCGGTCACTTCTCGCCATCTTCCCGCTCCCTTTCCATCTCATGGATCTTTTTGCGAATGCGCTTGCTCACGTCGTCGAAATCCAGCCCCATGGCGAGGCAGGCATCGATGCAGTCTTCGATAAGCACGTCAACCGACTCTAGCTTCTGACTCTCCTTCTCGCTGATGCTGCGCACGATGGTGCCCTTGCCCGGCTTCGACTCGATGTACCCCTCATCGGTGAGGCTGATGTAAGCCTTGTTCACCGTGTTGAAGTTCATCGAGATATCGGCCGCCAGCCCGCGAACGGTGGGCAGCTTCTCTCCCGGCTTGAAGTAGCCGGAAGTGATGAGGTAGGCCAGCCGATTGCGCAGCTGCAGCCAAGGGGGCAGGTCGCTTTTCGCGTCCAGCTCGAACAATACTGTCATGCGACCATGCACCTCCTTCTTGCAACTCTCGCATCTTCGGGCCCTGCAGTCCTGCGCGATCGCATTCCCACACGGCCGCATTCCCGCTACCCGGTGCCCAGCGCGGCCATCACCGCCGTGGCCATGTCGGGCGCCATCCCCACTTGCACAATGCACCAGCGCAAAAAGAAGCAGCTGATGAGCAGAGCCGCCGACACCGCAAGCATCATGCGCTGGCTACCAAAGCGGCCAAGGCGCTGGGCGAGGAGCGGGAGCAGAATTCCCATTCCCACCACCATGATCCAGAATTGGGGGGCGATGCTTCCACTGAGCAACATTGTGGCAGAAGCTTGCGCCACCGGGCCCCGGAAAACCGCAGTTCCCAGCAAAAGGACAAGGCAAAGCGCCTGGGCAACAATGACAATGGCGTCCCAACGCTTGATGCGAGCGAAGGTAGTGCGAAACAACCCATCGCCACCGGAGAGCAACACCGCGGCCACAGCAAGCCCCACCCCAGTGGAGATATCGGATAGCACAAACAGCAGCGGCACCCAAGCGGTGTGCCAGAAGGGAATGGCGGGCATGCTGGATAGCAACAGGCCGGTATAGGTCATCACCGCAATGGCGGCGACGAAGCCGACGGCGCGTGCCGTTACCACCAGCCATCGGGGCAGCCGCGTTGCGCCGAACACCCACACAACGCACAGCACGGCGGTGGCCAGGATGAGGATCAGCAACAGGTACACCCCCACTGAAATGAACGAGAGAGTGGGGTTGAGTAGCAGCTGGAAAATGCGATCGGGACGACCCAAGTCGGCCAGCAAGCACAGCATGCCCACCGCCACCGCGATGAATCCAGCCCCATACGCCGGTCCGAAAAAGCGCTGGAACTGGGGACGGGGCATGACGGGAACGGCGGCCAAACGAACGAATCGGGCTGGTGCGACTACCAATCGCGAGGCAGCCTCACCGGTCGGCGCCACCGTCCAAGTAGCATTCGCTGAACGAAACCCGACAACCGGGGTCATTTCGCCAGCGCCGTCGCCATAGCCCGCAACCGGGAAAGCGCTTCCCGCTGCCGCGCGCCGTCCACTCCCCCCACAAGCAAAGGCAACCGGCGCAAAGCAACGTACGTCAAAGGGGGTGAGGGCTTCCAAGACGGCAGTCACCACGATGGCGCCCGCGCCAGCACCGGCCAAGAACAAATACCATGTGGCAAGTTCGCCGATCACGCTTCCCCCTCCCCCTCTTGATGCGTCCAAGCCAAGGCAGTCACATCACCTACAGCCAAACTGCCCTTCGCCAACCTTTCCGATAGCTCAACGTAGCTTACCGCCACCGGAAGCGGCGGGACATAAGCGCGTTGTTCGAACTTAGCCTAGGACAAGTTCCTATCATAGTAACGGGGCGAACCAAAAGAAACAAGACCACTGTACCGGTAGAGGCGCAACACGAGCAGCATGCCTTTTTCTCTAATCTCGGTTGGTCAAGAACGGGAGTTGGGTACACGAAGCAAACAAGGCGGCCGTTTTTTGCTGCATTTTTGGACAGGATTGCGAGTTGGGTACATGGGTTCACCGAGATCTTCGGTCAGAAAAGGCGCTTCACGTACATGCTTTCTTTCGTTAAGGCTGTGAACTGGTGTTTTCCGAAACGCATTGTTGGCTCGGACTCAAACGACTCCCACAAACCGCTAACGGGCGATGAGGTCATGTACCCAACTCCCCTCCCCGCAAGCTATTTCTTACCCAACTTGTCGCCCAGGCGGTTCATGATTTTCTCGGAGAACACGATGGCCAAGATGGCTACGGCGGCGGCTATGGCGAAGATGACTATCGACTCCACTATTTGGCCGTTCACCAGGCCGGACGCCGCATAAGTGGAAAGGATGACACCGGGAATGCGACCCACATTGGTAATGAGCAGGAACTTTCCGAGCGGCATTTTCGTGAGCGGCACAATGTAGGTGAACACGTCTTTGGGCATACCGGGGATGAGGAACAGGATGAACACGATGGTGTCGAATTTGCTGGACTGCTCAAAGGCGCTCAGCTTATCGATGTACTTCGCCGGCACCATGGCATTCACAAATGGCGCACCAAGTTTCCTGACCAGCAAAAACACGAAGGCACTGGAGAACACGCAGCCCACCAACACCACCAGCGCTCCCAACCAAGGGCCATACAGCGCGCCGGCCGCCACCTGCACGGCTTCACCAGGGATAAAGGCCACTACAATCTGCAAGAATTGCAACCCCAGCAGCATCAGCACGCCCACAACCCCATTGTCGCGCACCTCGGTAAGGGCTTTCTCCAGCCCGTCCGGCTCGAACAGCATGCCAATATAAGGCCAGATCAACCATACGATTACCCCCATCAGCACAAAGAAGGCAATCAGGCCGCACAGTTTGAAGATGTTTGCGGTATCCATCTGATGGCCGTGCACTGTGGAGGTGCCGTGAGCCTTCTCCTTCACCTTTTCGACGGGGTGAACGTCGTGCAACGGAACGCTGTGGTGCTTACGACCAGCGCTGTTGGCAGATTCGGCATTGCCTTTCGTGGCGGAAACACCAGGCTGGGAAGTCTTGGGCTTTTGCGAATCACTCATGGCGGGCCTTGTCGTACTCTTCTTTGAAGGCGGAGAACATTCCGCCGGCTTTCTTAAGATGCTCACCCGCCTTGCGGCCCATCGAACCGGACGCACTTTTTGCGGCCGGTTTCTTGGCAGCGGGGCGGGGTTTCGGTTGCTCAATGGGCGTGCCATCGGGGTGCACCGGGTTGCCATGCTCGTCCACGAACTCAATGGCATTGCCATCTTCGTCAACATACTCAACCTCGTTGCCGTCTTCGTCAACGTAGACGTACTCCACTTCCTCGAGGGCAGCGACAGCAGGGGCATCGGGAGCAGCGGCTTTGTCGTATTCCTCCTTGAAGGCGCTGAACATGCCGCTGGCCTTCTTGATTTGCTTGCCCGTGGCGTAGGCACCCTTCGTAGCTGCCTCACCGGCCGCATGGGCCGCATCGCTCATCATGGGCTTGGCGGACTCCCACACATCCTTGGCCCTGTCCACCACCACAGCCGTGGCAGCACCGGCGGCATCCGCTACGCCGCCCTCGGTTTGCAACTGTTTCACCGAGTCGTTCACCAAAATGGCACCGCGGATGACGTCCTCTTCGTCGTCCACCTCATACTGGTTCAAGGCCGCGCCCATGCCGAAGCGGAAGCCTTTTATCTCGCTAGCGGGAATGTGACGGGTGCCCAGCAACGTGTTGGCAGTCACACCGCCATCCACTACCAAGGTGAGTACCTCGCCAGTTTGACTGTTAAATTCCACACTGCCCACCAGGCCGAAATCGGTGCCGTCGTCGCACATTACCGGCAGCCCGATCCACAGCACGCACTCGTCTAGGTCCACCCCCAACGCCTTGCAAGCACCTTTGTCGGTGGCATCATCAGAATCGCGCACCATAATGCGACCATCCACAATATCGAACCCGTTCACGCCCACAAAAAGGTCTTTGCGATGGAACATCAACGCCACATCGGGGCGCTTCACCAAAAAGCCCACCAGGCGCTTCCCCTTGGGATGGAACACGAAGTTGCGCACCTTGCCCACCCGCTTGGTGGCATCGGGATCTTTCTTGGAGGCTTTGGGCATCACCACCCGCAGCCCTTGCAGCTCCTTTGTATCGAAAACCGGCACGCCTTCGGCGGTCACATCGGCAACGTAGCTCGGCTCGTCATCTCCGTTCGCCTCGTTCACCACCGGAACGATCGCGCTCGTCTCATCCATGTGCTTCCCCTTTACGAGTCACTTCGACTGCCGCTTTTACCGCCCGCAGAAGGCGCAAAGTGGGCAGGAAGAAAATCATATCTGTTCGGGTCAATGATGACGGCTGTTGCAACCAATCCCCATAATCCTGAAAGGGATGTTACAGAATCGTACGATTGGGCGGCCACCCTCGGAGGAAGGCAAAGCCGGAAACCGCAAGCCATGAAGCCCAGAATAGGCGCTTGTTCTGACCACAAAGCCTCATTGAACCCGGAATCAAGCCAGTTGGAAGTCTTTTTAGTGGTAAATGATACATTGTTCGCCAATTGCTGCTGGTTTTGGGCCCCAGTGAAAGCCTCATGGGCAACGAGCCCAGAATAGGCGCTTGTTCTGGGCGCCGGGCACAAAAAGGCCGCCCTGATGGACGGCCTTGAGGGTTCGCATCGTAGCGATGCGGTTGTTGTCGCGATGAAATGTCGCGGGCGGTGCGCCTACTTGGCGTCGGTTCCCTCGACAGCCTGGGAAACCTGGCCGGCGGCCTTCTCGGCAGCAGCAGAAGCAGCGTCAATGGCATCGTGGGCCTTGTCGGCGGCAGCGTCCGCAGCCTCGCCAGCCTTATCGGCAACGGCATCGGCAGCATCGGCAGCCTTGTCCGCAACCTCGGCGGCCTTATCGGCCGCAGCGTCTACAACGTCGTCGGCCTTATCGGCGGCAGCAGGAATCTCGGCACTCATGGCAGCGGCGGACTCTTCAGCGTTCTTCTGCACCTGAGCGGCAATGCGAGCGCGCGCAGCTTCAATCTTGTCGCGCAGGTCATCGTTCTTGTCGGTGAAGGCCGGCTTCACAGCCGCAGTGGCCTCCTGCACTTTCGCCTGGGCGGCGTCCATGGCACTCTGAGCGCCAGTTGCCACCTCTTGGGCTACTTCCTGGCCTCGAGCGGTGAGGTTCTCCACCACTTCTTGCCCCTTTTCAGTGGCCTGCTTGAAGGCCTCCTGGGCCTGGGTGCTGGCCTCGTTGCCCCACTGCTGGGCCGTAGTAAAGGCATCGTTGGCCTTCTCGGCCACCATTTGACGCGTCTGCGCGCCGTTCTTGGGAGCCAAAAGCAGGGCGCCAAGCGCGCCGGCCAGCCCGCCCAAAACGAAGATTGTGAATTTGTTGGCCATAACTGCCTCCTATAAATTCGAATGTACCGTCCCTCCATTATAGACAAGCTGCTGCCCGCTGGCAGCAACAGCTTGAGAAGTTGACGAAACGTTGGGAGCGCGCGGCTACTCGGAAAAGCAGGCGAAAAGGTCGGCCAAGGCGTTGCGCAACGCCTTGAGAGCAATGATGTCGTCGACAAAGCTCACTTCGATGCGGGCGCGTCCTTCCGCACGACAGACCCAGGCCGTGCTGCCGCACAGCACAGGGGCCGGCTCCGCATCGGGCAGCAGGCGCAGCTGTTGACTGATTATCAGGTGCTCCAACAAATGAGCCATGCCGGTATGGTCCATTACCGCCGCAAAATACGGGCCCTCATCGTTCACGCAAGCATGATGGGGGAGGTCGGGGTAGCGGTGAAGCAGCCTCTGCACCAGCTGAGCCGTGGTGGTCTGGGCCTCGGGGGCCATGCGCACTAGCAGCGTCATGCGGGCAGCGCCAAACTGCACCCGCTCTACCACAAGCGGCGCAACAGGCCCACGTTCTCTATTCGCCATCGCCCGAATCGCCAGCACCGGAATCAGCAGTTCCGCTCGTGCCGTCCCCACTCACACTGGAGCTGTTCGCACCATCGCTCGAACCGTCCCCGCCCGAGCTTGCGCCATCCGCACTTCCGCTTGCATTGCCAGCTGAATCGCCGCCGCCGGAATCGGATGCGCCTTCCCCATTTGCCAGCAGGCCGTTTCCGGCAGCTGAAGCATCGGTCACTGCTCTTCCCGGCGCAGGAGCCCTGTTGAGGTAGGTGGCGTTTTCCATCTGGGGAAGGGGATACTCGTCATCGCCGCGCACCTGGGCAAGAAGCGCCTGGATTGTCCAGAAGAAGTCCGGCAGCAGCTCTTCGCCGCTTGTTTTCCCGTCAACGATCATCAGCTGCTGCCGGTTCAAAGAGAACAGGTAGCTGCCCCCGCCCTTAAGGTTGCCGAACTTCAACTCAATGGTTTTGTCGGCGGCATCCAGTTGATAGCCGTAGGCAACATCGCTGGTAAGCACAATCTCATCAGCGGTTACCTCCACGGGAACGTTGGTGCCGTTCAGATACCAGGTGCCCTGGAAGTCCTGGGCATCATCGCCGCCATTGCGCACCTGGTTGAAAGCCACCACAGCTGCCACGGCCAAGGCCACCGCCAGCACCAGTACCGCAACGATCACAACTTTGACCACAAACCCCACCGACACCTTGCGAGGAGGCGCCGTTTTCTTTACGCGAGAAGCCCCCCTTGCCGTGGAAGCAGCGGCGGAACCTTTCGCTTCGCCGCCCGCCCCAACCACCTCCGCCCGAGGATTGCCGCGCTTGCCGACCCCCGCTTTAGCGGCCGCCACCTTCCCTTTGCGCTTGGGGCGCCTGGAGCCCTTCCCCTCGGGCTCTTCGGGCCGCTGCTGGGGCACCGCCGAATAGAAGGCAGCACGCTCTTCATCGGTTATCTCGGCCGGGCCCGCCGCTGCAGACGTCCCCGATGAAACGCCCTCGGCGCTCACGGGTGCATTGCCTGCAACCCCATTATCGGCTCTTGCGCCGGCTCCATCGGCTTGACCGGTATCATCATTGCCCTTGCCAGCGCCACTGCCTCCGGAAGCCGCAGAGCCGCCAGAATCCTTGCCGGTGCTCCCCGCAGCCGCATCGGCCACCTTGCCGCCATACGATGCAGGGCGCAAATCGCCCATCGCGTCCGCCCCCATAACGGCAGATACCGCATTGCGGGGCAACAGGTTGTCAGCTGCGCCGCCAGAAGCCGTGGCCTCACCTGCGCGCTTTGTCTCCCGATCGGCCAAGGGATCCTCGCCCACGCGGTCTTCTTGCTGGAAGATGTCCTCCGTTGACAGCTCGGAGCCGCTGTACAGAGCGCCATCGGCCAAATCCACCGTTGCGAACTCCTCGAAAGCCGACAGCGAATCGTCGGCAGGAGCGCTTTCTTCCCCGCCGTGGTCAGCAGCGAGCATTGCCGATGCATCTTGAGAGGCATTCTTGGCGCGCCGGCCCTTTTGTAAGCGCCCCAGAAACCCCCTCGGAGTCTTTTCGGACGATTTGCCGGCCCTACCAGCCGATACGCTACCGGTTGCCAGACCCTCGGCCGATGCCATCGATTTCGGCTCGTCGGACGCAGGCGCTGCCGCGCGCCCCTTCTTCGCAACAGAAGGGCGCTTTGGCTGCTGGGGCTGCTTCTCGGGTTTTTTTCGCTTGGTGGGTGTCATGGACTGCCTTAACGCAAAAGGAGGGCGAAGGCCGCAAGGCCCCGCCCTCCCCTCGAAGAATCTAAGCCTCGGGGCCGATCACGGTCACACCGCCCATGTAGGGCACCAGCGCATCGGGCACCTTCACCGTGCCATCGGGCTGCTGGTAGTTCTCCAGAATGGCGGCCATAGTGCGGCCAACTGCCAGTCCCGAGCCATTCAGGGTGTACACATAGCGCGAGCCCTTGAAGTTCTCGGGGTCCTTGTAGCGGATGTTGGCGCGACGCGCCTGGAAATCGGTGCAGCAGCTGCAAGAGGAAATTTCCTTGTAGCCGTTGTAGCAGGGCAGCCATACTTCCAAATCGTAGGTTTTGGCGGACGAGAACCCAATGTCGCCGGTGCACAGGCTGATCACGCGATAAGGCAGCTCCAGCTTCTGCAGGATATTCTCGGCGTCTTCCACCATTTTCTCCAGCTCGTCGAAGCCTGTTTCCGGGGTGGCGTACTTCACCATTTCCACCTTGGAGAACTGGTGCACGCGAATGATGCCGCGGGTGTCGCGCCCGGCACTGCCCGCCTCCTCGCGGAAGCAGGGGGTGAAGGCGGTGTAGTACAGCGGCAGATCGGCCGCATCAAGGGTTTCTTGGGCATGCAGGTTGGTCAGCTGAACCTCCGCCGTGGGGATAAGGTATAGGCCGCCGGTGGTTTTGAACAGGTCTTCCTCGAACTTGGGCAGCTGGGCCGTTCCGGTGAGAGTGGCGGCGTTGGCCATGGCCGGCACCCACCATTCCTTGTAGCCACGGCTCACGTGCTGATCCAGCATGAAGCTGATCAGCGCTCGCTCGAGGCGGGCACCAAGACCCCCCAGCACGTAGAAGCGGCTCTCCGCCAGCTTCACGCCACGCTCGAAATCGATGATGCCAAGCTCGGGGCCCAAATCCCAATGGGCCTTCGCCTCCATACCCTCGGCGGCAAAATCGCGCGGAGTGCCCCAACGGCGCACCTCGGGATTGTCGTTCTCGTCTTTGCCCACCGGCGTGGTGGCATCGGGCATATTGGGGGTGGCCAGCAGCAGGTCGCGCAATGCATTGTCGGCAACCTCGCGGCGGCGGCTCACCTCGGCCAGCTCGTCGTTGATAGCGCGCACGCGCTCCTTCACCGCTTCGGCATCTTCCTTGAGCCCCTGGCCCATCATGCGACCGATTTCTTTGGAAGCAGCGTTGCGCTCGGCCTGCAGCGCTTCCTCCTCCTGGATGGCGCTGCGGCGCTCTTCGTCCAGCTCGGAAAACGCGGAGCCGTCCCACGCAGCATTGCGGTTGCGCATGGCCTCGGCCACCGCCTCTTGGTTTTCGCGAACAAACTTAATGTCCAGCATGGGATCTCCTTCATCGCTTGAGAACAGAACGGACAAATACGTGGTAGCCGAATAGTATACCTCTTATCGGCCATGGGCCGCCGAGCCGCCCCAGGCGGGGGCAGGTTTTGCCGGCAGGATTGGCTCGCATGGCTACAACACCCATGTCAATGGCGGTTTACCGCAGACCATGAAAACTCAATGCGCCTCCTTGTCACCGACCCCGAGGGCATCGGCCAAGGCGCTCATCAGCTGCTCGACGTTTATGGGCTTGGACAGGTGATTGTTCATACCCGCCCGCAACGATGCGGCCACATCATCGGAAAAGGCGTTTGCCGACATGGCCAGAATGGGGACGGTGGCGGCGTTTGCATGACGAGAGGCGCGAATAGCCCGTGCCGCCTCGCAGCCGTTCATGCGGGGCATGCGCACGTCCATCAACACCGCATCGTAATACTGCGGTGCCGAAGCCTCGAACATTTCCACCGCTTCCTGGCCATCGTGGGCCCATTCGGTTGCAATGCCCTCTTCCTTCAGAATCTCAATAGCTATCTCGGCATTCAGCTCGCTGTCCTCCGCCAGCAGCACGCGCACGCCGGCGAATCGCGGAAGAGGAGCGCTCGGGGCATCGTTTGCAACCGGAGGGTCCGGCGAAGTTGCCGCAGCATCGGGCGCATTGGCCTGCAGGGTTTCGGCCGCGTCAAGCGCCGTCACATCAGCCGCTTGGCAGCCATTCGGCGAACCAAGGCCGTGCTGCTTCCTCGCAACGTCCGACAGCTCCTTATCCGCTGAGCTAGACGGCGCGACATCCGCGCCGCCACGATCGCCCAGCCGGCTTGCGCCCTTCGCTGCCGCCGGCTTCTCATCTTCCCCCCGCCCCCACTGCCTCAGCTCCGAATAGGTCACTGCCGCACCAGGATCGCCGGCAATGCCGCAGGGAGGCACTTCAACGGCGATGCGCTTGTCGATCACCACCGTGAACTTCGTGCCCTCCCCCAGCTTCGACTCAACCTCTATCGAGCCGTTCATAGCGTTCACCAGGCTTTTTACGATGGAGAGCCCCAGGCCGGTGCCCTCCGCACTCGACCGCCCCTCCATAGCAAACGGCTCATAGAGATGGGTCAGGTATTCGCGGCTCATGCCAATGCCGTTGTCGGATACAGTGAACACAAGCGTTTTGTAGCCTTCAGCCCGCGAGGGGCGCTCCTCGGCCCTGAAGCACACTTCGCCGCCCTCGGGCGTGTACTTCACCGCATTGGTAAGCAGATTCACCAGCAACTGGCGCAGCCGGGTTTCATCCCCGATCACCATGCCGCTATCCATTCGAGAGGCATCGCTCAGATATGTTTGGCGTTTCTGGTCGCACTGGGGAGAGATCAGCTCGTCAATGGATGACACCAGCTCGCGCGGGCTGAACGGCGCGTCCACAAAATTCACTTTTCCACTTTCGATCTTCGAAATGTCCAGCACCTCGTTGATAAGCTGCAGCAGATGGCCGGAAGCGTGCTCTATATCGGCCAGGTCTTCCCGTATGCGGGGCGGATTGTCAACGTGGCGTCGCGCCAGGTGCAACTTGCCCATGATGACGTTCATGGGGGTGCGAATCTCGTGACTCATCTGCGAGAGGAACTCCGACTTGGCCCGATTGGCCGCCTCGGCAGCCTCCATGGCCTCTTTCATGGAAAGCTCCATGGTAACGGTTTCGGTGTCGTCGCGCAGAACGATGAGGATCTGGTCCTTGCCCTCGTAGCGCAGTGGCTTCACCGAGTAGTCCACATAGCGAAGCCTTCCCGTAGCGGC
Organism: uncultured Parvibacter sp.; assembly: GCA_947649875.1. Classification (GTDB taxonomy): domain Bacteria; phylum Actinomycetota; class Coriobacteriia; order Coriobacteriales; family Eggerthellaceae; genus Parvibacter. Next base: position 10,001 of record CANSTH010000006.1, on the reverse strand, counting down.
ATCCTCAAACGAAAACCGGCCGCGGGAAATCTCTTCTATGGCGCCTCTGCGAATGCGCTCCAGCAACACGCGACCCTGCACCGACATGCCCAGCCGCGCCTCGTTGGACGAGTCGCCCAGCATCTCCTCCAATGTGCAGCCGAAGATGCGCTTGTTTTTCGCCACAATGATGGTCAGCTGTTCATCGCTGGGCGAGTACAGTGACACCCCGAACTCCATCAAGTCGGAAAACGCGCCGTACAGCCGCATTTTCAGTTCGTGGTTCTGGGTTCGCACCTGCCGATAGTACAGCAGCAGAACCACAACCGTCCCCAGCACCAGGCACAGCGCCGAAAACGCCATGGCCACATCCAGCGCCTTGGACACCACCGAAGCGTCCGCGCGCACCGAATCCACTGTAAGCACGTTGCCCACGTACCATGCGCCGCGGCCAGTAGGGGCCAGGCAAATGTAGCACTCGCTTCCCCCCACCATGCCCAGCGCGATCACCGGTTGATTCTGACGCAGTTGCGCCTCCACCTCGCTTATGTCGTTCGCAAAGCGCTCGGAATCTTTTTGGGGAGCCGTCCCGGCGTTTCCCTGCCAGCTCTCCAAGGCTTCTCCCACAAAGGCCAGGGCCGAAGAACCCGGCAGCGGGAAATTCGCCATATCCGGAGAGACCAACAGCACTTCGCCGGTACCCGCATCGAACAGGAACGCACCCTCATGATTGGGAAACGCGTTGATGGAGGGAGTGGCCATCAACGAGAGCGGTATTTCCACATACAGCACCCCCACCTGCCGATTTTCCAAATACAAGGGCTTTTGGGCAATGCGGGCATACTGGCCGTTGGCGTTGACGAACGCTGCGGAGTAGCCCATACCTCCCTGGCGAATCACCAAATCTTGCGAGAAATCGGACGGCTTGAAAGCCGCGCCCTCAGCGGTGATGCCATTGCCGTCCATATCGGCGAATGCAACGCCGCTGAACCCCATCGAATCTTGCAGGGCCGCCAAAGCCGGCTGGATACGAGCAAAGTCCTCGCTCTCAATGGTGAACGACCCAATGGCCGATTGGACAAGCAGCGCACGCTCGCCCACTGATTGCGCCGCTTGCTCGGTGAAGGCCAGGGCCTCGTCTTCGCCCGTACTTTGCAGCCATTTGCTGAGATAGCTGGTGACCGACAGCATGACCCCCACCAAAACCAAAACCGCTACCATGATCGCGGCGATGATTGTCTTCGAATGGGGAACTCCTTCCCGCCTTGTATTTTGGCGCTCTGAAGTCATGGACATCCTTGTGTTTATCCATCCGTTCTTCTGGCCTGTTCTCCGGCCATCGTGGAGATTTAAGTTACCGCAAAGGGCGCATTGGTATTCAAATCCCAATCGTGTAAAATTGGCGATTGTGATTTTGCCACAGGGGCACAAGTCCCCACTTTCACTGTAACGAGGATGTATATATGGATTTCGAGGCGCTTTACCACTTTCTTTTCGAGTCGTTCGCTGGTATTGGCGTCCTGGTTGGCTGCGGGCTGGTCATAAGCATCATTGCATGCGTGATCATGGAGAAGCGCACCCGCAAGGTGTACAAGAACCACGAGAAGACCGCCGACGACTGGTCGCTATTCGACGATGACGACGAGGACGAGGAAGAGCAGAAGTAGCGCGCTGCCTGCTACTGCAGACTGCTGCTAGCAAAACGGCCGGCCCGCAACGCTGCGGACCGGCCGTTTTTTTGCATTTCGGAGCTGCTAATCCTCCAGCAACTGCCACACCTTCCCTAGCAGGGGCTCGAAGCTCACACCGCGCTCTTGGAAGTGGGGCTGCTCGGCCGATACCAACATGGCATCGTGTACGAAGGCGCCCGCAAAATCCACTGCTTCGCTCAAGCTGCGCCCAGCCATGATGGCCGCCAGCAGGCAGGAGGCGTACACATCGCCGGTACCGTGCAGCATGTAGGGCAGAAATTCGTTGTGCACTTCCACCGTTTCACCGTTCTCGCTGCCTACGAAATTGCGGATAAGGGTTTCGCCGGGGCGCTGGATGCCCTTCAGCACCACGTTCTTGGCGCCGCGATCGATGAGTGCTCGGATGATGCGGTCAGCTTCGGCATCGGAGATATTGGTGCCCTGCCACTCCTCGCCCAAGATGATGGCGGCTTCGGTGAGATTGGGGGTGAGCACGTCGGCATCGCAGGCCAACTGGGCCATGGCCTCGCACAACTCGGGAGTATAGGTGGGGTACACCTTGCCGTGGTCGGCCATCACCGGGTCTACGATGCGCAGCGCGTTGGGGTAGGTTTCGTAGAGGCTGCGAATGATGTTCACCTGCTCGGGGGCGCCCAAAAAGCCGGAATAGATGGCATCGATGTCCACGTCGATGCCCTTCCAAGCGTTCAGGTACTCAGCGAGGATGCTGGTGGTGTCGTGCATGTACCAACCAGGGAAGGCGGTATGACTGCTGAACAGGCCCGTCGGCACCGGGCACACATCGCAGCCGGCGGCGGACAGTACCGGGATGGCCACCCCTAGCGAGCATTTGCCGTAGCCGCACAGGTCGTGCACGGCGGCAATGCGGGGAATGTAGGCGCCTTCGCGCTCGTAGAGGTACAGCTGTGAGACGGGGGCAAGGACATCGGGGGCATTGGCGCTGTCGACGGGCGCATTGGCGGATTGGGGCATAATGGCCATCTCCTTCTGAAAAGGCAGTTTCGGAGGAACATTTCGAACGGGCACGATAGTAGCACTCTTGCACCAAAGCAGCGCCAATGGTTCAGCGAGCCGTCATCTGGAACCGCGCCACTCGCTTGCCAGCCACCGCCCCTCACCAAACTTGCGGTTTCGTGCATTTCTGCAAAAAATTACAACTTTGGTTAGGCCATGATGCACCAAACTCCCAGTTGCAGTATTCAAATTATTTCTTATTGATGCTTTTATTCATATTCAGACGCATTCGAACGTCCCGAACCTCACCAAAGTTGCTATTTCATACAGATTTGCACAAAATAACAGGTTTGGTGAGGCTAAGCAGCACGTTTTGTCCACTTTGGTGAGCCTGATTCATCCCTCGTCTGTGGAAACATCGAAGGGCCGTCTGCGGCGAAGGCGCACTTAGGCGATGTCATCGAGATGGCGCAGCTGCTCCCAGTCGTCTGGGTCCCGGCGGGCGCGGTCGGGCACCCCCAGCAGCGCCAGCACCACGGCGAAGGCGCCGGGCAGGATGCTGCCGGCAATGGACAGCGGGTCGAAGCCGGTGGCCAGCTGGGCGCAGGCCCAACCGGCTAGCAGCAGCACAGCGGCGCCGGCAAGCGAGCCCAGCACATCGAAGATGCGGGTGCCCCGGGCGCAGAACAGGCTGAGCGCAACTGCCGCCCCCACCCAGGCAACGGCCATCACCCAGGTTTCCGGCCGCTGCACCACGTTCAGGAACACCGATTGCATGTTAATGGTGAAATGGCTGTTGGCGGCAATGTTCCAGCCCAGCAGCGTGCACGAGCCCAAGCAGGCCATCACCAGAGCAAACAGCGCATTGTAGATGGCGCAGATGGCGGCGCGCCCCACCGACAGCAAAGCGCCGGCCAGCAACGGCGCGGTTGCCCCCATGCCGAAGGCCCCTGTGGCCGGGCCCAAAAGGGCACACAACGCCATGGGCTCGTCGTCTTTGCAGAATTTTACCCACCACACCACCGTGAGCGCTCCAAAGCCAAGTGCCAGCAGGAATGCCTCGTTGGCGAAGAAGCTGATTGCCAAAAACAGCGGTGCCGCTAAGGCTCCGAATGTGGGCCTCACCGCCGCCAGCGCAACTGCCGCTACCAATAGCGGCCAGAACACAAACGGAGCATCGGTGGCAAGACCCATGCTGGTGGCGCCCAGGGCATGGAAATTCATCATGGCCAGCGCCGCGCAGCCGCCACAGCTCAAAGCGCACAGGATACGCACGAGGAGTTGCGCCCCCCGTGGCCCAACGCGATCCACCAGGGGGATCACCGGTCCTTGTGGCTCGGGCGGAATCTCCGGCGCTTCTGGCTCGTCTTCTTGGTTAAGCGCTGCGGCCAATTGCTTCTTGCCTTTGCGAGCGCTGCCCAGCTGGGGCAGTATTGCCTGCGCGAACTCCTCCACCGTTTGGTAGCGGTCCTCGGGGTCGATGTCCAGGCCGGTGAACACCACATCGTCCAGCGCATCGCCCGCCTCGTCCCACATCTGCGATGGCACCGGCAGCTCGGAGTCCTCGATGGCGGGCAACGCCGCCTCCAGGTCGTCCACGATGAACTGGTTGGAGCCGGTGAGCATCTCGTACGTGAGGCTGGCCACCGCCCATTCATCGGTGCGCACGTCCAGCGGCTGCAGGCGCAACTGCTCGGGGGGCATGTAGCCTATGGTTCCGGCGGCGGCACGGCCGTGGCCGGAAGCATCGGCCAGCGTGGCCAGCCCGAAGTCGGTCACTTTCACCTTGCCCTGGCGATCGATCAGCACGTTTTCCGGTTTGATGTCCAGGTGCAGCACGTTATGGCTGTGGGCAGCCTCTAGGGCGCCGGTTACCGCGGCAACAATGGCGGCAATCATGTCCAGGGTAATCTGGTCGCCCACCTTTTCCAAAAAGTCCGCCAGCGTAAGACCGTCCACGAACTCCATGATGATGTAGGCGCGGCCGTCGCTTTCCTGGCAATCGTACACGGTAACGATATTGGGATCGTTCAGCGACGCGATCAGCCGCGCCTCCGCGATGGCGGGAATGCTATCGAAAGCAGTGCCGTCTTCCTGGTCGTCGGCGTCATCGTTGGCACCGTCATTGGCATCACCCGAGCTGGATGGAGCCCGGACCGCACCCGGGGCGGCTCCGGCCGGGGTTGCGGCTGCATCAGAGCAGGGCATGACAGCGGTGCCTGTGCCAATTCCGGTGGTGGTTGCGCCTTCTGCGGACGCGGTTTCGGCGCTGGAGCAGTGGCCTTCAGGGATGCCCCGCTGCGCCTCAGCCGCCGCACCGATTATGGTGAGAAGGGGTGCGGCAAGGTTGGAATCGCCTTCGCCCCCAGTTTCGAAATATTCATCGGGCCCCAGATCCTCGTCCTCGTCCCAGGGCACCGTGTTCTCCAAATCGGCACTGGAGGCGGCGTTGCCCCTGTTGCATTCCGCCCCGCGGGCCTTTGCCTCCCGTGCCGCATCTTGCGCCAGCTCGTTCTCGAATGCCTGCGCCAGCTCCTGGAAGTTGGGTTTCTTACGAAGGGAGGCGCCATTTCGGGCGGCCAGCCGCTCTTCGCGGGCAGAAAGGAAGCTGGGGTCGGAGGGATAAACGGGTGCAGCAGGAGCGCTCGGGACGGTTGATACGCCAAGTACGCCGCCAGCCGCCGCACCAACTGCGGAAGATGCCGGACTGCTCGCAGATGCGCCGAGCGCACCTGGCGCGACCATCGCTCCCCCATTTGCGGATGCGCCGCTGCTCTCCCGGCCGCCAACCGCGCCGCGATGGCCAGCACTTCCGCCGCCGCCTTCCCCATTGCCGGTGCCCTCAGCTACCGCAGCGCCATCTTCCAGTTCGGCGGCAATTTTGCCATCCAGCGCCGCCAAGTGGAACCCAGCCTTGTCGCTTTCCGAAAGTTCGAATACCTTGATGGCCACGGTGCGGTTCAGATGGGTGTCCAGCGCCTCGTAGACCGTGGCAAACCCACCGGCGCCTGCGGCCTTCACCACGCGATATCTGTCCAGCAGCAGCTTTTGCTTCGCCACGGTGGCGCAACTCCTTGGCCCTCGCTTTTTTCAGCTGCCCCACATTCTACTGTATCGTGGCGAAATGTCTCGCCGAAGGCGGTTATTCGAGCATTCGGGCGGCTGCGCAAAAACCATCGTTGCCATCCAGTTGTTTCCTCGCTGTAAAGTTGCCCATGCTAGAATTTGAACGAAGCGGGTAATTGGGAAGAGAAACCAGGAAATCATGCAGAGCGTGCAGGCGCATCGTTCTTTCTATAAGGAAGACCTATTCTTCATTGGAGAAGACGAGGCCTCGGGCGATGGCGCCTTGGGGCAGCAGATTGTAGATTTGCTCTCTGCGAATTTCGCCGTTGGCGCCGTGTGCGGTTTCTACGAAGACGGATACCCTGTTTACTGCATCAGCGATTTTGCCCTTCAAAACCTCGACATGAGCATTGACGACTTTCTCCAACAAACCGGTGGGAACTTCCTAGAGCTCGTGTTCCCGGAGGACAGGGACATTTTTGTTCAAGCACATAAAGATGGCGAAGGAGACACCTGCGAATACCGCCTTATCGCAAAGGGCGGCAAGCCGCGATGGTTCTCCGAGCACTGCACCTCTGCCACCACCCCCGACGGGCGACCGGTTTGGATAAGCTCCCTGCGGTCGGTGGAGGAGTCGCATTTGCTGAAAAGCGAGATGCTGTCGAAAATATCTCATGATATGTTCACCCCCTTGAACGCCATTCTTGGATCGGCGAACCTGATAGCCGTCAACGCGCAGGACGACCGCACGAAGGACAACTGCTACATTATCAGCGCAGCAGCCTCTCGGCTGATGGACATGATCAATCGAGCCATGGAGCTGCGCACCGACAGCAAGTCCGACGATCACCTCTCTTACCAGTCTTTCTCGCTCTCGGAGCTTATGACCACTACACTCGACGCGGTTTCCCGCAAGCTCCATTTGAAGGGCCAGGAGCTGAAATCAACGTTGGACGCCCAGCATCTTTGCGTGATATCGGATTTCAGCGCCATTACGCGTGCATTGCGGGCACTATTGGAAAACGCCTCCACCTTCTCGCCGGAGCACAGCCAGGTTGAATTGATCGTGCGCGAGCTGCCCGCCTTGCAAGCCGGTTTCGGCTATTACGAATTCCAGGTAATCGACCGCGGAATTGGCATTGCCGAAGAGCACCTGAAAGAGATATTCGAACCTTTCAACCGCGTTGAGGACACGCGCATCGATGGCGACATTCCCCACATGGGGCTTGGCCTGACGGTAGCCAAGCAGCTCGTGCAAGGGTTGGGCGGCAGCATCACCGTAAATAGCGTTGTCGACTTAGGATCCACATTTACAATTCGCGTTCAAATGGAGATAGGCGAGCTTCCTGCCGACCAGTCCGATGGAGCCAATCTCACCAATCGTCACATTCTGGTGGTCGAAGATAACCGAATCAATAGCGAAATTATCTGCGAATTCCTGGAGATGGAAGGGGCCGAAACGGTAACCGCCCGCGACGGGCAAGAAGCGTTGCTGCAGTTCACCAATCATGAGAAGGGGTTCTTCGATACCATCACCATGGACATTCATATGCCGGTGATGGATGGCTACGAGGCCACCCGCCGCATTCGCTCCTGCGAGGAGAAGGGCGGCGATTCGGTGCGTATCATCGCTGTGACCTCGGATAACAGTAGCGAAGACGTGCGCCGCATTCTCAGCGGCGGCATGAACGCCCACATCCCCAAGCCGGTGGACTTCAAAGCCCTCAAAGCCGCCATAACCGCCAAAACCCTGAACTAGCCCAGCCACCTACGAGCGCATCAAGTAGAATGCACAACCTTTCTTTCGCACACCCAAAAAGAAAGGTTATCGCCATAACCTTTCTTTTTGAAACTCGAGGGCGTTGCCCCAGGCAGTCGGGCCTTTCGGGCTCGCGCAATCGAGAGAACGTGTATTTTTCCAACCCGATTTTGGGCAAAAAGCGCATCTTTCCAATCATGACTAGATTACTTGTATTTAGTCGGATTCCACGATACCAAGGCGCTAAAACTCGATGAGCGAGTAAGTGTCGATGTTTTGGCGCTGGTGCATGATGCGATACACCGTAAGCGTGGTGGCGTTATAGCGGTAGATGATGATGTAAGAGCCGGCGAGCGTTGTGCGGTACTCGTGCTCGAGGTGGTCATCGGCGTAGTGGCCGCCGCTGTCAGGGAAGCGACGAGCCATGTCGATGGCACTATCAATGGCGTTGATGGTGCGCAGCGCCGCCTGGGGATTGCCGCGCTCTACCCCCAAGTAGATGGCGATGGATTCGCGATCCAGATGAGCGCGGGGGCGCCATTGGAGATCAAGCATACTCCAGCCCCCACAGTTTGAATATCTCCGCCATGCGCGCATTTGATTCCTCGGCCGACAGCGGCTCGGGACGGTAGCGCTCCTCTATCTCGGCCTCGCGCACCGCCAAATACATGCGGTTGCGCCGGGTGGCGGCGTTGTAGGCCTCGCAATCCTCCAGCACATAGGCGGGCACGCCGTTCTTGGTGAGAATGATGGGCTCTTGGGTTTCCGTGGCCTGCGCGCACACCTCATTGAACTGCGTGCGCAGATCCGTAATAGGCCGAATAAGCGGCAACGCCTCAACTCCAACCGGCATAAGCACCTCGATTCCGCTAACTTTAATTGAATGAATTATAGTATTTATTATGTACTGAATTCAATATGTAGTTAATAGCTCAATTATGGAGATCTGCTCAATAGCCGCCAAAAGCCACAGTGCTTACACGATTATTTCGTTCGCGATAATTCTTTGAATCCTCCGCAGTATTATCGCGTTCGCAATAGTTTTACCCAGTTTCTCTGCTATTATTGCGAACGCGATAATTAATGGAGGTGCTCATGGGCGTGCTGACTGCCAAAGAGTTTGGCTCTGCAATTCGGATCAGACGAAAGAAACTCGGCTACACTCAAGCGCAGCTGGCCGATGCGTGTGGCGTGGGCGTCATGTTCGTCTCGCAATTGGAGAACGGAAAAGAAACCACTCAGCTGGAAAAGGCCCTGCGCGTAGCCAACATGGTGGGACTGACCATCAATCTTGAAGAGCGAGGTTGATCTTGAAGCTTCACGTTTTCGGCGAAATCGACGGCACCCGCCACCTAGTAGGCACCCTCCAGACCGTACCCGGCAAGGAGGAGCAATTCACCTATAGCCCGCAATTCAGGGATTCCTTCCCCCAGTCTCCCCTTTCCGTGGCATTGCCCCTTTCCGCTGGCTCATTCCCGGCCCGACCCACTCGAGCCTTCTTTCGCAACCTGCTTCCCGAGGGAGCTGCTCTGGCCGCAGTTGCACGCGCTCTGGAGGTGAAAAGCGCGTCCTATCTCAAAGTCTTAAATGCGCTGGGCACCGAATGCATCGGAGCGGTAATCCTGGGCAACAGCGAAGACACGGCGGGATCCGATGGCCACTACGTACCCATCTCGCGTGAAGCCTTGCACAAAACGATGGAAGGTGGCGCCGACGGAATCGCTGAGCTTCAAGAAGAGGCGAAGCTTTCGCTTGCGGGGGCACAATCGAAAATGGGCCTTTACGCAGAAAGCCGGGGCGGCAGCATTTCTTATGCCATCCCCATGGAGGGAGCAGCTTCCACCCATATCGTGAAGGCTCCCAACAGGCGATTCGAGCAGTTGAGCGAAAACGAGCACTTCTGCCTTTTCCTCGCAAAATGCGCTGGGCTTCGAACGGCAGATTCCACAATCGATATTCTCGGGGAGGACGCCCTTTATGTGACCGAGCGCTTTGACAGAGAACTCGCCACATACGAAAAGAACTCGGATGCCGATAGGAGCCCCCGGGTTCTTCGGCTGCACCAAGAGGATTTTTGCCAAATCCTGGGGAAACTACCTGAGCAGAAATACGAGAAGCCGGGCCAACAATATGCAAGGCTGGTCAGGGACACCATCTTGGCAAACTCCTCGGATCCCCTGGGCGACATGGACCAATTCGTTCGCATGTTGATTGTCAACGCCATTGTGGGCAACTGCGATGGGCATCTAAAAAACCTTACCGCTTTGCGCGGAAGAGATTGGTGCCAATTCCGTCTGGCCCCCGCCTACGACATCGCGTCGACAGTGATATACAAAGGCCTCGATCGGCATATGGCAATGCGAATAGGCGGCACGAACAAAATCGATGCGGTATCGAAGGAGGATTTCTTGGCCCTGGCAAAGGAGCTCTCCTTGTCGCCAAAGGCCATGGCAAGGCTCCTAGATGAGGTTTGCTCTCGCATGTCCACGGCAATGGGCGCAGAAGCCGCGGCCCTCGAAGATGCGCTCGGC
>CANSTH010000005.1 GCA_947649875.1 uncultured Parvibacter sp. | reverse complement strand
CGCCACCGGGCGCCTGAAGCCCGAGGCAATGGACCGGGTGTGCGCTGCGCTGGACCGCTACCAAGAGGTGCTGCGAAGGTTCGAGGTGGGCGGGCGTCCCGTCACCGTCACCACCATGGCCACTTCTGCCGCCCGCGATGCCGAAAACGGCGACGTGTTCCAAGAGCGGCTGGCGCTGCGCGGGCTTCCGCTTGCCATCATCCCCGGCACCGAAGAGGCGGCGCTGTCGTTCATGGGGGCCTCAAGCGATTTCCCCGGCCAAGCCATCCTGGTAGCGGACATCGGCGGCGGCTCCACGGAGATCGCCTATGGAAAGGCGGGGCAGAGCCCTTCGATCCTGCACTCCTTCAACATCGGCTGCCGCCGCGTCACCGAGCGGTTCTTTCATGCCGACCCGCCCTCCGCTGCCGAGATTGAGGCGGCGCGCCAGTGGATTCGCGAGACCTGGGGGGCCTACTTCGACGAGTGGATTGCCGAGGGCATGGCATTTGACCAGCTGGTATGCGTTGCCGGCACCGCCACCACCGCCGTGTCGGTGCGTGACGAGATGGAAGTGTACGACTCTGCCCGCGTGCACCTCTCCCCCGTCACCGGCGACGAGCTAGGGGCGGTGTTCCACAAGCTGGATGTTCCGCTAGAACAGCGCCGCCATGTGGTGGGCCTGGATCCAGGACGCGCACCGGTAATCGTAGCGGGCATGGTAATCCTGCAAGAGCTGCTGCGCGCCGCCGAAACCTGGCACTTCACCGCCAGCGAATCCGACATCCTGAGGGGCATCATCCTGTACACCGCACGCACCGCATAGCAGAAGGCGGGGCCGCCGCACCCGCGACAGCCCCGCTCCCTTCAAGCTCTTGAACTGCGCAGACGCAGAGCAAGTTCCCTTTAATCCACCGGCGTGACGATTGGCCTCCCCTCGGAGTCCACCAGAACCGTAAGACCGCAACCACTAGTCAAAGACGACGAGGCCAGCAGGTAATTCACCCCCGTCTTGCGATCCACGATAACCTGCCGCACGTTCACGGAACCCTGAGAGCTGACCAAATCGAAGCGCTCTCCTTGCTGTGTGAGTCTCATGGTAATTCCTTTCTTCCTGAAAAATATCGACCGTCGTACGCGGCGCCGGCCCTACGTTCTCAAAAGCTGCACGGGTTTCACTGCCCAAGCAGAATGCCCGCAACGTGGCACGCCGCATAGGCGGCCGCAAAGCCAACCGCCATTCCTGCCGCTGTTTTTAAAGCCACGGCCAGGCGCGGATGGGCGCGAGTAAACGAGGCACCGCGGCGCGGCGGCTCTTCCCCTCGGGAGTAGGCCAAGATGTCGCGGTAGGTGACCAAATCGTTTTCGCGCTTCATGCGCTCTACGCGGCCCATCAGCGCCATCCCGCCGCCCCACAGCAGCAGTAACACCGTGAAGCCCAGCACGCCGCCCTCTGAAAGAGCAGGCACAACGGAGGATTGGGCCGTAGGAGCGACCAACCCCACGGCCAGCGCCACAAGTCCCGCCCCGGTCATGCCCCAGGCGATGGCGGCCAAGCGCGACATCTTCTTCCAACCGTCTTCTACCTTTTCTCCCATCTTCACGAGGTCCCCTTTCACAAGGGCGTCCATCGACGTGCCGAACTGCTCACTCAGAAGCAGCAGACTGTGAAGATCGGGATACGTGCGATTCGTCTCCCAGTTTGAGATGGTCTGCCGCGTCACAAAGATGCGGGCCGCCAACTCTTCCTGAGAGATGCCCAGTTGCTCGCGGTGGCCTTTCAGCCGATTTCCGATTTCCACCCGTCCAACCTTTCGTGACCAGGATTGCCTATCGGAGAAGAAAGTACCATCAAAAGGCTTTGGCACCCAGCCCCAATTCCGTCCAGAGCGATGCCAAAAGTGTTTGACACCTCAGGTACAAAGCCCTTCTTGAGAAGGCAGCGCCAAGGAAGTTGGCCCCCAGGACCCAGAGCTGCCCAATGGCAACATGAAGAAAAACAAGCGCGAGCAAACTTAGCAGTTTTTACGGGACGCACCGAAACTTCGAAAAATGAGCTGAGATGTGTAGCGCCTGTGAGCACAATTGGCTAGTAGAAAGAGCGTAACGATTCACGAAACTTTCATGACAATTCACAAAACTCTCATATGGATTTGAAGGTTTGCGAGGGGTTTGAAGCGCTTTTCATCACCCTTGTAGAGTTTTTCAAGCGATGACGCAACATCTTGCAAACGGGATTACTCGGGCGTCTCCTAGCAACATCAGGCCATCTAGCAACCACAACACATCTTTCCTGCAGTCCGGTAACAACATAAAAATGACCTATTGACTCTCAAATTGTTTGGCAGAGCACAATGCAGTTGCGCCCGACGGGGAACCGCGGCCCCACGGGGTTATAGGTCAATCCACGAAAGGAACTAAGGAGATGTGGAAGAATAAAAACAAACCCGACTTCGGTCTCCTGTCCGACCTCAAGGTGGTGAGCGCGTCGTCTTCGCTGGCGGGTCCGTTCATCGCCACCATTTTCGGCGAGTACGGTGCCGATGTGGTCTGGGTGGAGAACGCCGACATGCCGGACTTTACCCGAGGCACCCCCAACTGGCAGTGTGAAGGCGAACGACGCAACTGCCGCAACATCGCATTGAAGCTCAGGCATCCCATGGGCCGCGAGGCACTGCTTAGGCTCATCGAAGATGCTGACATCTTCATCGAGTCTTCCAAGGGCGGCCAATTCGACAAACTGGACATGTCCGATGAAGTGCTTTGGGAGCGTAATCCCAAATTGGTTATCGGTCACGTATCCGGATTCGGCCAAACGGGCATCCCCGACTATGTGAAGCGTCCTTCTTTCGATGCCATCGGCCAAGCTTTCTCTGGCTACATGAACGAAAACCGCAACCCGATGACACCGCCTTATGCGGTCGGACAGTTCGCAAGCGACTACACTACCGCCCTCTACACTGCCATCGCGCTTTTGGCCGCCTGGCACCATGCTCGCGAGACCGGCGAAGGCGAAAGCATCGATGCAACCCAATACGAGTACATGATGCGCACGAGCATCTACAGCATCGACTGGTTCACCAACCACCGCACCTTCCCCACTGCTGGCGAGCAGAACGTCAACGCCGGCTGGGGTACTTACCAGTGCAAAGACGGTTACATCTTCTGCTGCTTCAACGGCTCTGGCGTCATGAAGCGCGGCAACGAGCTTCTAGGGCTGCCTTATGGCGACGATGTGTTCCCGGAAGGCTCGGCTACTTGGAGCATCGAAAAGCCTTGCGGCCAAATTTTCCTCAAAGCCCTCGAAGAGTGGCTGGCAGACCGTACCGTGGATGAAGCGGAACGGATTATGCTTGAGCACAACATCCCTGTCTCTCGGATTAATACTTGGGCTGACGTGGAGGCAGACCCCCACGTACAAGCCCGCGAAGACATTGTGGAGTGGGAATCTGTGAAGGGGACAAAGATTCGCGCCGTAGCTCCACTGCCCAAGATGAAGAACAACCCTGGCAAGGTATGGGCTCCGTGCCCGGCATTTGGCCAACACAACGAGGAAATCTTGGGCGAACTTGGCTTTAGCCCCGAGGAGATTGCCGTCATGTATGAAGAAGGGGCCATCCGCAACGACCCCGACCTGGCACTTTCTCGGTAAATCTTTCCGTAAAGCCTCCATGTGAAAAGAGGAGAGAAATGACTACTGAAGCAACCGGTAAGCCGCAAGGCATCTACTATGGCTGGTTCGTGTACGGCGCCGTCTGCGTCTGCATGTTCCTAGCTTGCGCCTTTACCTTCAACACTGCAAGCATCTACTACGAATCAGTGGCCACTGCCTTCGATGTGGGCCGTGCCAACGTTGGGTTCTATATGACCCTCGTTTACGCCACCGCCTGCGTTGCCAACCTTTTCTGGGCAGGCCCGCTGCTGCAGAAGCTTGATCTGCGCATCATTTTATCTGTCGCCTGTGGCTTGGTGGGCATAGCGTTGCTCATTATGTCCAACGCCCAGTCCATCGAATGGTTCTATGCGGCGGGCGTCTTGATGGGGCTTGGCAATGCATGGCTGCTCTGGCTCATCGTTCCCGTTGTGGTGGGCCGCTGGTTCAAGAAACGCAACGGCCTGCTCATTGGCGTAGGCATGGCCTGCACCTCCATTTCCGGAACCCTGCTGGCGCCAGTTTTTTCCGGCATCATCCAAAGCTCCGGATGGCGTTCCGCTTACCTCTACCAGGCCATCCTGGTGTTGGTTATCTGCCTGCCGCTGGCTATCTTTGTAGTGCGCAGCCGTCCTGAGGACAAGGGCCTAAAGCCCCTGGGCTGGGAAGAGGCCGAGGCGGCTACGGCAACATCCGCAAAGGAGCAACCGGCTCAGCAAGAGGGCATCACCCTCAAGCAAGCATTCAAGAAGCCTTCGACCTTCATCCTTTGCTGCATCTTTGCTGGATTGGCAAACATCGGCCTGACCATGAACTACTTCTTCCCCTCCTTTACCACCTCCATTGGCTACGATGCCGCCACCGGCGCCCTCATCGCCTCGACCATCATGTTGTCATCGCTGTTCGGCAAGCTCATCCTGGGGTTCCTGAACGACTACTCCATCGTGCTTTCCAATATTGTGGGCATCGTGCCCATGATTATCGGCCTCGCCTGCATGATGCTCTTCGGCGCCGATAACGTAGCATGGCTCTACTTCGGAGCGGTTTGCTTCGGCATCTTCTTCGCAGTACAGCCCACCAACGTGCCTCAAGTGGCCCGCAAGCTGTTCGGCAACGTTTCCTACGACCGCATCTTCACCTATGTCGCCGTGGTAATGCCTCTGGCAGCGGCCGTCGGCTCCACCTTCTGGGGCTGGATCTACGACATCACCGGTTCGTACAGCGGCGCATTCATCATCGATATGGTGATCGGTGCACTGGCGCTGGTAGTGCTGCTCGCTTCGCTGCAGACCCGCAAGGGCCTGTGGGCATGGGCCGAGAAGCATCCGGAGGTCAAGTAAGCCGAGGGCAGCTCCAAGCGTGTAGATAGCTGTTACGCAACCAACTATGCGAGGAAGGGAGGCTGTGATGTTTAACGACCGGGATAGCAAATCCTTTGAGGCGGCTCTTGCGCACCTACGTCCTTTGTGGGCGAAGGCGGCCGATGAAGGCGTGCCCGGCACCATCGCACTGCCCTCTGTAACCTTGAAAGACTGCATTTTGGCCACGACCGCGCGGCGCCAAAACGATGTGCATATTTACGATGAAGACCGCACGTTCACATTCGCCCAAAGCAATGCCATAGCCTGCCGTCTCGCCAATGCCCTGGCGGCCCATGGCGTAGAGCACGGACGGACGGTCTTCATCATGCTGGGCGATATTCCTGAGCTGATTTGGGGATACATGGCCTGCTACAAACTTGGCGCAGTGGCAGTGGGCATCAACCCCCGCTCTACGGCCGCCGAGATTGCCCGGCTCGTCCGGGATTGCAACCCCGCAGCCTTCGTTTTTCCCACCTGCTGCGGAGCCAAAGTGCAAGAAGCGCTCGACGGGCGCTGCGATGAACTGCCGCTCGTAGCGGTAGACGATGCAGCAGGCACCCACGAAGCCGCACCGGCACCGCTGGCAGCAGCAATCCCCTTCCCCTGTTTCTTAGAGGAAGGGACGCTCGATGAGCCCTGCGCGAACGTGGCTCCCGATGATGTGGCGGTTATCATCCATACCGGCGGCACCACCGGCATTCCGAAAGGATGCCCCCTCACGCATGAGAACCTGCTTTGGGCCCAGTACTTCTTCTATGCCGATCTGCGGCCACGGCTTCAGGGCGAGCGCGAGATGATCAGCCTGCTCACAAGCCCGATGGTGCATGCCTCCGGGCTGAACTTCGGAGTGAACTGGGGCGTGGTTATCGGTGGCGCAGTGGTGCTGGCCCGACATCTGGACAGCGCCTACCTGGCCCAGCTCATCGAGGCTCGCCGCCCAACTGTCTGGGGCGCCGTCCCTCGCCTTCTGCGGGAGATGGTGGCCAGCGGCGAGGGCGAGCGCTTCGACCTTACCTCCCTTGCGGTGGTAGTGGTGAGCTGCACGGTAACGGCACCGGACATTGCCCGGCGCTTCGCAGCCGTTTGCCCCGCCGCTATTGTCGAGGACTATGGCATGAGCGAGACCGCCGGCCCCGTCACCCTCACCCCTGTGCTCAAAGGAGCGCCCGAGGGCACCGTGGGTATCCCCGTGGCGAACACCGACATACTAGTAGTGGACGAAGAAACCGGTACCGTGCCCTTGGCTGCTTCCCAGACGGGCGAAGTTATATTCCGCGGCCCCCAGATGATCGGCGCCTACCTGCACGGCACCCCCGAAACCCAGGCAACCTTCCGCGAAGGCTGGCTCTACAGCGGCGATATCGGATCGTTCGATGACCAAGGGTATTTGACCATAGCCGGACGCATCAAAGACATGATCAACGTAAACGGCTTCTCGGTATTCCCGCGGGAGATAGACGAGACGGCCACACGCCACCCAAAGATCGCCGACGCCTGCACCATCTGTGTAGCTGACGAGGCGGCCGGCGAGCGCCCCAAGACGTTTGCCGTGCTGAAGCCCGGCGAGACGATGGAGCCCCAAGAGCTTATCGATTATTGCCACGAATACCTTATTGCCTATAAATGCCCGAAGTACGTGGAATTTATAGGCGCCATCCCCCATACCGCCATGGGCAAGCCAGACAAGCTGGCGCTGAAGGCCTATGAGCAGCACGGGAAATCATTCGAGTAAGCAACCCTGACATTGTAAAACGGGCGCCTGAGCGCCCCCAAAGAGAAAGAGATGACCATGGATTTCACGAAAACTGACGAGCAAGAGCTGATGCTGGAAAACCTGCGCGAGTTCTGCGACCGCTGGGTGACCGAAGAGCGCATCCAGGATTGGTACGACAAGCGCCGCGTTGACGACGAGGTTTGCAAGGCTTACCTGGAAGCCGGTTTTGGCTACATGTTCATCCCCGAGGAGTACGGCGGAATTCCCTCTGACGCCCAGACGCTGGCCATGGTAGTAGAAGAGCTCATGCGCACCACCGGCGCCACCATGCCGTTCATGTCCTACGGACTTTCGATGTACGACCTGGCCACGTTCGGCACCCCCGAGCAAGTGGCAAAGGGCATGGAGGCCTACAACGAGACTGGCCAGCAATGCTTCTCGCTGGCCCTTTCCGAGCCCGGCGCTGGCTCCGACAACCAATCCATGACCGCCACCGTCCATTGGGACGACGAGAACGGCACCTGCGTGCTGAACGGCACCAAGACCATGGTGAGCCACGCGGAAACCGCGCCCTACATCATGTTCATCGGCAAAGACGAAGATCCGTCCCACGATAACAAGTCCTACTCGATGTTCCTGGTGCCCAAGGACACTCCGGGCATCACCATGGCGCCGCTGCACAAGATCGGCCAGACTAGCACCAACTTTGACGAAGTGTATTTTGACAACGTAGTGGTTCCCCAATCCGACCTGCTGGGCGAAAAAGGCAAGGGCTTCAAACAACTGATGCACAACTTCGAAATCGAGCGCATCATGCTTTCCGCTCACAGCCTCGGCCTTGCCCAAGCAGCTTTGGAAGAAGCGGCTCGCTACGCTGCCCAGCGCGTGACCTTTGGCCAGAAGCTGTTCAAGCATCAGCTGATCGCCGAGAAGCTGACGGACATGGAAATCAAGTGCCAGAACATGCGCAACATGCTCTACAAGACCGCATGGGAATTCGATAACGGCATTCCGGTGCGGCTGGACAGCGCCCTGTGCAAGCGCTACCTGTCCACCACCGCCACCGAGGTGGCTTCCGATGCCATGCAGATCATCGGTGGTTTGGGCTACACCACCGAAAGTAAGATTGGCCGCATCTGGATCGATGCCCGCGGCGACTCCTTCGCTGGCGGCACCGAGGAGATCATGGTGCATATCGCCGGTCGCGAAATCGTTAAGAAATACGCGTCGGATCTGCTCTAACTGCTTGAGGTTGGTAAAGGGATGCCCCATATGCGCATCCCTTTACCTCCAGCTTGCCGGGGCTCGGCCAAAGAGGGGCGGCCCCCGTGAAAAGGTCGCCGCAAGGGCGATCGGGAAGGATTCCTATGAAAATTGCCGTGCTTGTGAAAATTCTCCCAGATGACCAAGACATTCAGGTCAATGGAGATCGAACGCTAGACTTCAGCCGCGCCAAGAGCACCGTGAGCACCTACGACCTGAACGCCATTGAAGCGGCGGCCCAGTTGGCCGCGAAGGCCGATGCTCAGCTGGTAGCTGTTACCTGCGGCCCGAAATCCATCAACGACAGCAAGACCCGCAAAAACATTCTCTCCCGTGGAGTGGATGAGCTGTACATGCTGGCCGATGATGGCCTCGAACTGGCCGATGCCTACCAAACAGGACGCATTTTGGCGGCCATGGTACAGAAGATCGGCGATGTGGACTTGGTGATAGCCGGTGACGGCTCCGCCGACCTGTACGCTCAGCAGGTGGACATCCAAACCGCTGAGGCATTGGGCTGGCCGGCCATCAACGGCGGCACCGCGCTGGACACCGACGGCACCACCGTCACCGTAACCCGCATGCTCGAGACCGAGCGCGAGGTTATCCGCATGCCGCTGCCCGCTGTGGTAAGCGTAGCTCCGGAAGTGGCGCTCCCCCGCATCGCCGGCATGAAAGACGTGCTGGCAGCCGGCAAGAAGCCGGTAGTGGAATTCACCGCCGAGGAGCTGGGCGGCATTGCTGCTCCCACCATCGAGACGGTGGAAATCCTGGCGCCCGTGCCCACGCCCCGCAAGAAACAGATCTTCGACGCCGCCGACGAGGGAGCCATTGACGCATTCGTGGCCGCTCTGCGCGAGGTTATGTAAGGAGAATCCGCTATGAAGACTTTGGTGATCGCTGAAAACGAAGCAGCTGCCCGCGAATTAGCTGCAGGCGCCCGCGCCTATGCCGATGAAGTTGTATACGCCACCTTCGCAGACCCGGTAACGGGCATCGCGGATAAATGCCTGGTGGTAGAGGTGCCCGAAGGCCAGGCAAAAGAGGCCGCCTTCGACACCTTTGTAAAGATCCTTGCCGATGAAGACCCGCAAATGGTGTTCTTCGAGCCCACTCGCCGTCTGAAGGCGCTGGTGGGACGCTTGGCCGCCCATGACGGAGCTTCGGTCATGACCGATATTTCCGCCATCGACGAGGAAAGCGTAAAGACCCGCTATTTCGGCGGCATTGCCGAGCGCACCGCGAAAAGCATAACCCCCGTTGCATTCTGCTCGGCGGGCGCAGGCACCTTCAAGGATGCCGAGCCCTCTGGCACCGATGTGGTGGAAACGGTGGAGTATGTGGCTCCGGCCGTAACGCTGGAATGCGTGGAGCGCGAGACGCTGCCCCCCGCCGAGGTTGACCTGACTGCTGCCGACAAGGTGGTGGCGGCCGGCCGCGGTTTCGGCTCCGAAGAAGAACTGGAAGAGGCTCGGACGTTCTGCAAGGCCATCGGCGCCGAACTGGGCTGCACCCGTCCCCTTACCGAGACCGAAGACTGGTTCCCCCGCGAGGCCTATATCGGCGTGTCCGGGCTTATGCTCTCCCCCGAGGTTTATGTGGGCATTGGCGTATCTGGCCAAATGCAGCATATGGTCGGCGTTGATCGGGCACAGGTGGCCTTCGCCATCAACAAAGATGCCCACGCCCCCATCTTCGACAAAGTGGATTACGGCCTGATAGGCGCCATCAACGACGTCTTGCCGAAGATCAATGCAAAGCTGAGCTAAAGGCGGCGAATTCTCATGGCTGATTTCGATGTAATTGTGGTGGGAGCCGGTTACGCCGGTACCGTGGCCGCCTACGAGTTGGCAAAAGCCGGCAAAAGCGTGCTGGTGGTAGAGCGCGGCAATTACGCCGGTGCTAAGAACATGACAGGCGGCCGTATTTATTCCCACTCTCTGAAAAAAGTGTTTCCGAACTTCGAGCAGGATTCTCCGGTGGAGCGGCGCATCACCCATGAACGTATCTCGCTTATGGACCCAGAGGCGAACTTCACCATCGACTTCACCTCGAAAGCGCTCAAGCAGGAGGGTCAAGACTCCTATTCCGTTCTATCCGCTGTCTACGATCAGTGGTTGGCGGAGCAGGCGGAAAACGCGGGTGCCGAGATCATCTACGGCATCCCCGTTGAAGATCTCATCATGGAGGGCGACTCCGTTAAGGGCGTTATCGCCGGCGAGGATTCTCTGACAGCCGAGATCACCATTTTGGCAGATGGCGTGAACTCGCTGCTCACCGCCAAAGCCGTAGGGGCAAAGAAGCCCAAGCCCTCCGAGATAGCCGTCGGGGTGAAAGAGCTCATCGAGCTGCCTTCCGGCGTTATCGAAGATCGCTTCCTTTGCAACCCCGGAGAGGGCGCTGCCTGGCTGTTTGCCGGCGATGCTACCCATGGCCACATCGGCGGTGGATTCATGTATACGAACAAAGACTCCATCTCGCTCGGGCTTGTGGCCACCATCTCCGATTTGGTGGGCGCCACCCGTCCCATCTATCAAATGATGGAAGACTTTAAGAAGCACCCGGCCGTAGCGCCACTTGTGCGCGGAGGCAAGGTAGTAGAGTACTCCGGGCACATGGTGTCTGAGGGCGGCTATGCCATGGTTCCCAAGCTGGTGACCAACGGCTGCATGATTACCGGCGATGCCGCTATGCTCTGCATGAATCTAGGCTATTGCGTGCGCGGCATGGACTTCGCCGTTGCCTCTGGCCAAATGGCAGCCCAGGCAGCCATCGAGGCACTGGACGCCGGCTCTGTGGACGAAGCGTCCCTGCATCGTTACGTGGATCTTCTGGAGAACTCCTTCGTCTTGCGGGAGCTTAAGCAGTATCGTCGCTTCCCCCATTTCATGGAGAGCACTACCCGCATCTTCAAGGAATACCCCGCGATGGTGAAAGAAATAATGAACAGCATGTTCGTGGTTGACGGCAAGCCTGCCGACCCCCTTAAGAAGAAGATCATGGATCCGGTTAAAGAAGTGGGCGTGACCACGGTGCTCAAAGACGCGATGGGAGGGATGAAGGCCCTATGATCGACCCAATCGACGTGAACGTAGACGAGAAGCTATCGCTTAATCGCTACGAGGTGGACGAAGAAAACGCCCACATCCGCTTAAAGGACGAAGCGGAATGCCCCAATTTCCAGGAGGAATTCGACAAGCTGGTTATTGCCTGCCCTGCCGCCCTGTACCGCCGCGACGAAGAAGGTCGCCCCTCCTTCGACTACGCGGGATGCCTGGAATGCGGCACCTGCCGCATTATCTGCGGCGACACCATCTTGGATTACTGGCGCTATCCCGGCCCCACCATGGGGGTGGAATACCGCTGGGGGTAGACGCATACCCCGCTAACAAAGCGCCCGGCTTCTGAGCGGCCGGGCGCTTTTCCAAGAGCTCAGGGAGGCAAAGGAGGAAACTATGGCAGAGGAATCTGACAAACTGCAACAGCAGATTTCAGAAGATCAGAAACGCTTCGAGTTCGCCTTCGATCCAGTGCCCGCTGACCGCCGCCAAGGCTGGTTCAGCCTGTTTCTGGTGCTAGCAGGCTATGCTATCGCCGTCTCCAACTTTGTTACGGGGGCGGCCATCGGCTATCGGATGACATTTTTCGATGCCATGGTGGCTCTCGTGGTGGGAGACGCCTTCCTCATCTTCGTTGCCGTTTCCACCGGCATCATCTCCTAAGAGAGCGGCTGGTCAACATCGTTTCTGTCCCGTATGGTGTTCGGTAAGAAGGGCTCGACCATCTTCTCGCTTTTGCTGGTGGCCTCTTCTATTAACTGGATCGGCATCAACGGCAACACCTTTGCCCGCATTGTCACGGCTAATTTCCCAGGCATTCCCATTCCAGAAGCGCTTTTGGGGGCTGCCATCATTATGGTGTGGTCCATTTCGGCCATGCGAGGCTACAAAGGCCTTGAGATCGTTTCGTGGATAGGCGTGCCCATTGCCCTCATACTGGCAGTGGTGTGCTTCGTGCTCGTGGGGGTGCAGAATGGCGGCTATGGCGTGGTACTTGCCTATGCCCCCAACCCGGCTGACGAGATGCCAGTCGTAACTGCCGTTTCCTCTATCGTCGGCAGCTGGGTGTTCGGCTGCCTTATTACCCCCGATGTCTGCCGCTTTGCTAAAAGCCGCGCCTCAGTCGTAGCTGCCGGCAGCGGCGCGTTCTTCCTGGGATTGTTCTGCCTGCAGTTCGTGGGTGTTGTGGTGGCCCAGGTTTCCGGCATGGGCGATTTCTCCGTTGCCACTGCCGCCATGGGACTGGGGCTTTTGGTGCTGATATGCACGCTCGTGTGCCTGTGCACCACCCAAGACAACAACATCTATGGCGCAGGCCTTGCGGCCCAGAACATCTTAGACGCCACCCGGCTTAAGGGGAAAGTGACCCATCGCTGGGTAGCTTTGGCAGTCACTGCCGCCTCTGCCCTGTTCGCCGCCTGCGGCGCGCTCCAGTGGCTTTTGCCCATCATCCAGTTCCTATCGGTGCTGCTCGTGCCCATTCCCGCCATGATTTTGGCCGAACGCTATTTTGTGCACCACAGCAAATTCACCCTCGAGGTGAACCCTATCGCCATAATCTGCTGGCTTGCCGGCGGCGTGGTTGGACAGGTTTGTCTCTCTACCGGCTTCTCTGTTTCTGCTATCATTGCTTATATATTCACAGCACTACTCTATACAGGCTTGAGCCTCGGGTTTGATGGGAAGATTTCTTGGAAGCGGGACCGCGGATCGCTGGCGGAAACCCAAGCAAGCGATCTTTCCCTCGATGACTGATCGCGACTGATTGTTGGAGCATTTGCCAGTGGGGAGGGAGATGCCTTGACGAGTGGGGAGAAGAACCATCGGGATTCCGACATGCATCCGACCCCGGACGATGTTGTACGACTGGCAGTGCGTGACACGAACCGCTACAAAATTGGCGAAGTAGCGGCTCTTGTGGGCATGTCGTCGGAGTCCATTCGCTATTACGAACGCGAGGGCATCATCTCCCCCGAGCGAAACCCTCTTTCCGGCTACCGCTACTACAGCGCTTGGGACATCAATGTGCTTATCAAGGCCCGTTCCTACCGTCAGGCCGGGTTTTCCATGGAAGAAGTCGTCTCCATCATGGATAGCTTCGACACCGATGTTGTGCTGGATCGTCTGGCCAGCAAGCAGGCGGAACTGCATCAGTCGATCATGCATCTCGCCAAGCTTATGTACCAGCTGAAGGAAGACG
Organism: uncultured Parvibacter sp.; assembly: GCA_947649875.1. Taxonomy (GTDB): domain Bacteria; phylum Actinomycetota; class Coriobacteriia; order Coriobacteriales; family Eggerthellaceae; genus Parvibacter. Next base: position 39,924 of record CANSTH010000005.1, on the reverse strand, counting down.
CGGCCCGGATGGAGGAAACCGTCGATAGCGTCGGGTGCTTTCGCTTCGAATATCGGCCTCCCATGCACTTCCTTCAAACCCAACAAGGTTATGACCTCATCGCATCTCAATGCCGCATCCTTTCCGACTGGGTTAAAGACCATGGCGCCTTTATCTTGCCTGGCGGCGTTTACGAGGGGCCCAGCCCCGATGACGTTCGTTACGGGTTTTATGTCGAAGACAGTAGGCTGGACGAAATCGCCTACCATAACGAACAAGAACTAGAAGCCTACCCAAGCTGTTTCTGTTTAGCTGGCTCATTTTATTCCGGAACAGGTACGCCACTTTGCTATGGCTCTTTCCAGGGGGCCCTTGATTACATGGAGAAGGAGCGCCTGGAAATAGCCTCGGATCCCATTAGCCGCATCGTGCATATGGCGCGCGATGGCGAAAATGCCTATCGGTCGCTTCACCAGCTGTGGATTCCCCTCAGCGGCGAAAGCTCAGCCCATCTGAAGCCAAAAGACATGCCTATCGAAGACATCCTGCGCGATCTGGGTGCCTATCCTTTCGGCGCCGAATCGTTGCTGTAAAGCAGGCAGCGAAAGAGAGGACGACCCATGACAGTCCCCGCAGACCAAAGGACGGCCGACGATATCGCTACCCTCCGCAGCTGGATCGATGGGTGCGGCCCAGGCGGCATGGTGTTCTTCGGCGGTGCCGGCGTGTCCACCGAAAGCGGCATCCCCGACTTTCGCAGCACCGGCGGCCTGTACTCGCAGAAATACCCCTACTCACCCGAGACCATGGTGTCCCACAGCTTCTTCGAGGCGCACCCGCAGGAGTTCTTCCAGTTCTATTTCGACCGCATGATCGCACCCGATGCCAAGCCGAACCAGGCCCATAAGAAGTTGGCGAAGCTGGAGCAGCGGGGCATCTGCCGAGCGGTGGTCACCCAAAACATCGACGGGCTGCACCAGGCAGCGGGCAGCCGCAACGTGTACGAGCTGCACGGCAGCGTGCACCGCAATTACTGCACCGGCTGCGGGCACTTCTTCAATTTGGAGGAAATGATGCAGCTGCACCAGGCCGCTGCCGATGGCGTCCCCCGCTGCCCCGATTGCGGCGCCATCGTGAAGCCCGACGTGGTGCTCTACGAGGAACCGCTGGACGAAGAGGTGATAACGGGGGCAGTGCGGGCCATCGCCCAAGCCGAGCTCTTAGTGGTAGCGGGCACATCGCTGGTGGTCTATCCGGCCGCGGGCCTTCTGCAGTATTTCCAAGGAGACAAGCTGGCCATCGTGAACCTAAGCCCCACCAGCGCCGACAAATCCGCCGACCTCTGCATCAGCGCCAAAGTGGGCGAAGTGTTCGGGTGGTGAAAATACTCTTTCCAAGGCGATGACTGACAAAAGCCCGTTTTTAGCCGAGCAGCCCATTTCACCCCCGCGGTGTGTGGTAACATGGCTGAGCTGCGTCAGCAGCAACTTCTCAATGGGGGCGTGGCGGAATTGGCATACGCAGCGGACTTAAAATCCGCCTCTTCGGATTGTGGGTTCGAGTCCCACCGCCCCTACCATTTTCTGCAATTGTTTTGGCCAAACAGCTCGATAGCTCTTCGCACCCACCCCACCCCACGGGCAATGGCCCCGACTAGCAGGCCTCGCGCCAGTCGGCCAGAGCGGTACACAGGCCGTCCAACAGCGTGATGGCGAAGTGCTGGGCCGAGCGATCCTCGCCGGCGTCTATCCACTGGCGCCCCGGCAACACCACGCCGATGCGAATGGGCGATGCCTTCGCGCCGGCCGCCGCATCGATAGCGGTGCGAATGCGCAGTGCCAGCTCGTCGGTGTCGGTGTAGGGCACACACGGGATGGAAGGCGTAGCCACCGAACCGTTCACCAGCACTTCTACCAGCACCATGGTGGCGTCTGGCTCTACCGTGAGCGCCTCAGCGCTGACGAATTTCGAAGCGGGATTGGTGGCCTGGGCCAGATTGGACATGCGGGCCGCAACACTGCGGGTGAACTCATCGATACCGAACAGGCAGATGGCGTTCGATTCCAGTACATCAGCCGCTCGGGCAAAGCCCATGGAAACCGGGATGCGGCTGACTTCCTTCCCCTCCCATGAGTGGTGGAGATTGCGCAGCGCCCGATAGGTATAGGCACCGGCAATGCCATCGGAGGGCAACCCCATGTTCATTTGGAAGTTGCGCACGGCCGCCTCGGTATGGGCGCCAAAAATGCCGTCCTGCCAGCCGCTGGCAAACCCCAGCACTCCCAGCACCTGCTGCAGTTCGCGAACATCGTGCCCGTGGAAGTAGGGCATCTTCAGGTACAGAGTGCGGTCCCCCAAGCTGAACGAGGCGTCCACCAGGGCCGCCCATACTTTCTGATCCACTTCACGAACAGGCTCCAGCCCGGCATTGGCGGAAAACTTCTCCACTGCATCGGCTGTAATCTCATCGAACCGGCCGTTCACTTGGCCTTCTGTCAAGTATCCGGCCGCCAGCAATCGGTTCTGCACATCCTCAACGGCAGGGCCTTGCGCCCCCAGGGAAATGACGTCCATGGGCGCCTACTGTAATCTGCTAACGAACCAGTCGGCCATGGAGAGCAGCAGCTCACGCGAAGGCGATGGCTCCAGCATATCGATGAGGCGGTTCTTCGCGATGCTGGTAAGGTTCTCGGCATAGTTGCGGGCGTACTCGATAGAGCCCGACTCCTCCATGATACGCACCGCCTCCGCCAGCACCTCCGGATCCTTCTCCTTGGCAGAGAGAATCTCCACGAGCCGGTCGCGCTGGGGGGAATTGCGCAAAGCGTGCACCACCACCAATGTGCGCTTACCTTCGGTGATGTCGCTGCGAAAATCCTTCTTGGTAGCTTCTTCCGCACCGATAAGATTCAGCAGATCGTCTTGGATCTGGAAGGCAAGGCCGGTGTCCAACCCATAGTTGCGCAGCGCCTCCACCTGGGCCTCGGTGCCACCGCCCACGATAGCGCCCACCGCCAGCGGCACTGCACCGGAATAATGGGCGGTTTTGTGGGTGGCCATCACCAGGTAATCCTCTGGAGTGATGTCATAACGGCCATCGCGGGCCCAGCCCAAGTCCAGCGCCTGCCCCTCGATGGTGCGGCGAGTCATAGCGATGAGCTCGGCAACCACGCGAACTTTGGTAGTGTCATCCAGCTGAGGGTCGTTGATAACCGTGCCGTTCACCAAGCACAGCGCCAGGTCGCCCATGTTGATGGCAAGCCCCTCTCCCTCGCTGAGGTGCAGGCAGGTCTCGCCGCGACGCAGCTCCGCTTCGTCGGCAATGTCATCGTGGATGAGCGCAGCCGTGTGGAAGTGCTCGATGGCGGCAGCAGCGGAAAGAGCCTTGTCCACATCGCCTCCCACCGCCAGGCACGCGGCAAAGCAGATGAGAGGGCGATGGCGCTTGCCGCCATTTTGGCTGTAAGCGAGCAGCGGATCATAGAGGTAGCGGTCCATGTCGGGATGGGTTCCGCGAGGAATGAACTCGTTGATGGCATCGCCCACCTTGTCGGCATAGGTGTTCAAGTACTCTTGGAAGGAGTTGGAGGCGGGCGTTGCAGAATAAAGGATTTCTTTAATGGTAGTCATAGCGCTCTCGGGCCGCGGTGGACAGAAATGCGGCCGCACGAACGCGCCCGCACAAGCAGAACATAATAGCACATGGCCCGGTAAGCGGCCGCCCTCTCCCCCGCCCGGCAGAAAAACTATAGGTTTTCGCGATGCTATTCGACGCCGAAGAAGGGGTCGAGGATGGAGGAGTACCAGGTCTCGGGCGGCTTCACTTGGTCGGACACCACGTTTGCCTGGAAGCCCGATTCCTTGTCCTCAAGCCCCGAGACGTTCACCGCGTTCTCCCCCGGGCTCACCCAACCCAGCTGTTCGCGGGCCTCATCGGCAACGCCCGCCTCGGTGGAGAGATGATCCACGGAGGCCTGCAGCGAATCGTTGCGGGCCACAATAGCATCGTATTCCGCTTGCAGCCGCGCCACTTCGCGAATCTCTTGATAGTACATGCGAGCAGGGTCGTACAGCACAACACAGGCCAGCGCAACGCAGGCAACGGCGGCGCCCAATCGCGCCAAGTGCCGTTTCCACCCGCCCTTGCGAGGCTCAGCGGCAATGCCGCCCTTGGCGGACTTCGCCGCGCGCCCGTCTTTGTTCAGGCTCTCGGAAGAGCGCTTGTGGGAACGGCCCATCTCGCCCTTATACAGCGCGGCGCGGGGCCCCGCCTCTTCGGGAGTCGCTTTTGCGCGATCGGCTTTCCCGTAGGTACGGTCGAATTGGCGATCAGCTCTCTCCTTGGCGTTGGCGCGCTTTTTCTTCTGATGGCGTTCGGCCAAATCATCGAAGAACGCCTTGTTGTCCTGGGCGGATGCGGCAGTGCCGCGACCGGCGGTTTTCCCGCGCGAGGAAGTGGTGCCACGGCGGGGCGCCTCTTCCGTGCGCTTGCCAGTGGTGCCTGTGCGGCTCGAGCGAGCAGGACGGCCCGAATCTTTTGGGCCGCGGGCCCCAGCAGCAGTCGTCCTCGTTCCACCACGCACGGCCTTCTCGCGAGAAGAGGAAGCAGCCTTCGAGGTTTTCTTCGCCCCGTTGGAAGACGAGCGGCTTGTCCGCCCAGCCTGGCCATTGGAGCCGCGTTCCGCACTGCTTTGCGCCCGAGCGCCTCGCGGCGCGGTAACGGAAGAATCCGAGCGCGCAGAAGCACGGCCGCGTTTAGCGTCGTCGAAAGAAACTATGTTCGAGCGCGTTGCCAAAAAAAGCTCCCGTTGCACGTTCTTGTTCGTTTGTGGTGTGTTTATGCACGAAGCCCTTAAAGGATAGCACAGGCACCCTAACCATTGCATCCGCCGTTTCCTCGTTGTTCAAAAAAACTACGGCGACTGCTTGAGCTCCCGCGCCGCTCAACGCCCCCAGAGCGCAACCGGAAATTCACGCAATTGGAAGCGCCCCCTACTTAAAAACTATCAATCCCATCAATCCCATTTACAATCCCATCAATCCCATTTCGTGATAACGAATGGGGTTGATGACCGGTACCTGGCACGTTGGATAGGAGAGCACTTAGAACCAGCCGCGGGGGGATATTTCCCATAGGTTGCGGCATTGGGAGAGTACTTGCTGCGGATCCCAGGTTTGCTGAGAGCGCTGCGGGGAATTGGGGTCGCGAATTATCCAATTGCCGTCGTCGGCCACGCCGGCCACCACCACGAAATGCCCAGTGGAAGTGAAATCGCCGGGGCCCACGGTGAGGATGACCGGGTGCCCCTCCCCCACTGCCGAGGCCACTTGCCGTGCATCGGCCGGCAGCTCCTGCGAGTTCAGCCCCAGCCGCTGGGCACCGTCGGTCATGAGGGTCCATGTAGTGAGCCCCTCTTCCACAAAGCCGTTCTGCTCGCTGAACTGGGCCAGTTTTGCCGGGTCGTAGTCGCGATTGCCGGTGGCGGCAATGTAGGCCATGGCCAGGCAGGTGGGGCCGCAACCGGCCTCCTCCACCGTCGAGCCCGCATAGGGGGCGTTGGCCCATTGGGGGTCAGTTTGGTACAGGTAGGGCACCTCACCCTTGCGCCACAGATTGCGGGGCGTGCTGTCCGAAGACGCCGCCGAAGGAGCCCAGCTAGCCGCCTGTCCTCCACCGCCGGCCATTGCTAGCTCGGCACCGGGAAACGCCAAATCCGGCTGCACGAGGCTGAACACCGCCACCAGGGCCAACGGCACCGCGATGCAACAACCCAACATTGCCGCCGCAGAAAAGCGATGCGCGCCAGCATGGGAGCAGAAAGCGGTCGAAGCAACAGAAGCAACAGCCGGTAGTGGCGTGGGACGCGAGGGGCACGCTCCACGACGCTCCCTGCGGTAGTTCGAACGAGACAGCGTCTCTACCCCTGAGGCGCCTTGGCGAATTTCGGTCATATTGAGTCCTTTCCTTCGCCACTACCCTACGCTCAAGGCGGCTTAAGTGTCCCATGGGGTTTCCTTAACTCTTGTTAAGCCCCCTTAAGTTTCCATTGCATCGGCGTCACCTGAGAAGCAAGCTTGGCATGGTCCCCCAAAGCTGCCTCTTGCAAGTGGCGAAGGAGAAGAGGTCGTCTTCTGCTATCATCAGCAGACTGCCAGCCTTCGGAAAGGACGGCCCATGACCAGCAGTTCTGCCTTCTCACCCTCCGCCTCACGGATGTCTGACCGACCTGACCACACCGGCGGCGTCGTTTCGATCCACACGGACGCAAGTGGCGATGCCTCGGGCCGCATGGGCACTGGCAGCGTCACCTCGGCCCACACGGGCGCCCCTACCTGCGTCCGCGCCCAGCAGGTTTTGCGAGACGTGTTCGGCTATTCCTCGTTTCGGCCGGGGCAAGCAGAAGTGGTGCAGGCGGTGCTTTCCGGCCGCGACACCTTGGCAGTGATGCCCACCGGCGCAGGAAAGAGCCTGTGCTTCCAGGTGCCCGCCATTGCCGCAGAAGGGCTGTGCCTGGTGATCAGCCCATTGGTGGCATTAATGGAAGACCAAGTGGGGGCACTCACCGACGCCGGGGCGCGGGCGGCGTTCATCAACTCTTCCTTAAGCGCTAGCCAACAAGGGGCAATTTTGCACTACGCCAAAGAGGGGCAGTTCGACCTGTTGTACGTGGCCCCCGAGCGCCTGGCAGATCCCCGCTTCGCCGAGTTCGCCACGAGCACCGCCATCTCCATCGTGGCTATAGACGAGGCCCATTGCGTGTCCCAATGGGGGCAGGACTTCCGCCCGTCCTTTTTGGAGATTGCGCCGTTTGTGGCCAACCTGCCGAAACGGCCGGTGTTGATGGCTCTCACCGCCACCGCCACGCAACAGGTGCGCAAGGACATCGTACGTCTATTGGGGCTACACGACCCCTTTGCCGTGATCACCGGCTTCGACCGTCCCAACCTGCGCTATTCGGTAGAGCAGCTGCTGCCCAAACAGAAAGAGGCGCGCATCCTGCGCTACGTGCGCGAGCACGAAAGCGATTCCGGCATCGTGTACTGCCAAACAGTGAAGGAAGTGGACGCCCTGACGGAAGCGCTGCAAGAGGCAGGGGTGCGGGCCACCAGTTACCACGCCAAGCTGCCCAGCGACGTGCGTACCCGCAACCAACAGGCGTTCATCAACGATAACGCCCCGGTAATCGTGGCCACTGTGGCCTTCGGCATGGGCATCGACAAATCGAACGTGCGCTATGTGATTCACCACAACATGCCCAAGTCGCTGGAGGCCTACTACCAAGAGGCGGGCCGCGCCGGCCGCGACGGCGAGCCGTCGGAGTGCCTGCTGCTGTGGTGCAACAACGACATATCCACCTCGCGCTTCTTCATCGACAACGAGGGCGAGGCGCTGGAGGGCCAGGCGGCCGAGGTGCAGCGGCAAGTATCGCGCAACCGCCTGAACGCCATGATCGGCTACTGCTACACCGTGGATTGCCTGCGCGGCTATCTGCTGCGCTATTTCGGGGAAACTGCCCCCGACACCTGCGGGAACTGCGGCAACTGCGAGGGCACCTTCGAGAGGCAGGACATGACCGAGGAAGCGCGGCAGGTGCTGCGGCTAGTGCACTTCCTGCGCGGCCGTTTCGGCAAAGAAGTGATTGCGAACGTGCTGCGGGGCAAGGAAAGCGACATGGTGATGCGCCACCGCCTGAACGAGTGCAAGTTCTTCGGCAGCTTGCCCAACGCCAGCGACCGCGACCTTCGCCAGATTGTCGATATCCTAGTCAACCGCGGCATGCTGTACGTGGAAGAGGGCGTTTTCCCCACCATCGGCCTTACCGCCGAGTTCAGGAAGGCAGGGGACGACGACTTCCAGCTGTTCTTGAAACGCCCCGTGAAGAGCGCGCCGAAAAAGGAGAAGGCGAAGCGGGGCACAGCGACAGTGGCCGCATTGGAGGGCAGCGATGCGGCGCTGTTCGAAGAGCTGCGGCTGCTGCGCAAGGCAATAGCCGATGCGGAGGGAAAGCCGCCCTACATCGTGTTCTCCGATGCCACACTGCGGCAGCTCTGCGCAACCAAGCCCCGCACCCCCGAGCAGTTCCTGGAGGTGCCAGGGGTCGGCCCCCACAAGCTGGAAAAGTACGGCGACCAGTTCATGGGGGCCATTGCAACGTTTTCGGACCGCGACTAAGAGGCCTTCCCTATCGCCAGGTCATGCGGCGCAGGATGTAGCGGCCGCGGGGGTGATTGCTGGCATCCGGCAAGCTGTGCACGTCCGCAATATCTACGCGAAGGCAGGCGTGCACTCAAGGCAGGAGCTGCTGGAGCTGTTCGAAAGCGAGCAGTAGCACGCCTCTTCATGTCAGGGGATGGGGCTGACGACATGGTCAACCATATCGTGGAGTATTCGCATGTCATCACCCCCGTCCCCTGACATGCGCCCTGACATGCGCCCATCGGGCAAGCGGCAAACTCGCTACAGCTCCAAGCCGTTGATGTAATTCTCCCAGAACGGCAGAGACTCGTCGCTGATAGCGTGCTCCATCAGGCACGCCTCGCGGTTGGCCCGCTCCTCGGGGATGCCCAACGCCTTCGACAGGAATAGAAACAGCATCTGATGGCGATCGAGCACTGCGCGGCCATAGTCGTAGCCCTCTTGCGTGAGCGTGATATCCCCGTAATAGGGCTGTTCGGCAAGCCCCTTCTCCTTCAGCACCGACAGCGCCTTGTTCACTGAGGCCTTGGAAACCCCCAGCTTGGCGGCCACATCCACCGAGCGAATGGCAACATGGGCGCCTCCCCCTAGTTCCACCATCGCCTCCAGATAGTCCTCCTGCGACGGAGACATTTTTTCCATAGGACCCTCCTCGTTTCCTTTGGGTCTATGGTAGCACACCATGGAACCTCCGGCGCACTTCCTCGCACGAGGATCCCGCAACAGCTCCCTAGCCCTTGGAGTCAGGGACGGTCGAGGTGCTCTCCGGAAGTCGGATGGTGCAAGCCGGGCAGCCATGGCAGGCGCTGCAGCCAGCGCAAGGACCAGCGGCACCAGGCTCTCCGCCCTTCTTGCCCTTATGCCCATTGCTGCCATGGCAGTCGCACAAACCTCGAAAGAACATTCGGCGCACCGCCCATACAGCCCAGGCCGCTATCAGCACCATGAGCACCACCGTTGCCGGGGTCATCGTTAGTTCTTGCATCGCAAGCTCCTGTCAAAATCGGGAAAGCGCGCTCTCCCTTAATCGTCTGTTCCCGCAGGACCGCTGGTGCCAATCGGGCACGCCCAGTGGCCCTGCGGGAAAAGACAGGCGGGGTAAGGAGGAGAGAACATACCCCGCCGTTTCCGAATTAACAAGGGTCGGGCGGCATCTGCAACGTGCCGACAAAAACTGCCGGCATGTTTTCAGCTACAGCCTAAGCGGCGTTCTCGGCTTTTGCCGTTTTCGCCATCTTCGTGCCATTATCCTTGGGCGCCGGACGGAACAGCAAGAACAGCAACCCGGCCAGCACCGCCAAGGCCAGCACGGTGAAGGGGCCGAAGGCCACCTCGCCGGAAATCAGGCCGCCCAGCTGGTAGATGAGCAGACCGGTGCACCAACCGAACGCAGTCATGTAACCGATGGCGGCCCAGGTCCACTTGGCGCTCATCATCTGGCGACGGATGGTGCCAATGGCGGCAAAGCACGGCGCGCACAGAAGGTTGAAGGCGCAGAAGGCCATGATGGCCACCGAGGAGCCACCCAGCATTGTGGAGAACGCAACCCACATGTTGGGATCGGCCTCTCCCGCTTCGCCCAAACTTGTCAAAATGCCCACCGTAGCAACAACGTTCTCTTTGGCCACAAGCCCCGTGATAGAGGTAACGGCAGCCTCCCAATTCCCAAAGCCCAACGGCATGAACACCCAGGCCAAGAGATTGCCCAAGCCGGCCATCAGGCTGTACTGCAAGTAGTTGTCCGCCTCGGTATCCAGAAGGCCAAAGGCACCTTCGTACACGCCGAAGTTCATGAGGAACCAAATAACCATAGACGAGAGGAAGATGATGGTACCGGCCTTGATGGCGTAGCTCTTCACGCGCTCCCACATGGACAGCATCACGTTCTTGAAGGTGGGCAGGTGGTACTGGGGCAGTTCCATGATGAAGGGAGCGGCCTCGCCGGAAAAAGCGCGGAACTTGCGCAGCATGATGCAGGATACGATGATGGCGGCCAGCCCCAGGAAGTAGAACATCGGCGCCACCCACCAAGTGGCCTCGTAGTCGCCGCCGGCCAGTGCGCCAAAAACCAGCGCGATGATGGGCAGCTTGGCACCGCAGGGGATCATCGTGGTGGTCATGATGGTCATGCGGCGATCTTTTTCGTTCTCGATGGTTTTGGTGGCCATGACCGCCGGCACACCGCAGCCACTTGCGATGAGCATGGGGATGAACGACTTACCCGACAGGCCAAAGCGCCTAAAAACACGGTCCATGATAAACGCCACGCGGGCCATGTATCCGCAGCCCTCCAAAAAACCCAGCAGAATGAACAGTACAATGAGCTGTGGAATGAAGCCGAGCACTGCGCCCACACCGGCAAGGATACCGTCGAGAATGAGGCTCTGCATCCACGGTGCCGCGCCAACCGACTCCAGCCATTCCCCCACAACAACGGGGATGCCGGTGACGTAGATGCCGTAGTCGGCTGGGTCGGGCTCCTCCAGCTCGCCGCCCTCGAAGGCGGCCACACCGGCGCCCTCTTCCACAGCCGCCTCGTACTCTTCCACGGCCGCCTCGTACTGCTCAGTGCCGGTGTACAGCCAGCCATCGCCGAACAGGCCATCGTTTGCCCAGTCGGTCACAAGCGTGCCCACCGTGGACACGGAGATGTAGTACACCAGGAACATGACAACGACGAAAATGGGCAGGCCCAGAATGCGGTTGGTCACCACGCGGTCAATCTTCTGGGTGGTGGTCATGCCCTTGGAGCTCTTCTTGACACACTCGCCGGCCACATCGGTGATGATGCCGTAGCGCTCATCGGTGATGATGGACTCGGCATCGTCGTCCTCGGCGTTCTCCACCGCCTCGCGGATGGCGGCTATCTTCGACAGCTCGCCGGCGGAAAGCCCCAATGCATCGATGGTCAGCTGCTCGCCCTCGAACAACTTAATGGCGAACCAACGGGCTTGGTTGGGCTTGACACGGTTGCCCAAGATGTCGATGATCTTGGCCAGCGCCTCTTCCACGTCGTTGGTGAAGTGCAGCGGGCTGGCGGGCAGCTGGTGTTTGTTGGCCACCTCGACGGCAGTGCTGATGAGGGTATCCATCCCCTTGCCGCGCAGGGCGGTGGTCTCCACGATGGGGCAGCCCAGCTTCTTGGACAGCTTGGCAACGTCTATCTTGTCGCCGTTCTTCTCCACCAGATCCATCATGTTCAGGGCAATCACTACCGGCACGCCCAAGTTGATGATTTGAGTGGTGAGGTAGAGGTTGCGCTCGAGGTTGGTGGCGTCCACCAAGTTCACCACCACATCCGGATTGCCCGATAGCAGGTAATCGCGGGTGGCAATCTCCTCGGGCGAATAAGGGGAAAGAGAGTACACGCCCGGCAAGTCGGTAATAGTAATCGACTTGTCGCCCTTGTACTTGCCTTCCTTCTTCTCCACCGTCACGCCAGGCCAGTTCCCCACGTACTGGTTGGCTCCGGTGAGATCGTTGAACATCGTGGTCTTGCCGCAATTGGGATTGCCGGCAAGCGCAATGTTGAGTCCCATGATCTTCCTTCCCTTAAAGTAAGCCTTAGTTAACCGATGTGCTTAAAAAATGGCACTGAGTGCCGTATCTGCTGAGGAGTTGCGGCTTCGCAGCGCAACCCGCGAGCAGCCGCTTTGCGACGTGCAACCAACCGCGTTTCGGAACAGCCTCAGGCACGGAAGCCTGCAAGCCTTTGCCGGGGGCAAAGGGTCGTGCCCGTCCTGCCCTGCTTCTCCGCCGCCCCGTTTAGGCCACTAGCACGTGAGCCGCTTCGTCCTTGCGCAGCGACAGCTCGAAACCACGTACGGTAAGCTCGATGGGGTCGCCCAAAGGCGCCACCTTGCGCACGTACACCTCGGTGCCCTTGGTAATGCCCATGTCCATAATGCGGCGTTTCACCGCGCCTTCGCCCACCAACTTCAGCACTTTGGCCGAGCTGCCCACGGGCACATCGCGCAGAGTCTTGGCTCCAGATTCCGCCATCCGTTGCTCCTTCCTTATCTCTTCCACAGCGCAATGGACAGTTAACAAGTGATGATCTTCGATGCGATGGACTTGTCCAGGGCCACGTGGGCGCCTTTGATCTCCACAATCAGATTGCCCGCCTGCTCGGAAACCACATGCACATCTGCACCCTCCACGAACCCAAGGTTCTCAAGGTGGTGATGCACATCGCCTTTTCCGCGCACTTTCGCCACTTTGGCCATGGCTCCGGTTTTCAGGAACGACAGCGGCATCTGCTGGCAGCTCACCTGAGGCTGCGCAAACCCCGTTTTCTGGCTCTCCATCACGGCTGCCATTTGCATCGCAACTCCGATCTCGCAAGTTAACCATGTTTAACGGCTAAATGTTAACTCTATTTTACTTAAAAAGGAACCCCTAGTTTACTTTTTCTCCAAAAAAGTTTTCCTATGGATACTTGGAGGACAAAGCGGCGGTTGCCCGGCGCAAGCAAAGGAGGGCAAACGCTTCGTATTCCGCCTCAGCCCCGACCTCCCGGAGAAACTGCGCAACATGGCCCAAATCCTCGAACCGCAAGGAGCTTAACTATTTATCGCAGATGCAGAACCAGGGGTTGCCGGTGCTGCGGGCGTGGGGGCAGCCGATGCAGGTGGGCTTTTTGCAGCGGCGGGCTGAGCGCATCTCGTCAGGAGGGAGCGGCGGCAACGGACGGCTTGCAAGAGCGCTTCCCAGAAGCGATGGGGTCATCTCGCTCTCCCATGCAATGGCGTTCAGCACCATTGATGCCAGCTGCTCCATGCCCAGAGCCGTGGGGTGAGTGCCGTCGTAGGCATCGTAGTCGAGCCCCAAAGCCGCCACATCGGCCACCCGCGCCCCCGTTGCAGCGGCCGCATCGTTTATGGCCTGGTTGTAGGCGTCAAGCGTTACCCCTCGCAGGGCATAGGCGAAAGCAGGGCCGGTTTTGCCGTGCTCGCGCCCGGGAGGAATGGTGACGCACCAGATTTCGGCACCTGGGGCGGCCTCTTGCACGCGACGCAACATGCGCTCGTAAGCGGCACCGAAGCGCTCGGCCGCATCCATCGGGGCGGCGCCGGGCACCGCCGGGGGCAACATGGAAAAAGCCTCCGGCAACGCCCCCTCCGTATGTTCGCCATCTCCAGCCGCCCCGACTTCTACAGCCGTTGTACCCCCAACGCTAGCAGGGCCATTGCCTTCGTTATTTTTCGCAGTCGCCACCGTTGCCGAGAAACTGTCATCGTGAGCTGAAGCCGAAGCAGCCCGGACGGCCACCACTGCCGGCGCCGCTTCCGAACGGCCCGCTTCCTGCGCTTCAGGGCTGCCCCAGCCGTAGTCGTTCACCCCTATGAAAATGAGCACAGCATCGGGCAATTTACCGCCCAGTCCCAGCAGTTGCTCGGCCCGGCCCGGCTGTTCGGCGGCGGGAAAGCCCTTCCCCTGCACCATCGAACCCGAATAGGAGCCGTTTGCGCACAGACGTCCCCCCACCCCTTCGATCACTTGCATCCACCAGGTTTGCGATGAACGCTCTACACCGGTAAGCTGAGTTTGCGGAGGCTGGTAGTACACCCGGTTCCCATCGGCAATGCAACCCTCGAAAGTTGATATCGAGTCGCCCAGGACAGAGATACGGGGCACAGAAAGCGCGCCCTCGCCCGAAAGTTCCATCGCTTGCATAGATTACCCCCTCTCCTTTCCGGGCACTTTGATGGGAAGATACTATACTCTACCGATGTCCATTCCCCTTGAAGAAGGAATCCATATGACAACTAGCGCCCAGGATGCAAGCAGCCAAGTGAAGTTCTTCGACACTCGCGGAAACGTGACCGACCCCTACAGCTTCACCGAGGCTATCGTGGCGGGGCTGGCTCCCGGCGGCGGCCTGTTCGTGCCCGACAAGATTCCGCACCTGTCGTTGGAGGAAATCGTGGCGCTGGCCGACCTTCCCTACCACCAGCGGGCGGCGGCCATCTACAAGGCCTTCGCCATCAATATGCCCGATGCCCAGATAGACGAGCTGATGGCGCTTTGCTACAGCGACAACTTCGACGACGAGGCCATCTGCCCCATAACATCGCTCGATAAGGATACCCATATCTTGGAGCTGTGGCATGGCCCTACCAGCGCCTTCAAGGACATGGCGCTGCAATGCCTGCCTCGCTTTTTCTCCGCCAGTGCCGCAGCGCTGCGGGAAGAGGGCAAGCTGGACAACACCTTCTGCATTCTGGTGGCCACCTCTGGCGACACCGGCAAGGCGGCCCTTGAAGGCTTCAAGGGCGTGGACGGTGTTTCCATCGGAGTCCTTTTCCCCGATGGAGGCGTGAGCGACATCCAGCGCAAGCAGATGGTTACCACCACCGGCAACAACGTGCAAGTGTGGGCGGTGCGCGGCAACTTCGACGACTGCCAGACGGGGGTTAAGCGGGTGTTCTCCGACCTGGCATTCAACCAGCAGCTCATGGAGCAGCGCAAAGTGGCCCTCTCCAGCGCCAACTCCATCAACTGGGGGAGGCTGATGCCGCAAATCGTGTACTACATCTCCAGCTACGCTCAGCTGGTGGCCGATGGCAAGCTGGAAGCGGGGCAGCTGCTGGACGTGTGCGTTCCCACCGGTAACTTCGGCAACATTTTGGCCTGCTGGTACGCCAAGCAGATGGGCACCCCCATCGGGCTTCTGATGTGCGCCTCCAACGAGAACCGCGTGCTCACCGACTTCATCAACACCGGCACCTACGACATCTCCGACCGCCAGTTCGTGCTCACCCCATCGCCCTCTATGGACATCCTGGTGTCCTCGAACCTGGAGCGGCAACTGTTCGAACTGACAGGGCGCAATTGCGAGGCCATCGCCCAATGGATGGCGTCTTTGAACGAGGAACGCTGCTTCCGCATCGACCGGGGAACCTTCGGCAAAATGCGGGAGGAGTTCGCAGCAGAATCGGTGAGCAACGCAGACTGCCTGACCACCATTCGCACTGTTTTTGACGATCACGGCTACCTGATGGACCCCCACACCGCCGTGGCCTACGCCGCCGCCGAGCGGCTGCGGGGAGAGAATCCCGTGCTAGTAGCCTCCACCGCCCATTGGGCGAAATTTGGCGACAACGTGTACCGTGCGCTGTTCGACATCGCTCCCGGCCAGCCCCTCCCGGCAGACAAGGCGGCCCTTACCGGTTGCCAGCTGAACGCCTTCATCGCCGATGAGACCGGTTGCTTCTATGTGCCAGAAAACCTAGCCATGCTGGATGAGATGAAAGTGCGCTTCACCGAGGTCATAGACGGCAACGAACATGCCATCGAGGCGGCGACTGATACATTCCTGCAAACGCAAGCATAAGGAGCGAACCTCTAGGCATATCGGCCGCCACAAGTGCGTTTGGGCGGCCGATATGCTACCATCTTCCTTATAAAAGAAGCGATGGACTATGTTCTCGGCCACAAAGGAGAGCCATGAGTACCCTCGAAGATCTTGTCATCAATGTGCGCATTTCCGTTGCAAGCCCCGGCGCCCCCTCTGAATCGATGTTCGGCCCCGGGATTGCCAAACTGTGCGATGGCGTTCGACAGCTGGGATCGCTGAACGCTGCGGCCAAATCCATGGGAATGGCCTACAGCAAAGCTTGGCGCATCATCAAAGACACCGAGGCAACCCTAGGGATTCAGCTGTTGGATCGCGATGGAGCCCACGGCAGCCAGCTGACCCGCGATGGCAACCACCTGCTTGACGCGTATCAATCGATCTCCGAGCAGCTGCAAGCCGACGGCGAGGCTCTATACGCCAAAGAGACCGCAGACTTCAAGGGGTAATCCCCCGTTTTTACCCACGGCCCGGCTTGGGAGAACCTCTCGATAACTGCCGCTCCACCGTCATGGGCAAGGGCGGAGGCGAACACCCGGTTGCCGGGCGCAACAGCACGCGCAACTTTCACCACCCTGCCATCGCCATCCAAAAAGGCAAGGTCAATCGGAGCGCTCATGCAAAATGTGTGCACATCATGGCACCGGGTAATCAGCAACAACGCTTGCGATGGTTTGCGGCCGATCAGCCCTCGCAAGCGTGACAACGGAGAATCTGCCACCTTCGCGACGGCAACGCTACCATCGCTCAAACACACCGCGCAACAACGACGGTGCCGTTGGCGCCGCTCCATTCGGTTACCATAAGCCATTCCCCTTCTCCTTTCTCCCGGGTGTAAGAGAAGCATCCATTCAAGCCTGAATCCACCCGATGCCATCCGGCCATCTCCAGCAATTCAGCCAAATGATCGCTTTGCCCAGCTTCCGCGCACCAGTAAAGTGAGACGAGCGCGCCGCCCTGCCCTACCAACACCTGATCGGGCGTCTCCAGGCTCGTCATCACTTCTGCCAGCCAAGAGGGCATTCCGTCCGCAGCGCCCAACAAATCTGCAGAAGGCGCCTCAATGGACGTGCCGCCAAAAGATGACACCATCTCCCCCACCGAGCCCTCCAGCACTGCTTCGGTCATTGTCTGGGCGCTAAGCTGTGGCGGGGGCTGAACGCAGTCTTTCTGCCGCGCCCAAACCTCGGGCACAGTCAACGCCGCCCCCGCCATCACAACTATCACAAGCGAAAACAAGGCACGGCCCAATCGCTTTTTCATAACGGCGCTCATAGCAGTATTCCCGGTTTGTAGCGATCGACCACCAATGACGCGCTGTGGGAAACGCTCGGCAACCTGACGCCAAATACTTCTTGGCGAAGATTGATGCCGAACAGCGTAGGAGCGAAGGACAGCGTTGCCGTGTACCTTCGATAGCCGCCTTCTTCAATCTCTTGCACCGCCACCTCCTGATTGGGTGCCGAGAAGCGCTGCTCCAAGAAACCCCGTACGTTTTCAGCTGCTTGCGAGGGATCCTCTCCGTATGCCGGCACCGTAGCGTAGAGCCGCACTGCGTTTCGCGCCATCCGATCAAACGCGGCGCATTCGGAGAAAAAGGCCATCCCGTTGCACACAATTGCCACGAGGACAAGTGCCACCGGCAGCACCACTGCTATCTCTACCGTCATCTGACCTGTTGCGTCCCGCGCGTTCCGTCGGACGCGCGAGACCAGCCCCTGCAGGCAGTCACATATCCCCTGCGCCAATCGCCTTTCATCCCCGCTCATTGCCACACCCTCTCCGATTCAACCGTGGCCGCCAGCGATCGAAGCACCGAGGCGGCTTGTTCCACCCAGCTTCGGGCAGCGCTGCTCACCGAGGGCGGCAGCGCAATGGTGATAGGCACCTGAGCGCCCACGATGGGCATCGAGAATGTTGCCACCGTGATGCCTCCATCTGCAATTTCCAGGGCATCGAACGCAGTGCTCTGCATCCCCGCCAAAAGACCGTCGAGCACTGTTCCCGTTGGGCTCGAACCGCGCAGCGCCTGTTGCTGCAACCGATGAAACTCTACCGAGAACGTACCGGAATCCCCTTCCGTCACCGCCCCCGCACTTGCCAGCGCCGGTTTGAGCGCCGACAAATTTGCCGGCTGCAGCCCAGCGGCTTCAACGGCCTCTTCCAGCCCTGCGCGAGCCCAAGACCCCAAACCGCTGCTACCAGCCAGGGGAATGTCGGCAAGCAGTCCCTGTACCCCATCTAGCAGGGCATTTTGGCCGGCACCATAAGCGGAAAGCAAACCCGACCAGCAATCGAGCGCCATCTTCCCCGCGCCGGCCAGTGGCGCAGAAGTGTCAATGCGATCGGTAAGCGAAGTTATTATGTCGGCCCCATCGGCAACTGGATCCTCTTGCAAAAGTGCCCCCGATACCGCCACCCGCAGCCCCATCTGCGCATCAGTGGAAGCAAACGGGTTGGCAAACCTGCTGGGCAACGGCCCGGTAGCAAGGTTCACTACGAACGTCACGCAACCCTTCTTGCCCGGAGGATCGGCGCTGATGCGAAAACCGGCAACCTCTGACAGGGCATCGCGCAGGCCATCGAGAAGCCCCGAGAATGTCTCTTTTGCCTCGGCCGCCGCAGGGTCGAGGTTCTGCCGTGCCTGCTGGTAGTCGCTAGCAGCCTGGGCAACAATACGATAGTGGTATTCAAACCCGTTCTCTATGCGGGACGAAGCAGCGGCCACATCCCCCAAACTTGCAGCGGTGAACTTGCACTCCGGGCAGACAGAGTACCCGCCTTCCTCCAACTGCGCCACCGAGCCTCGCTCATGCCATCCCGTGGCTTTCGGACAGCCTTCGAAGGCGTGCATAACCCGCCCTGCGCCATCATCGGTCACCGGAAACAGCTCTCGGCTGTATAGGGAGGATTCCCTCAGTTCGGCAGTCTTGGAAAACATAACGGGGAAATGCGCAGAGAATCCCGCACCGTCATCGTGTACAAAGCCATCTTGCAGACGCTCTGCGGCATAGCGGTAGAATATGCGCCGCAACGAGGCGTTCGCCTGCTGCTCCACCGATGAGTTGATGGCAGTCTCGTGAGTGCTGCGGTAGGCATAATATGCCCGCGCACGCTCCAGCGCCACCGAAAAGTCCCAGGTGTCAACACTGTGGTAAACGGGATTGCTGGCCACCGGAAGACCGCCTACGCTAGCGGCCCGCTGATACATGCAATAATCGGGATCAGATCCGCAGTCAGCCATGAATCCACGCATCTTCGCTTCATTGACATCGCCGGCCGCCTCCTCGGTGCGCATCGCCTGGTCGGCCAAATCGGCAGCATTCTCCCGCATCGCCTCCGCATACTCGTTGCAGGCAGCCGTGGCGCCTACCGAGATCGGCTCCCCCTCAAAGGGCACCGGCACCGCCACCGCCACGTAGCGGTTAGCGTCATCATCGTTGGCCGATGCAACTGCCGCCGCATTGAGGGCGCACAGAAACGGAAGGGCCCGTTGCAGCTGGTTTAGCCCTCGAGATACCTTTTCAGCAAAGCTGTTGCGCGCAGAGAGCACATCGGAGCCGGCATCCACCAGCCTTCCTCCCAGGCCCTGACCTCCCGGCACACACAAGGCCACCGCGCCAACACCCGTGCACAACAGCGATGCGAGGGAAAAAGAGAGCACCACGGCATCGCACAGAGCCACGGCAATCATGAACTCAGCAGTCACCGATGCCGCCGCCAACGCACTGGCATCCGCCACCTCCTGAATCTCCGCCGCACAGCTATTCACTTCGTACACGTGGGCACTGGAAAACAGAAGGGCAACTGCCAGCAAGATTGCCACCGCTATCCCTACTGTGGTGAACCCCTCCTGATCTCGGAAGAAGCCCACACCCATTATTTTCTCCCCACTCACAGACGGCCGCAGTCGCCTGGTAAAACACGTAAGCACTCGAACCACACCCTCATTGCCATGGTGCCGTTACAGGCAGCGTCTCTTCCACCTCCACCTTCCAGCAGCCCTCCTCATCGCTAGCTCCGGCCAGGAGGGCCATCTGACCCAGCAAAGGCAGCGGCCTCAATTTGGTTGCCAGCCTTACCCGCACTTCGGGGCTGTGCGGACCCCCTTCAAGCTCTATCTCCCAGCTGCAGCCCCTGTCGTGCTTGTGAAATATCTCCGCCTGGGGAATAGCCGAGAGACGGCGGCGCACATAGTCCTCCACTACCGAATGGTCGCCTTGGCAGGTGGCCAGCAACCGACACGCCTCAGCAGCAGCATTCTCCATCACCGTGCGGTCATAAAGCACTATCGCCGGCTGCACAAGCAGAAGCAAGAGCAAGAACGCCACGGGGATGGCCACGGCGGCTTCCACCGTAGCTTGCCCCGAGCAAGCTTTGCGGATGCGCTCAAAAGGCCAATACATCGCAAACCCACCCCCAAGCACCGGTCACATGGTGCGATGCGGCCGCAAGCACATGACTCGCATCAACACCTTGGAAGAACAGTTCCCGTACTGCCCAAAGACCCACAACCACCACCAGCAGAGCTCCCGTCACTAGGGCATACTCCACCGTCGACTGCCCGGAAACGCCCTCTACAAACTGTTTATGCCATCGGCTATTGCGTTCCACAGCTCCTCCAGCTTGGGACGAAATAAAGTTATGGCTACAATGGCCAAAACTACCAGAACCCCTACCAGGATGGCGTACTCTGTGGTGCCTTGGCCGCAGCGCTGCCGCATCTTCACCTGCAGCAGACATACGCCTCTCATCAGGCCATTGCGCCATCGGGCGCATCTGCTGGCCACCTTTGGCTCCTTCAACCACGTCATAGTGTCTCCTCTCCATTTCTCATCCCATCAATTCCAGCAGCACCGGCCCTAAAACCAGTATCAACATTGCCGGCAAGATAAGCGTGCTGGTAGGCAACATCATCTTCACCGGCGCCTTTGCCACCGATTCTTGCCGTGCCGTGCGATAGTGGGCTCGCGCTTCGGAGGCGGCATCGTCCAAGTTGTCTGCCAACGACGACCCGAACCTTATCGATCTCACGACAGACTCCACCACACGACCGAACAGAATCGAGTCATAGCTGTTGGATAGCGCTCGCAGCGCCTGCTCGCGCGTTGCAAGCCCGTACTCCCATTGGGACTGGGCAGCTGCCAGCCCCCGGGCAAGCGGACAGCGAAAATGGCCGCAGTACAGGGCTAGGGAGCCGTCAAAAGAAAGCCCGCTTCGCAGCCCTAAGGCCACTACCTCCAGCATCTCCGACAAGCTGCGCTCCAAGTCCGACGCACGAGAACGGACGGCCTTTTCCAGCATTGTCCGCGGAAGGCGAAAACCCGCCGCAGCACCCGCCGCAGCACCTAAAGCCCCCATCTCGGAAGAGAACACGCTGCCCACCAGACATCCAACCGCTCCAAGAAGCGCCGACAACATGAGCCTACAGTCCCAAAACCCCTGAACACTCACCCTCCCAGCCAGCCCCGCATGAACCACCGACTGCTCCAGCGCTTCGGAATTCCGCATAAGCCACGCTGGAGCCAGAGGGCGGCGCGCCCCCATTGCAAGGGCGCGTGATCTTTGCTCCATTGTCTGCAGCAGCGCCTCCGTTGCAGTTCGTCTACGATGCCCACCATCTGGATCCGACGGTGCGCCACGCTGCCTTCGGGCGCCGGGCAAAAGCGGGCGCTCGACCTCTTCCATAACCATCCGCCGCAGCTCTCGCCTCCTATATGCCCGCGCAAGCTCTAAAGCCAAGACGAACCCGCATACCGCACCCAACGATACCGAAATCACCCGCAAAGCCGTCAAGAGTGCTCCAGCCATGGCCTCCCTCCTTCCCTTCGCAGCAAACGGCGCACCGCCACAACCCCTGCCGCCTGCATGGCCAGCGCCAACACCAGCAGAGCCACTCCCTGGGTGCTTTGGAAAAAAGGCGCTAGAAAGTCCTGGGTAACCAGTGAAAAAACTGCCACCAGCACAAACGGCATACATGTGACGATGCGAGCAGAAAGCTGGGCTTGGGCAGTCTGCACCTGCAACGATCGACGCAAGTCCAACTCGTCGCGCACCGATTCCCGCGCTGATTCGAGTACCTGGGAAAGAGAACCGCCAGTTTGGTGGCGCACATCCAAGGCAACGGCCACAAATGACAGCTCCGAAGATGAGTCGCCCTCAGAGAACACCGCCAGAGCCTCCTGCACCGGCGCCCCCACCTTCATGCGAAGATGGGCCTGCTCGAACAGCCCAGCTATGGGGCGCGGCAAATCCCCCGACAACACTTCCATTGTTTGGGAGAGGCTCAAGCCGCTTTTCGAGCACACTCCCAACGCGCGTAACGCCTCGGGCGTTTGCTCCTGCAGAGACATCCGGCGCGCCTCCCGAGAAGCCGATGTGCGGTTGCCGAAAAAGATGACCACGAGCGCAATGCTTGCTATTGCGAAAACCGGTGTTCCCGTCACAAGCGCAACTAACCCTGCCACCGCGCAAGAGCCCGCCAAAAGACTGGAGAGCAACGCCTCCTCATTGGTGGACACACCCCGCTCGACTGCAAAACGGACCGCCTCGCGCAGGGAGGCCTCCACAGGCTTGAACCGCATCAGCCATCGGCTAACGGGCCGCAAGGGACCAACGCCATTGCGCGCCCACCAGAGCACCCCTTGTTCCGCACGCCCCTGAAGGGTGACACGGGCGTGGAGGCTTTTCCGATGGTTCTCCTCCAGGTGGACGAAAGCGCAATATCCGGCTACTCCCGCAAATATGGCGGCCACCGCCGGCGCTACAGCTGCTGGCGCCATCGTTCCACCTCTTCTTCGGCGGCAATCCCTTCTGCCACCAGTCCGTCTACCCAGTCGGGTGTCATCTCCCACACGCCCTCTGCAGCAGGGCCCTCCCGCCGATACAGGGTCTCCACGTGGCAGCATCGCTTGCGCGCATCCCACGTAACCGCCGCCACGCAAGATACAAATCTCTTGCCGCTGCGATGCCTCTGGGTTTGAACCATCAAGTCGAACGCATGGCCTATCTGGGCCTCAATGACATCGGGGGGCAGGTCAACGGCGTAGCGGCACATGGTAACCAGCCTATCCACGCACTCCTGCGGAGAATTGGCATGAAGAGTAGTGAGCGAGCCATCGTGGCCCGTATTCATGGCGGTCAGCATGTCGAGCGCTTCGCCTCCACGGCACTCGCCCACAATTATGCGATCAGGGCGCATGCGCAACGAATCTACCACCAGACTGCGAATGGTTATCTCTCCAAGCCCTTCTGCATTCCTATGGCGCGCCTCAAGGCGAACCACCTGCGGGTGCTCTTGGAATTTCAGCTCAAGCGAATCCTCTATGGTGATAATTCGTTCGCTGTGGGGAATGGACAGCGACAGCGCATTAAGCAGCGTGGTCTTCCCGCTGCCAGTTCCGCCCAGTACGGCAATACTGCACCGACCCTCCACCGCCCAGCAAAGAAACTGGGCCAACGGTTCCTCCATTGAGCCCGCCTCAACCATTTGGGAGAGGGAGAACACCTTTCGCGAAAACTTTCGTATGGCAAGCACCGGACCATCGGGGGAGATAGGCGGCACCACCGCATGCAGCCGGTGGCCCTGAGACAATCGGGCAGAAACTGATGGGCTTGATTCGTCTATGCGCCTCCCCAGCGGCCCCAGGATGCGATCGATAAGGCTTCGCACTTGGTCGTCGCTGGCAAACGCCACGCCAGCCGGCACCATCACGCCTTCCCGCTCTACCCACACCTCGCCGCCTTTGTTCACCGTGATCTCAGTTATCGCCTCATCGGCAAGCAATTGCTCCAGTGGGCCCATCCCGAACACCACGGCCAACAGCTCCTGGATAAGGGCCTCCCTGCGCCCGGGCTCTACAGACGCCCACATCGGCTCGGCAAACACCTGTCGGCACGCGCTGCGCAGCTCATTGCGCGCTCGCAACGGATCTTCCTCCAGCATGGCTGCTACCGATTCCGCAGGAAGGTAGCGCTTCACCGCCTCGCGCAGATCCTCTACGTTGAGAACCGAACGCTGCTGATTCGCTCCAACCACAGCGCCCCGCTGCACCCGTTCGAGCAACGTCATCGCCATAGCGCTTCCTCCCGTTCTTCCTCCGCAAGCGCCGAGCTGCCCTGGTGTTTGCCCCTCTTGTGCGACTCGCCCCTGCGTCTCTGAGTGAAAAACGCCCCTTTTCGCGCTGGCGAAGCCTTGACGATCGTCACCTCATCCTCTTCTGCCGTGCCGGCGCGCTGGCCAAGCAGCTCCTCCACGGCACACTCCATGCTGCAATAGAAAGGGTTCCCGTCCCGCAGAAGATGCCGCGACAAGCCACAACCCTGCAGCTCTTCCACCTCGGCGCCCCCCTCCCGCAACTCCAGCACGTGAACGCCTCCCAAAGCGCAAGAAATATCGATGGAGGTGAAAAGGCTGTGCCGGGAGCAGCGATTAAGCAAAAACAGGAACGCGCCGGTGGCAATGCCGCAGCGCAAGCACAAATCGAGCGCCCGTTTTGTGCCCAGAACCGATGATGCCGACTGACCGACCACGAATAGCACGCGGTCGCTTGATTCCATGAGCGAGACAAGCGGATCGGCCCATACGCTGGCCGTGTTGACAACCACCACATCGAACCACTGGGTTGCCTGGCGGGCCAGAAGAGGCAATTTGGGGCTTTGATGCTCGGCGTACTCTATGGCGTCTGGCGCCACCACAACAAGCCCGCAGGGGAGTTCGGGGCCATCGCCCTCGCACAGTGTTTGAACCTGGGGGAAGGAGAGCACGGCTGCATCGTTCGACATCCTGGCACAATCACCAAACTGGCAATCGCCGTCCAGGAGGAGAACCGACAGCCCCCTGCTGCAGCACTGCTGCGCCAGAGCGGTGCACACCGAGCTTTTCCCCGCGCCGCCACCGGCGCTGACCACCGACAGGACAACTCCCTGTTGCCCCGAAAGCCGCACGTCTTGCGCCTCGCCCATTATGCCTCTCCCCCATCCTGCGCACGTTCCCCATGTTCGTTCGCTTCGCCGGCCCTGCGCGCATCATCCGCCGCATCTGCGTCGAGCTGCGCCACTGCCGCCCCGCCAGGCGCATCTCCCTCAATGGCCACATCCGTATTTTCGCGTTCAGCTAGCTCATCAGACGCCCCTGCAGAGACGGACGTCCCGGCTGCCTGAGCGCGATCCTCGGCCTGGCCAGGCTCAGGGACATTTCCTCGCGTCAATTTCTCCTGAGGCTCATCGCCCGGCCGAGTATCCGCGCCGGGCATAGCGAAATACAGCTCGTAAGATTGCGCCGCCTGAACCATTTCCTGCACCAGAGAAGGCTCCACAGCAATGGTCACCCAGCAGTTTCCTGAGCCCACTCCCCCTTCTTTGCCCACTGCCAGTACGGCAACGCGCTCGGCCAGCAAAGACGACCCGGAAGGCCCGGTCACGTACACGTCTGCCTCCATGCCCGCCGCTAAACGGCCGCCCACGGTCTGAACGTCTTTCCCCGGCACCGACAGGGCGCACATGCCCTTAGGCACCGTCAATTGATCCGTATCGGCCTTGAGACGGCCGGCGCATACCACCTCCCCGGCAAACACCGGGCTGTTCAACAATGAGCCCCGCACCAACTCCAAGTCGGTTACGGCCCCGTCAGGCAAAAGCTCTGCCAGCCATTGGCGCTTTTCCACTGCCGAGTCATCGATGGCCTCGCCTGCCGCCAAATCACGCCTGGCCACATATACCTCTACTTGCGAGCCGCCGTACTTTTCCAAGGCCTCAGCCCGCTGCAGCTGCGCCTCCTGATCGATCTGGAATGCATACAGCCCCACACATAGCGCACATGCCAAACCGCTCGCAATTCCCAAAACCGCGGTTCTTCGACCCATGCTAAGCCTCCCTTTTCCTGTGACTGGAAACCAAAGCAACTCATGATTTCCCTGAGAGGCAGAATAGGCCCCGCGTTCGCCAGCGTGGCGCCAAACCGTTGGCAGCAGGCTTACCGATTTTCACCAGCCCGCCGATGTCAACTCCATAAGGGGGCAACAGACAATCTCCGGCCCATCCAAAGTGCCCGACAAACCAGATGTGCCCAGCCATCGCGAATCCAGCAGGTTTTCAACGCCCCACCCTCAGTGCAACGCAAAAGGAGCACCACCGAAGACGCAGAGTCGGCTCCAAGAAATCTATAGGTTCTTAGTCGGCGCTCTCCCGGAGGTGGGCCGATTCGACAAGCCTGCGTTCGATGCGGGAAGAAGCACCCGACGCTCGGCGAACCGCCTCCCGGCGTTCCCCCGCGGCGAGCTGTCGGGCGGGCCCATAAAGGTATAGATTTTGAAAACGAAGCTTACAGCTTCTGGACCTCGGAAAGGGTCACCTGAACAGGGTATATCTTTCCCCAGCTGTCGTCCGAAGGACTATTTCCCACGCCGGACTTGTTGCCAGTCAGCGAGATGGTGCCAACCACAGACACCCGATACCCTACGAGCGTGGAGATCTCAACGGTGTCGCGCTTCTTCTCCGGTTCTTCCTCTTCGGAATTCTCGACAGCGTCATCCTCGGCGGCTACGGCGCCCTCATCTTCGGGATCGATTACCTCTGCGTCGTTCGCCGCCTCCTCAGCCGCCCGTTCTGCCTCATCCTCGGCAGCTTGCGGCTGGTCCGTTTCCACTACGGGAGGGTCGAAATAGCAGGCCATGTCCGATCCGGGCACCAGGCTCACCACATCCAAGTCCCACGAGCGGCCATCCATGGTGAGGCGCATGGGGCCATCGAGCCGCAACAGGTAGCCGTTGCCCTCCGCTACCAATGTGCCCTGCAAACGCACGAGAGCGCCGGGCTTGCAGCTCAGCTTCGACATAACCGATTTATCGGTAACTTTCGGCGTTGTCGTGCCCACCACCACCGGTATCCAGCCCTTTTCGTCCGACCAATCCACCTTGCAGGTCACGGTCATGGTGACAGTTTCCTCTTGCCGCGATTTCAGCAAATTCACCTCCATGGTACCGCCCTCTGCGGTGAGCTGGGACACTACCGTGCTGGAAGCGCCCTCGAACTCGGAAGCCAGCTGACTGTCGTAGCTGCCCAGAAGCTCACCGATGTTGTTGGCGATGGCCGTAGCGCTGGGAGGCGCCACCGGTTGCACCGTTTGGCCCTCCTCGGTTACCGGCCCCTGCTCCCATGTGTCGTTGCCGTCATCGTAAGTGAACTCAAAAGACACGGGCACCGTTATCTTCACCGACTTGTTCGTGTAATGAGCCGTGGCGGTAACCTTCTGGGTGAACACTTCCGTTGCACCAGAGATGTGCTTCTGCACCTCCCCCACCTCAACGTCTTCGAAGCGCGGGCCAATTAAGCTGGCTGCGTCCACGTAGGCCAATCCAGAGAGGTCGGGCGCTGGCAATTCCAGGCGCTCGATAGCAATATCCACCCGCTGCTGAGTAAGCACCGTGCGCGGACCACCCACCGGTGTTTGGGTAATAAATGCGCGCGCCTGGGGAAACGCTAGCACGGCCACCACTGAGAACAGCAGTACCACCACAATGGCCCCCAGGGCCCCTTTGCGCTTGCGCTTCACTTTGAGGGATTTGGCTTGAGCCACCTGGCCATATGCACCCTTCTGGGTGGCCTGGCGCCCTTTTCTCTTGGAGGGACGACGATCCATGCAAATAAGACCTTCCGACCTGCACGCTGGAATAATTGAGGTTTGTTTCGTGCCCGGCCATTGTATCCCATTCGCCGCAGGCGCGCACCGCTCCTAGCCGCCAGAGGCCATCCCCTGCGCGAAAATGCCAGAAACAAAGGCTACCGCGAGCGCCCCCGCCATACGGCATCGCCTACCGCGCAGCGTCCCCACCGAAACAGCGCGAGGCAAGCGCACTCACCTGGGGCCAGTAATCCAGAACAATGGCCGAAAAGCCGTCCCCCTCATGGGGCAGCAGGCACTGGGAGCAGTCTTTCACGCCGTTATCCAAATAGGAGAAGTTTCCCGGGCACTTCGAACCCAAGGCATACAGTGGGCAATAGCAGAACAGGCAGTTAAAGCTCTGCGGATCCAGTCCCTCATGGCAGGGAAAATAGGGGCACTTCCGATTGGTGAAGAAGGAAGCGTGGTCGATGTTTTGGATTGATCCCATCCGCCTGCTTTCGTTGTTGCCCGCACCAAGCCCTTGCCGCTACTTGCCCTTCCGCACCCGAATGAAGATGCTGGCGCCAATGCCGATAACCACCACGGCAATCACTGCCCAACCGGCGAACGTAACCCACTCCACCGACGGTGTTGCTTGTTGGGAATTGGCGGCCGCCTCCATACTAGAGGATTCCTGCCCCTCCCCCTCCAATGACAGCGGCACGGCCTCGTATTCTGTGTCGGCGGCAAGAGCGTCCAGCGCCTCATCGGAATTATCAACGCTGGCAGCGAAGAACGTAAGCTGCGCCGTTAACAGCTCGTTTGGCTGGCTGGCTACCTCCACCTGAACCGAAAGCGGCTCATCCAGGACCAAGACGGGTATCACGAACTCGGACACATCGGATGAGCTGGGCAGGTACTCCACGTCATTCACAATCATGCGCACCACATCGTTCTTGCTCCACGCAATGCGCGCCACCGTTTGACCAGTACTGGGCACTTCCAAGAGGCAAGGGGAATCAACAACGGATGTAAGCGCCTCGGCATCGGAGGAGGTTTCCACTTGGGCGCTGTAGAACCCCGCTTCCAGCGGCGGCTCAGCTGCAAATGCACTTGCGGGGGCCAAAGAGACGGCCACGGCCACCACGAGCCCTACCAGCGCGGCAAAGGCAACTACGAAATCAGCAGCAACGGTTTTCCTCAGATTCATGGGATCCCCTTCCCTCGAACCAAACGTGCGCGGCATTCGGCGCGCAAAGCACATCGAACACATTGGACTATAAATGAGAAAAGCACCCGATGATTCCCCATCTCGCGCCCTGTAACCGCTAGGTAACCACCAAGTTGCCGGCGGGGAGACAAAAACGAGCATCCGAACCACCACCGCAAAAAACTTGCATCGCGAAAAACTTGGCAACCCGGCACAGACTGGTTTCTCTGGGAGCTCTTCGCTACAAAATGTTGCATAAGTTTTAGCAGGTTACAGCGAGTCACAACAAGAAACCCCAGGAGCTGACCTGGGGTTTCTCTGTTTCAAGAATGGTGGTCGAGGAGGGATTTGAACCCCCGACCTTGTGCTTGTAAGGCACCTGCGCTCCCGCTGCGCCACTCGACCATTTGCCTTTAGGGCCTAAGCATTCTCCCACAACATCGCCTCGGCATCAAGCACACAAGCGGTTTACGCGGCGAAAAGCGCAATTGCCGCAATTAGAAACACATCAAGGCAAAGCGCAGATGGGCCCTTCGCGCCAATGAACTGCCAGGCCGCTGCATGGCATAGTGGGCAATGGCACCTTCCGCACTGGCAAGCCGCAAACCCTACACCAGGTAGGTCCACTCGCCAGCATAACGGGCCACCCAGTGAGCGGCCGCACGGTAACCCACCAGCTGAGAAACCACACCGGCCCACGAGCAGATGTAGGCGAACACCAAGGTGAGCAACGCGAACCCAAGGCCACCGCCCACGATTGCGCTCACCATATAGGCGGGGTCGGGATAGGCCGTCATGCCAATCACCGGAATCAGGAACAGCACCGCAAGGAAGGTGTACACCAGGGAGACCACCAAAATGACACCTGCGGCAATCAGCCCCGGGGCCAAGATGGCCCACAAAAGCCCGCTCCAGTCACGCTTGATAGCCTTCCACGCGTCTCCCACTTTGAAGCCTTCGCCCAGCTGGGAACGCATCGCCATACGCAAGTTCAGGATATAAGTGAACATGGATACCAAGAAGCCGATGACCACAGTGGCAATCCAGCCAATGAGGGGAATCCATCCCAATATCCCACCGGCCAGACCCGCCACCAGCGAAAACACCAGCGAGATGACAAACGCATAGAAGCCAATCTCGAAGTTGCGACCCGTCACTACCTTCTGGGGCAGCGAGGTACGACCGCCGAACGGCACTTCCTTGCTCCACTCCAGCATGTAGCCCTGGTTCACGAAGTTCAAAATGGGCACCAGCTCAATTAGCCCCATGAAGGCGGTTTTCTTCCAGAAACCCGGTTGCTTGCAATCGGCCCAACCAGCGGAAAGGCAGCTCTTCGCATAAGCGGTAGTGGGAATGGGCGCCCCTGCGGGAGCCGGCTGCTGCCAAGCCTGGCCGGAAGGGTTTTGCGGCGGCTGACCGCCGAATCCGCCAGCAGCGGCATAAGGGGCAGCGCCCGGCTGCTGGGGCTGAGCTGAGTTCGGGGTGCCGTACTGGGCACCAGGCGCGGCCCCGTAAGCGCCAACTCCCTCGTCTTTCGGTTGCCACGGCTCTTGCGCAACCGCCGACTGGGCGGCCTCAGGGGAAGCCGTGGGCTTGGGGGCATCGGCCCCAAAGGCCTCGTCCCACCCTTCTGGCGCCGACACGGTGGCCGGTTTCTCTTCGGGGGCTCCCTCGGAAGCTTGCTGGCTCGGGTTCTCGTCAGCCATTTCTACCTCTTTCTACTCACAAGGCAGCCGTCTGCACGCTATCCCAGCGAGCCCAAACGCACTCCGAGCGCTCTGGCCACACCAGCGCAGCCGCCATCTTTCGCATAGCTAGCATTCTACCCTATGGCCCAGATGCAGAAAATCACGTATTGATAAAGAAATCGTAAGGAAACGCCCCGCGAGCACCCAGGGTATCGCCCCGGAATTACTGACCCGCAATGCCGCTTTGCTGCAGCGCCGTGCAACTGCCACCTTGCATCAATTCCCGCATCGCCGCGCTATTCTGCTGCGCCCTCCCGCGCCTGGCGCAGCTGCGCCTCATGGGCCATGTCCTTGCGAATGCGGAAGTACTCCCATACCAGCAGCACGAACAGCAAAGTCATCACGATGAGATAGCCTATCACCGCGCCCGGCAGCCCCGTGAACATGACCAGCAGGATAGGAACGAATAGCGAGAATCCAAATGTGACCAGGTAAAGCGTAGTGACGTCCTTCTGGCGGCGCATCACGGTGATCACTTGGTACATGAAATCTATGGCCGCCGTAACGCCACCAGCCGCCAGCATGATGTACATGAGTCCGCGGAACTGCTCGAAGTCGATGCCGTAAAGAAATCCCATGATGGGAATGCCTATCCAGCCCATGATGAGCACGTTGACCGCAGTGACGGCCACGATGACTCCCAGGATGCCCACCATGATGAGGTCGAACTGCCGCCGCTTTGAGGCATCTTGCCACACCCCGGCCATGCGCACCAACAACGGCTTGTACACCAACTGCGAAGTGATAAGGATTCCTTGGGCCGGGAAGTACAGCGCATTGAAGTACAGCTGGTTATCGTAGGAAAGAGCGCCCTCCATCACGAACTTCGGCATATTGTCGATGAGGGCATACAGGAACAACGCCACGAACAGCGGCGCCGTGTGCTTGAACAGCCGCCCCACACTGGCCCAGGAAACTTTCCGCGATTTCGGCGTTTCAAGCAACGTGAGCGGGTAGGTGACCACCACGAAGGTGGCGGCCGCCGCGATGGCCATGCCAAAAGCCGCCACCACCATATTGCGGGTTATTACCAGCAGAATGGCGAACACCACCAGCGCCAACACCGACCGCAGCGCTTGGGAAATGCCTGCCAGATACAGCTTGTCCACCTGCTGCAGACGCCCCTCGTACACATCGGCCAGGCCGTCCACCATGCGGTAGAGGAAGATGCCCACAGAAAGGTAGAACATCTCGGAGTCGTAACCGCGAATAGCGCAGTAAGCGCAACCAATGACTACCATCAGCACGCAGGTTATCCAGCGGTTCACCTGGTAATCGGCAAAGGAGTGCGCTTCGTTCACATCAGATATCTGGTAGGTGCGCACGCCGAAGTTGGCCACGATCCACAAAAGAGAGCCCACCACGAAGGCCATCGACAGCATGCCGGCGCTCTCCACCCCCACCAGCTGGGTAGCGATCATGGTGAGGATGGGAAACACCATCCCCCATGCGCCTACGCCCACGGTGTTCCAGATGAAGTCGCGAGTGGTGCGATGGGAGGCGTACTGGGCCTCTTGTCCCGAGAGGCCGCCATCGTTTATGGCCCCCATCACGCGGTCGAACCATTGGTTGACCAGGCGCGTTATGGGGTTTCCGCGACGTTTGGGAGCAGAAGCGTGACCACCGTGCTGCGCTGTGCGCCCCGGACCGTCATCGCCCGAAACAGCCGATCGGGCCTCATGACGACCACCATCGGATGCACCCTCCAGCTGAGCCGTGCGCTGGGCATCGTATCGGGCAACACGCTCCGCAGCCCGTTGGCGACGCGTCTGCTCGACAGAAGAAGCCTCAGGCTGCACGCGCGCCGTTTCTTCAGCAGGGTCCTCCCCACCCAAGAAGCGCTCCCGCGCGCGAATTTCATCGCGCACAGAAGGACGAGGCTCATCAGCGGGAATGCGACTGCCCTCAGGCGAAAGGGGTTTGCGCTGAGCAGGCGCACCCTCACGGCGATGCACCGAGTAATCCCGAATGCTCGGCCTCTTTCCGTTCTGCGGGTTTTCTTCCACCACGATGCGCGCTTCGCCTTCCCTGTACGCTTCTGCACTGCGGAGGCGTCAGACACCTCAACGACCTATGGCACCTCGACGTCCCTCGAAAAACACAACTTCCTAGTATAGGATTTTGCGCACCACCTTGGACAATCTTTCATCAGGCGGCCACAAACGCTAGCAAATTGTTAAGGGGTGAAAGCGCCTGCAGCCCATCCGTGCATAGGGCAATGCCCTCAACGTTCTCGCACAGATGTTCCCGCTCTGTACCAAATCCCCTCGCTCTTGGCAGGAAGCCCGCAAAAGAAAGGCCTCCTGACAAGAACAGGGGGTCCTGGTACGAAACTCTATGCAAAGCAGGCAGCTCTCAGCATGCCGAACAGAGTCCTTTCGGCAGCGATTTGTCGGGAGGTATGAAAAGCACAGCTTTTTGCGGTAGTATACCGCCGTAAACTTGTGCGGTTGACTGAGCGATTGCGAGAGAAGGCGGCCATGAGCTTTGACGGAATGGTTCTTCCAGGGCGAAACGACGAATGCTGGTGCGGTAGCGGCAAGAAATACAAGAAATGCCACTTGGATTTTGACGAGCGGCTGGAGGAGCTGTATATGGCCGGCGAGGAAGTGCCCGAGCACGGCCTGCTGAAAACTGCGGCCGACATCGAAGGCGTGAAGAAATCGGCCGAGGTGAACGTGGGGGTACTGGATTACGTGGCCGAGCGCATCGGCCCCGGTGTGACCACCGAGCAGATCGATCAGTGGGTACACCAATACACAGTAGAGCACGGCGCCATTCCCGCCCCACTTAACTACGAGGGCTACCCGAAGAGCGTGTGCACCTCCATCAACGAAGTGGTATGCCACGGCATCCCCTCCGAGAACGAAGTGCTCAAAGAGGGCGATATCGTAAACGTGGACTGCTCCACCATCAAGGACGGCTACTTCTCCGACTCTTCCCGCATGTTCATGATCGGCGAGGTGGACCCGCAGCTGCAGGACTTAGTGATGGTCACCAAGGAGGCAGTGGAAGAGGGCCTGAAGGCGGTGAAGCCCTGGGGGCATCTGGGAGACGTGGGCGCCGCCGTGCAAAAATACGCCAACGATCACGGCTACACGGTGGTACGCGAGTTCGGCGGCCACGGCATTGGGCTGGAGTTCCACGAAGACCCCTTCGTCAGCTTCGTCACCGAGGCGGGCACCGGTCCCATACTAGTGCCGGGCCTGATGTTCACCATCGAGCCCATGATCAACATGGGTGCCCAGGAAATCGACATGTCCGACCCCAATGGCTGGACGGTGCGCACCGCCGATGGACAGCCCACCGCCCAATGGGAAGTGCAGATTGTGATAACCGAAGACGGTTACGAGCTGCTGAGCTGGTAAGAGAGTCGACTCCCTCCCAAAGGTGGGCCGATTCGCCAGGCCTGCGCTCGACGCTGCGCTCCGTCGGAGCCAACTCGGGCTTCGCCCGAGTGGGTCTCCTCGTCGCTCCGCTTGGCCGGACCTCGCTCCGACCTGCCGAATCGGCCCATCCGGGATGTGCTTGCGGTCGATCAACTGAGCTGATGCCTTATCGGGAAAAGCCTTACACCAATTTCGTTTCGTCTAGCTTCTTCATGATGAAGTTATTGAAGCGGATGACCGGGTGGCGCAGCACCAGCCCCAACACCAGGCAGGGGATCAGCCAAGCTAGCAGACACAGCAAGTCGCTAGTCAGCTGGTGGCCATAGATTCCGGCAATAGTGCTCTGAAAAGCGGCCATGGCGTAGGTCATGGGCAGCCATGGATATACTGCTTGGAAAAGAGGCCCGGAAAGTTGCACGGGCAATATGCCGCCGCTGCCAGCCAACTGCGCCACCAATGCGACAATGGCAATGGCCTTGCCCACGTTGCCAAACGACACGGTGAGCGTGTACACAATTGCATCGAACACCAAAGCCGTCACCAGGCCCGATAGCAGATACAGCCAAAAATGCTGTACGGCTATCCCCAAAAAGAACACGTTGCCTAAGCATACGATAAGCGCTTGCAGCGATCCCATCAGCCAAAACACCCCAAAACGCCCCAGGAAGGTTTGGTTGGCGGTGGGCCGGCGCAGCTTCGCCAGCACAACAGTCGAGGGTTGCACTTGGGTGAGCACCACCATGAACAATGCCCCGATCCATAGCGACAGCGAGGTGTAGAAGGGCGACATGGCAGTGCCGTTATTGGCCATTGGGTATACCGCATGACGCACCAGTTGGGTGGGAGCTGAGAGGAAATCGGCAATGGCAGCCGGATCATCTCCCAGCATCTTGCGCACCTTGTCCATATCGCCGGAGGCCAGGGCGGCAGACAACTGCTCGCGGGAAGCCTCCATGTTGCGAGCCGACTCCTCCAGCTTGTCGGCAGTGGCCTCAAGTGACTTCTGCACCGTTTCCAAATTGTCGGCAAGGGAAGCAGAAGCGCTCGACAGGCCGGAAGCAGTGGAATCAATTTGGGAAGCCAGCTTGCCAGAGGCCTCACGAGCCCGGTCCAGCGTTTCGCCGAGACGGGACAAATCGGCATCCAGCTGACTATCGTAAGAATCCCGAGCTTTCTTGAGGCTATCCCGCGCGGCATCCAGACTCTGCTGCACCTTCTGCCGTTGAGCCTGGGATGCCGCCTTCTGCTGCTGCAATGTGGCGGCAGCGTCCCTCACATCCGCCGCCAGAGCCTCAAGCGATGCCCGGGCGCTTTCCAGCCGGCCCACTACCGGGCTATCGGGGTCTGCAGCTGCAACGGCCTCTTGCAGCTCCTTGTACACCTCCCCGAGCCCATCCAAGTCGGCAGCAGCCGCGTCTAGGGTTGAGGAGGCACCGTCCTCCACTTTATCCGCTGCCCCTAGCGCCGCATCTACCTTGGCGCTTAGCCCCTCAAAGGCATCCGATGCCGAAGAGAATGCCTGGTCAGCCAGCTGCTGTGCTTCCTCCAATGCCGATGCGCCGCTGGCAAGGGCCTCTTGCGTCTCGTCCATTAAGGGCGCCACGTTGGTGGTGGTAGAGCCCAGGGAGTTCAATATCTCCGCCGATGTTTTCGCCAACTGCGCCGTAGAGGCAGAAAGGCTGGCAAAGGTGCGCGCCTCTTCGGCAGCACCGTCAAGCTGATCGATTACCTGTCCCAACTGCGTCACCAGGGCGCTTCCGTAATTCTCGACACCCTCGCCCGAGAGGAAGGAAGACAGATCGTTGGTCATCCCCAACGCCACCGTACTCACCGTGGCCGTAAAGGCTTGGTCGATGTCCGTTTCCAGCGTTGTAGCCCCCACGCTGGTAACGCGCGGAGCAATGGCGTTCTCGCGTTGATTGGTGTAATACAGGATGTCTGCCGTCTTCGTCTGGCGGGAAAGCACCGTCATCAAGTCGGCGGAAAAGCTGTCTGGAATGACAATCACGGCATAGCACTGACCCGATTTCAGCTGCTCCATGGCTTCGCCTTCGCCCATAAACTCCCAGTCGAACTGGTCGTTTGCCCTTAGCTGCGACACTATAGTTCCGCCCGCATTAACTTTCATGGGAAGAAGGGTGCTCTGGTAGCCTTGGTCGTTGTTTACCACCGCCACCTTTATATTGTCGGTGTTGCCATACGGATCCCAGAACCCTGCCGTGGTAAACCAGGCGTACAGCGGAGGCACCAGCACCAGTCCCACCGTTACAA
The DNA here is from genome assembly GCA_947649875.1 of uncultured Parvibacter sp. Lineage (GTDB taxonomy): Bacteria > Actinomycetota > Coriobacteriia > Coriobacteriales > Eggerthellaceae > Parvibacter. The sequence goes on along the minus strand of CANSTH010000005.1, from coordinate 4,171 downwards.
TGAGGGCGATGGCGTTCTTCGCCAGCGAGCGCACATCCATCAAGAACAGCTTGACGATATTGCTCATTGCCCCTCGCCCCCTCGCGCTTCCGCGTCAACGCCGCCAGCTGATGCCGGCACTGCCCGACGCACCGCGCTCACCAGCGCTTCGCCAGAAAGACCCGCCACTTTCTCCTTGCTTCGCAAGCTCTCGTCCAGATATTCCACGAAAACCAGGTACAGGTCCACCGCGATGATGCCGCACACCATAATCACCATCAGCACCACTTTGGTCTCTATGTTGGCCTGCAAAAGCACCATCACGGCAAAGGTGACCACAGGCTGGGCGAATATCAGCACCCATCCTGCCCGCTTCAGCCACGGGTAGGCACGCTGGAACCTCTCTACCCGTTGCTGCAATTGCGCACGATAAGCGGGCATGTCCAAAAGTGCTTGCATCATGGCACGCATACGAAACCGCGGATGTTGCAGCTGCCCGGTGGCCTGCTCGCACACGTAAAGGTTAGTAGCGGCCAGCTTGCCATCAAACAGGATGTTCAGATTGAAAGCGTAGCGTCCGAGCACCAACCCGATGATCAGTCCCACTGGCACGAACAGCAGCAGCACACCGATGTCCCCCCAGTACGAGATGCCGTACAGGCCCCCAATGGACTGGCGCATAGCATCAATGGAGTACGTGAAGGGCAGCCACGGATGGATAGCGCGAAAGAACGCCGGCATCATCTCCACCGGAAACATCCCCGACGATCCGGGAATCTGCATGATGAGAAGAATAACCGCGATGGCCTTCCCCACATGCTTCATGGCATAGGCCAGTGCGTACATAAGGTTGACGTCCACCAGCACCGTTACCACGCCGGCCAGCACAAATAGCGCCGGTTGCTCGCACTGGATGCCCAGCGCCAAATCGCCACAGCAGCAGATGAGACCCTGCACCAGCCCCAGCACCATGAAGGTAAGCCAGCGGCCGAAATAGGCTTGCGTGATGGTGAGCGAAGGGAGCCCCGTAGGGTCTACCCGCAATCGGATCATGGCCATGAGGATGAAGCCCGCCACCCAAAGCGCCAGGTTCGTGAAGAAGGGGGCCACCCCCGACCCGTAGTTGGCAACCGGAAACACCGGGATGGTTTTCAAGGCCACCGGCGAGGCCAAAAAGTCTCCCACCGTGGTATCGTCAACCCCCAGAAACTCCGCCAATTCCTTTACCGACTGCGAACCAGATAGCGACTTCATGTCGGTAAGGGACGATTCCAGCTGCCCTTGAGCCGCTTCCAGCGAGCTGCTGGCGTTTTCGGTGGCACCGCGAGCCTGGGCAAGCGTTTGCCCCATCTGATCTAAGGTTGCTTTTGCCTGTTCAATTGTCGGACGGAGCGCTACCACCACCCCTCGCAGCGTGCCCAGCGCTTCGGAAAACGCCCCCAAGCTGGCCTCCATCTTGGGAACCACCGTACCCTGCAGCGCATCCAACGCCCCCTGCAGCGCCGAGGAAGCATTGGCTACCGCATCGTCTACGGCAATGGCAGCCTGGCTGCCAGCGCTCACAGCCGCCGACAGGTCATCGGAAAGAATGCTTAGCTGGTCGATGGTGCTCGACAAATTCTTGTTTGCCTCCTGCAAGCTGGAGATCATCGAAGCGATGGAAGCGTTGCCCTCTCCGTACGGGGCCAAATCGGTTATCAACCGATCGTTTTCCTGCACCAAATTCCTGGCCTGGGCAATGGCGCCATCCACCACTCCTTGCATCTCCTGCAACCGCGCAGTTGTAGAGGAAGTGGCTGCCGAGGATTCCAGCGCGACCTGCCGCAGCGCTGTAAGACCGGCTGTCATCTGCTCCGAAGCGCGAGCGCTGTACTGGGCAAGGTTCTGGCGAATTTGAGCCACCTGATCTTTGGCTTGCGCCAAATCGTCCTCCACGCCAGGCAGCTCATTCTCGATGGTGGTGAAGGCATCGCCCGCCGATTTAACCGCATCCTCGGACTTCTGCAGCGTGGGTTGCAGCTCTTGAATGGTGAGATTTGTTGCCGCTATGGCCTCTTTCGTCTGCTCCAAGTCGCGGGAAAGACTGCTCTCGGCGCCGTCCGCCTTCTGCTGCACGGATGAGCCCAGCTTTTGCACCGTTTTCATCACGACATCGGTAACGGTAGAGATGAAGCTGTGGTTGATCTGGCTCTCCAACGCCGTTGCACCAGCATCGGTAATCTTGGGGGCTGCGCCCGACAGCTTCTCGTTCACATAGTAGTCCAGCTGCGGCTTGGTGAACGACCCGCTGGTGATAGAGGCAAAATCGGCGCTGAAATCTTTGGGGATGATAATACACGCGAAGTACTCTCCCGACTCCACTCGCTGACGCGCCTCTTGCTCGGTAACGAACTGCCACCCCAACTGGTGATTCTCTTTGAGCTTCTCCACCACCTGAGCGCCAATGTCTAAATGGCCCGCCTCAGGCGAGTCGACTCCCTCGTCAAGATTGGCCACCCCCACCTTGATGGCCTCGGTGTTGTTGTAGGGGTCCCATTCAGCCGCAATGGTGTACCAAGCATACAGAGAGGGCATGATGCACACCCCCAGCACGATGACAAGGGCAATGGGGTTATGCAGCAGCCGCTTCATATCCCGCGCGAATATGGCGAAAATGTTGTGTATGTTGGCCCTCAACTTCATAGCCCGATGATAGCCAACTGCCAGCGTCACCCCGCCAGGCGATACCGAACCGTGTTGCGGGATACGAAGGCGTTACTGCGCCACGTGCTGCCCCAGAACATCCAGCAACTGTCGGCTATCCAGCGGCTTGGTCACGTAAGCGTTTAGCCCTGAAGCGAGAGCACGGTCGCACTCTTGCTGGAAGCTGTCAGCGGAAACGGCGATCACGGGGAGGTTGGCCAGGTCTTCCCGCTCCAGCGAGCGGATGGCCTGGGTAACGGCAATGCCGTCCATTTGGGGCATGTGCATGTCTACCAACACGGCATCGAACCCATGGGGGGCCGAGGACTTCACCTTTTCCAGCGCCTCCTGCCCATCGGCCGCCTCGGTGATGGTTATGCCATGCTGTCCCAGAAGTTCACGCATGAGCTCGCGGGAAAGATCATCATCGTCGGCCACCAGCACATGACGCCCCGCAAACGATGCCGCATCCTCCACCGCGCCAGGGGCCACCTGCGCGGCAAGCTCTTCCCCTTGACCCGGCGCCGCATCGTCTTGCAGCTGCAGCGGCAGCCGCACGATAACAGAGGTTCCCTGCCCCACCTGGCTTTTCACGGAAATAGTGCCACCCATCAGCTCAACCAGCCCCTTGGCTATCACCATGCCAAGCCCGGTCCCCTCTTCTGAACGCGATGCGGGCAGGCTTTCACGCGAGAATGGCTCGAACAACACGTCCATGAACTCGGGAGACATGCCGCAGCCGGTATCGGCAACCTCAAAAGTGAACCAAGTCGCCCCATCAGCCGCCTGATCCTCCCGAAACGCCAGAGACACCTTTCCTTGGGGAGGAGTGAACTTTACCGCATTGCTGGCAAGGTTCAGAAGTACCTGCTTGAGGCGAATCTCGTCACCTACCACATTGCTATGAGCCACATGGAAAAGATCTAGCGAGAAGTCCAGCTCTTTCTGGAGCATCTGCACCTGCAGCATGCCCACCACCCATGACGCCACATCCGTCAGGCTGAAGGGGCGATGAGCCACTGACACTTTACCGCTCTCAAGGCGGCCCTGATCGAGAATGTCATTGATGAGGGCAGTCATGTGCTGGCCGGAGACGAGGATTTTGCGCAAGCAGTCCTGCACTTTGGCAGGATCGTCCAAATGGTCGAGAGCTATTTCGGTGAATCCCGTAATCGAATTCATGGGCGTCCGCAAGTCATGGCTCAACCGCGCTAAATCAGCGCTTGATTCAACTCCGTTAATGCACCGCCGCTCGCTCATAAGTCTCATCTCTTCCCATGTGCGTAGGGGACATTTCGGGTAGTTCTCGGGAAGTTGACAGCAAGGTAACGTCCCTATAGTATCACACTTTCAGACAATTGGGGACTTGATTACTCATATATAACCGTTGTCCTGGGTTTTTACAGATCAACTTAACAAGGGCGAACTCGGAAACCTGTAGGTTTCCGCTTAGAGGCTCTCCCGGAGGTGGGCCGGTTCGACAGGCCTGCGCTCGACGCTCCGCTCTGTC
>CANSTH010000004.1 GCA_947649875.1 uncultured Parvibacter sp. | reverse complement strand
TTCGCACGTGAGGGAAAGGCCTGAGGGGCAAGGGCGGGTGGTCACAGTGCGCCGCAGCGCCGAGTAGTTCCGATGGCCGTCAGGCCAGCGGAACAAAAACCTACATCACGTAATAGACGGACGGGTTGGTACCGCGGTCTTCCAGCAGTTGCACGGTCTCGTTCTCACGCAGCAGCTTCGACACCTCTGAATTGGGGTCATCGAAATCGCCGAAGTGGCGGATGCGCGCAGGGCACGGCTCGATGCACGCCGGCTGCTCGCCCTTCGCCAGGCGATGCCAGCACATGGTGCACTTCTCCACCACGTGCTTCTCGTGCACTGGAATGTCCAACGCGCCCATGGGCTGGCCGATAGCATACTGGGGCTCTTCCCAGTTGAAGCTGCGCACGCCGGTGTAGGGGCACGCGGCCACGCACATGCGGCAGCCGATGCACTTGTCGTAGTCTTGCCGCACTACACCGGTCTCGGTGTCCTTGTAGGTAGCGCCCACGGGGCACACCTTCACGCAGGCAGGGTTCTCGCAATGCTGGCAGGCCATGGGGAACACCGACATGGACAAGTTGGGATAGGTGCCGGCCGGAGTGTCCATATTCGCACCGCCATTGGTAAGAATGCGGTTCCACCAAATGTCATCCGGCAAGTTGTTCTCAACCTTGCAGGCCACCGCGCAGGAATGGCATGCAATGCAAGCTTTACTTTCAATTACAAAGCCATAGCGAGTCATTATGCCTCACCCCCTTTCCACGGACGCACATCGCACAGCACGTCCATGAAGTTATTGTTCACAATGAACGGGTCGTACTCGGTAGAGCTGAGATACGACCAACCGCCTCCCTTGTGCTGGTCAAGCTGCCAGCCCTTCGGGTACACCATGGTGCCGGGCTTAATGGCCTCGGAGTAGATGGCTTTCGCCACCGCGGTGCCGCGATCATTGAAGCACTCGCAGTAAGACTGGTCCTCGATACCCTTGGCCTTCGCGTCGGCCGGGTTGATCTTCACAATGGGCTCGGGGTCGATTTCGCGCAGCAACGGCGTGGTGCACCACTGGGAGTGCACGCGGTAGCGCGGACGCTCGCTCATCAGCACGAACGGATACTTTTCATACAGCGGGTTTTCCGGCCAGGCCTCCAGCGGCGGCTCAAAGTGGGGCAGGCGTTCCGCTTGAATCTGCTCGGGGGTGGGCTGCACGTTTGCGGGAACGCGGGGCAGCGGGTTCTCGCGGTAGAACTCGAAACGAGTAGTGGGGGTGGCGAAGACGCCGCCCTCGTAGGCAACGTAGGGCTCGGTCTCGGCATTGCCCATGATGAAGCGTACCTGCTTGGCCTCCTTCAAGGTGTCATAATCGGCGCCCAGCATCGCAGGCAAATCGCCAGAAGTTTGGTACTTCAAGGCCTCTTCGCAGGTCATGGTGAAGTAATCGCCCAGCCCAAGTTTCGGGGCCAACTCGGTGATGATGTCGAAGTCCGACTTGCACTCGTACGGAGGCTCAATGGCCTTCTCGTTGAAGTTGTAGGACATGCACTGACCAGCGTTGGAGACTTCCTCCAGCTCGAACCACTGGGCAATGGGGAGCACCATGTCGGAATACGCGGCAGTGTCGGTCATAACGGAATCGGCCGTGACCATGTACTCCAAAGCCGGAACGATGACATCGGTGAAGGCACCGGTGTCGGTATGGGTGTTCAACGGATTGGCGGAGTAGATCCACAGCATCTTGATGTTGGCCGGTTGGCCCATGAACTGGCCAGACTCAATCACGTTCTTCAGGTCAACACTGGCAATGCTCAACCCTGTGGAAGGACCGGCAGGAGCGGTATAGTCGCTCATGCTGCCCGCAAGGCCAAGGCCCCAGAAGGCACCGTAGGAGGCGCCATGCTTGCCCAGGTTGCCCAGCAGCGCGCACAGGGTGAGGCCGGCAACGGTGGTCTGACCGCCGTTGTTGTAAGCCTGCGGACCATAGCCCTCATAGTGGTACACCGGGCCATCAATCACATAATCCGCCAGCAGGTTCATGGTATCGACGGGCACTTCGGTCATCGAGGAAATCTGATCCAGCGTGTATTCGTAAATGTTCTCTTTCAACAACTCGAAGGCGCAACGGCACTGCACGCCATCAAAATCGTAGGTGCCTTCGATGTCCGGATCCACACCCTCGCGCAGCTCTACTAGCTGACCACCAGAGAGCACCATGAAAGGATCGTCCATAATGGGCTGCTGGGTAGTGGGATCCACTTGGCCCGTATCCACCGGAGCCACACCGGTGTCGGAGCGGCGCAGGAACAGCCCGTCGCTTTCCTTTACCAGGAAAGGCGCAACGGTGGAAGCCTTCAGATAGGCCACGTCTTGGGCGCCACGCTCCAGCACGATTTGCATGAGGCCCAACTTCAACAGCGTGTCGGAGCCGGGGCGAACGGGAACCCACAGGTCGGCCTTCGAGGCAATCTGGGTGTAGATGGGGTCGATGACCACCAGCTTGGTGCCACCCTCCATGGCCTCATGCACCAGATGCCAGTTTTGGATTTGGGCATCGGTCACGTTTGCGCCCCAGGTGATGATGGTCTTGGCGTTCTTCGCATCAGTGGGCTCGTTGCCGTTCCACATCATGTAGCCCAGCAGAGGACCGACAAAGGTGCCGCATACGGCGTTCATGCCATAGTAGCTGCCCATATCCAGGCAGGGACCGATGTTGGAGGCGTTCAGCAGCGCGATGAGGCGGCTGTAAACACCGGTGACGCCTACGGACTGGTTGCCCGAAGCGGTGAGGAACGCCACGGCAGACTCGCCGTACTTGCCCTGGATCTCCTGGATCTTGCTGGCGATCTCGCTCAACGCCTCGTCCCAGCTCACGCGCTCCCATTGGCCGGCACCACGCTCGGTACCATCAACACGGCGCATGGGGTACTGCAGGCGCTTGGGATCGTAAATGCGCTGCACATGGGAAAGCCCGCGCTGGCAGATGCGGCTGTAGCAGGCCTCGTTGTAGGGGGCACGGGTGGTTTTCATCACCTTGCCATCGTGCACATGAACATTCAGATGGCAGAAGCCGAAGCAGTTGGGGCGGCATACCCCGCGATACACTTCCTCCTGAGCGCCTGTTGCCGGCGCATCGGCGGCCATTGCCATAAGGGTGCTGCCACCCCCGACAACTGCAGTTGCCCCGGCCACCGCAACAGTGGTCTTAAGGAAGCTCCTGCGCGACAGGCTCGCCTTCGGACTTGCCGTTTTTGACATTGCTCCTCCTTCGATGTCAGTCGAAGAGAAGAAACGCCTCAGTCCCCCGCTCTTGGTGGCTTCCGGCTTAGCAGCTTTCAGCGCCAAGGGCCACAGCGCCATCCCAAACACCATTCACCTGGGACCAGCCGCGCATCATTTTCCGGAAGTCGGCTCCCGCTCGGCAAGCATCGGTGAATTGTAAGGCCATTGCACTGCGTGAAGAATTCCTGACCGTTTCTCCCCTTTCGCTTTCGTTGCAGCCGCCCTCGCGACTCCAACGCTCTTCCCTCAAGAATCGGCCAAATTCTGATGAGTGTCACATTATCGCAATCACTTGCGACAATCAAGTCATTGATTTATCTATTTTGAGGATAGCTTGCATCTCTTTGATGTGCCGGAATTAATCCAAGCGCCCTCGACCCGACACCTTTCGTAGGGCAGGCACTCTGTGCATGCCTGGACCGCAAGCAAGTACGGGTTGTCCGTTTAGGCAGAGACAGAACCTCTGCCCTACGAAAAAAATGTGCGACGCAATCCTGTTTCGATCCAGCAAATTTGGCAAGCTTTGCAGTCCTGGATTAGCAGACGCTCCCTTAGAGGTACTTACGATGATCGAGCCGGGCGCCTACCATGGCTATGATGTCGTCATCGTCCAGGCCCTCGTTCACACAGGCACGGATCATGTCGTCGATAACCAGCTCGATGGGCGACGACGTCATACGATCGGCCCCGCACTCGCGGCGTTGGGCCACGAAGGTGCCGCGCCCGCGGCGGGTGGAGATGTAGCCTTCCCGCTCTAAATCCTGATAGGCGCGATTCACGGTGTTGTAGCTTATGTCCAAATCGATGGCCAGTGCGCGCACCGTGGGCAGCTGATCCCCCTCATGATAGGCGCCCGAGCCAATAAGGTACGACAGCCGGTTCTTCACCTGGATCCAGGTGGGAATACCGCTGTTCTGATCTATCTCGAACTCATTGAGGGGGTTGGGCGCCATAAATTACCTTTCTCGGTTCATATAAGCATTCTAGCTGGGTTTTTTCGGATTGGGGAGCGGTTTTCCCTCGCCATCGACAAACCCATCGCTGATGGCAGTGGGCACGGTGACCACCGTGCCGTGCGATTTGCGCACCGTCTCGTACTGCATCAGCATAGTACGAAGCTTCATGGCGGCGTCCTCGCTGCCGTACAGGGCGGCGGCGTCTTTCAACATGTCTGCCAAATCCACCTCGGCAGCAGCCACCGTCATGCGGGCGTTCTTTTCGCGGTCCGCCTGGGCTTCCAGGCTCATCACATCTTGCAGCTCATCGGGAATCACGATGTCACGCACCTTCACCGCAATGATGTCCAGCCCCCAATCAGCCGCCTCTTTCTCGATGTCGGCCTTTATCTCGGCATCCAGCTGATCGCGCCGCAGAGCCACCTCGGCTACCGTCGAGCGCCCCACCGCCTCCCGCAGCGCCGTCTGAGCCAAGAACGACACAGCGGCGTAGTAGTCCTCCACCTCGGTGCAGGCCTTCTTCGCATCCCACACAACCCAGAACAGCACCGCATCAACCGTCACCGGCACCAGGTCGGCCGTCAACGTTTTCTCGGCAGAGAAGGGGGTGGCAATAGTGCGCTGATCCACTCGGATGGTACCGTGCTCGATGATGGGAATGGTGAAATAGAGGCCCGGCCCCACCACACGGTTGAAGTTGCCCAGCCGCAGCACCACCACCTTTTCCCAAGAGAGTGCCGTGTGAACCGATGAGATTACCAGCAGCGCCGCGAGGACCATGAGGATGATGGCCGCCAGAGTAATACGGCCGCTCAGGGCCATCGAAAGCCCCAGCACCACAGCGCACGTGCCCAAAAACAGGGCAATCGAGAAAATTGTGGCACCGTTTCGCGATGATTTCCGCGGCACATAGGAAGTGGCGGCCCACATCTCTGCCTGGCGATCCGTTACCTCGTAGGGCGCATCCTTTATCATGCGCGGAGCCCTGCGTTTTCTCATAGTAGTCGAGTCCTTTCCTGCAGTCGTGCTTCATTCATAACGGCATCGGCCCCCAGTCCGCAGGCACGATGCCCGAGGGGCCCTCCACCCCCGGCAGGGGCTGGGCCGTAGCCGCCGATGCCGCTTGTAACAAGGCTTCAGTGGTTTGCGACAGATCGAGCGGAAACAGCCCCACCACCGCCATGCGCAGCGCAAGGCCCCCCACTAGCACGCTGGCGGCCACAAACAGCAACTGGGTACGATGATTGGAATAGGTCACCGAACGCTCCAGCACCAGCGGCAGCAAAAGGCCTGTCCCTACCAGCCCCAGCCAGAAGAGAACGGCTTCGTTCCCCACCACCAGAGCCACACCGAAATGGAACGTGTCGGAGCCAAGCAACAGCCATGCCACATACACAGCAAGCAGCACCAATTCCAGCACAATGATCAGCCAGTCTGCCCGCAACAGCGCCTCCACCCGGCGCATGAGGTGTGCCCGAGCCGGCACAAAGCCCACCATGGCCAGCACTACCGCAATGCCACCCGAAAGCGACGAGAGGCAGAACAGCAGCGCCACCAGTGGCGTCTGCCAAGCCAGCACCGACACCATGCACCACAGCAAAACGCCCGTGTACAGGGAGATCGCCAAACCAACCAAGATTCCCACCCCGGCCAAAGCCGCCATCAGCGGGCGCCACAGGACAACATTGTCGAACATGAGCGCGCACCAGAAAACCATGCAAAGGGCAATTCCCACAAGCAATGCCCATGCGCCAACCAGGGTGACGGTGATTTCCCGCGGGAAGAGAAAGCCCAACGCCCGTTCAGGCACGCCCATATCAGCCACCAGGCACAACACGCCCAGCACCAACAGCAGCAGGCAGGCACTCCAGGCGTACATGCCGTGTTGCCGGGAAAGACGCACGGCATGGGGCGATATGCGGAACATGTCTACCAAGCTCAGCGAGCACAAAACCGTTAGAGCACCTCCACCGGTTCCGCCCAGGAACAAGTACCCTATCGTCAGTCCGTTGAACAACGCGCCCCTCTCGCTGCGCTTCCTCCGCAGGCACCTTGCCTCTGCGGCTTCGCGCATGCACTTTCTCGCCGGCTCCCCCGCCGATGCCATAGTAGCAACGTTGCCATATTGTCGCAAGCCATTACGACAATGCATGAGAAGATTGCCGTGCCGCGCTTCGCAACCATCCCGACACGCAATTGCGCGAAGGTAAGGAATTCTTAAGGCGTTGCTATGGGATTGCTAAGGCGGCTCTTCGGTAGAATAGTCCTCGCAGGGCATCGAAAAACCGTCCTAACTCGGCCAGACCCCTCCTCCTGGGAACGTGTTTTAGGCGTGCCTCTCTCCAATGCAAAGAAACGGCCTCTCACCTGAGAGGCCGTTTCGCGTGTGGGATGCACGCTGGGCTTTCAACAAATCTGCCCGCCCCCGGGCGGCGCACCGACCCAACAAGACTGTTACTGCAAAGCGCTGGCAACTTTACGGGCGGCAGCGGTGATGGACAGATCATTCACATCCACCGTGACATCGGCATACATCTCGTAGAGGGGCAGGCGCTCATCGTAAAGTTCCCGCAGGCTCATGGATATGCCGTTGCGCAGCACTACGCCGCGATCCTGAAAATCGCACAGCCTATCTCGCAGCTGTTCGAAGCTGATCTTCAGGTACACCACACGCCCTATGCTGCTTAAGTGGCGCATGGCTTTGTCGGAATACACTGCCGAACCGCCGGTGGCCACTACGGTGCGCTCGAACTCCATGTCGGAAAGCACCTGGTTCTCCATCTCGATGAAGCCATCAGGGCCGCATGCGTCCAGGAGCTTTTGCAGCGTCTTGTCGCATTGGTTTTGGATTACCAGGTCGGCATCGACGAAGTTGTAGTTGAGTATCTTTGCCAGAACAATTCCCAGCGTAGACTTACCGGCGCCCGGCATGCCAATGAGAATGATGTTGTCTTTACCCGGCTGATTGCATTTTTCCTTCATGGGGCCTTCCCTTCTTCTATAACGGCGCGATTATACTCCAACGCCCTTGCGCCTTTGCCGAGCACCCAAACCGTTGCTCATCCGGGGGAAACCCAGAGAAGCGCAGGCTGCATGTCGGGGGACGGGGACGATGACAGATGCATGCATGTCGGGGGACGGGGATGACGACATGCCTGGTTGCATGTCGCGGGGGCCGGGGACGACGACAGACAGCAGACGAGCATCCCTAATCCCGTTGATTGAAAGCAAGCTCGTCGGAAAGGGCTGACGAAGAGGCATCCACGCGAAGAGCGGAATTCGCGGCGGATGCAATGCCTCTGCGAGGGCTAGAAGTCGCACTTGCCCTGGCAGCCTGGCGTTTCTCCCACAGCGGCTGCCCTACTTCACTGACCACGATGCCCCCGAAGATAATGGCGAAACCCAGCACCAGGATCGGAGTAAGCGCCTCGCCAAACAGCAGCACCGAGAACAGCACCCCGAACACCGACTCCAAGGACAGCAGAAGCGATGCCGTGGTGGCAGGCAGATGGGCCAACGCGATGTTCTGAAACACCAATCCCATAGCAGAGGAAAACACCACCAGGTAAACCATGCTCCACAGAAAATCGGGGACAAGCAGCGCCCCAAGGGCCGGCGGCTGCTCGGTGAAGAGACCAAAAACCAGGCCCAACGCCCCCATCGTGAGAAACTGAATGGCGGTCATGCCCATCATGTCCAGCTGCGGCGACGCTTGGTTCACGTACACGATGTGAAGGGCGAAAAACACAGCGCAGACCAGCGTCATGAGGTCGCCAAACCCCAGCATCAGCGACTCGCCCGATGCCGACACGCAGCCAATGCCGGCAAGGCACAGACAGGCGGCCGCCACGCGAACCGCCGAAGGGCGTTTCTTCTGCAGGGGCCAGCACAAAAACGGCACCAGCACCACGTACACCGCTGTCAGAAACGCGTTCTTCCCCGGCGTGGTATAAACAAGCCCCACCGTTTGGGTCCAGTAGGCGGCGAACAGCAGCACACCGAATATGATGCCCGTGCGGATGGCTTGAGGGTTAAGAGCACGGCGGAAGTTCTTCCAGAACAGCAGAGCCACCAGAATGCCGGTAGCCACGAAACGGATACCAAGAAGGTAGCCCGGTGCCACCACATCAACGGCATCTTTCATGACAACGAACGAAAGGCCCCAGATTATGGTGGCCGCCACGATCATTGCCTTGTACACCCACAGGGGCCTGCCCCCAGACGCCATCCGTTCCTTCCCTTCTCGATCCAATCGCCCAACTCGAGCCATGGTTTTGTACCACCGAGCTTGAGGGAAGTCAATGATAGTGCCGCTCGCGGTCGATCTGCCTAAACGAAGGCGCGAAGGGGCACTGGCCAACCGCTTCGCCATAGCAACCGCAACCGAAGAAAAGGGAAGGAGCCCCGAGGGGCTCCTTCTTGTCGCAGTTGCTTTTGCCAGGCGCGGTTTTCCTTGGTGCGGTTGTACTTCGCACTGCCATGGGCGCCGTGGCCGCAGGCGAAGCCGTTATAGCGGGGGTTTTGGGCCAGCGTGGCCTCGTCTGCCGTCTGACGCCACACGGCACCGGTTTTCGGCACCTTCCGCTTGCGCTTCTTCGACATGCCCTCTCACCTCCTTCGAACGCAGATGGGCTGAGTGCTGAAGGTCGGATCATTTGTCGTCTGATTCGGCCTCATTGTCTTTTGCCCTAGTCGACAAACGGGTCATCCCCTATCATGCCCCAACGGCAAGATGGCAAATGGCCCGACCTTCGACATTTGCGGATGCGCATTATAGCAAATCCGACAGAGTGCCTTACCTAACACCACCATCGAGGCGAAAGCATCACGTGCGCCATGCCCGGCTAAGGGCGGCTCAAGGCATTTTGGGCACAGAGTGCAAGACCTTGCAGAGTGAGGTGGGGGAACAACTGGGAACGGCAGCGTAGATAAGGCGCCAGAAGCGCGGCTCCTTCACCGGTTATCAGGACGGAGACGGAAGTTTCGGAGCTAGGCTCCCCCACCTCCGCACGAGTATCGAGACTCCCAGCTCCCCCGTTGCCAAACATCTCTTGCCGCACCATGGCCACAAGGCCGTCGATGCGAGCCACTTCGCCCCAGAAGATGCCGGAGGCGATGGCCTCCTGGGTGGTTTTGCCCACCTTGTGCTTGGACGGCGCTGCCTCTACCCGCGGAAGCCGGGCGGCCAGCTGCGCCAGAACGGCGCCAGATGCCTCGAAGCCGGGAGCGATGATGCCGCCAGCCAGAGCCCCGCACTCATCTACAACAGTGATAGCCGTAGCTGCCTCCAGGTGCACCACGATGGCAGGCGCTCTCACCAGGGCCTTAGCGGCCATGGCATCCGCCACGCGATCGGCCCCCACCTCACCCGGGTTCTTGCAGGCGATGGCCATGCCGGTTTTGAGCCGCGGGCCCAACACCAGCGGCCGGCAGCCCGTCTCCGCCGCCAGCGCATCACGCCACACATCGGTGAGCCCCGGCACCACGCTGCCGAGGATCGCTATGACCCCCTGCGCCACGCTGGCGCCTTCCAACGAGTCTCGTTCAAAGCCTGTCTTCGAGATGAGGGCTGCCGTGGCAGAACGTGCAGCCGCATCTGTGGGGACACCATGCTCGGCCCCGCTACAGCCGCCGTCGTCTTGGGGCGCGTCACACGGTTTCGCCGCCACCCTGCCATCGGCTGCGGTCGCCACTGCAAAGCGTTGCAGGCCAGATGCCAACTGCAGCCTGGCCTCATCGACGGTAAGGCGCTCCGGCGTGCTCAACTGCCATGATGCCGTCATCTGTCCGCCCTCAAACAGGCCGAATTCGGTCACGGCATTCCCTACCATTACCGCCAGTATGCCCTGTTCCTGCACGTTTCGCCTTCCCTTCCTTGCGTGAACCACGCCTACACCATGCCAGGCAATCGGTTCAGGCCATGGTATAGTTGCGCTTGCGTTCAGCATACCTGTACGAGGAGGCGCACTATGGGATTTTTCGGCAACATGCAGAAGGCCATGAACGGCGAACCCGCAGGCGATGTATTTGAAGTTGCCGGCATCACAGTTACGTGCAGCCATTGCGGTGGAACCCATTTCCAAGAGCGCGATGCCCAGCTGAACACTGCAGGAATGACGTTTCTCGACCTCGACTTCCTGAACACCACCGCGCGGGTTTTGGAATGCACCCAATGCGGTCACCTGGAATGGTTCGTCTCGTAGAGAGGCCCAACGCATCCCGCATGAGCCTAATGCGTCCTGCACGAAGCAGTGAAATGACAAAGATAGCGCAGATTGATGCAGCGAAAGGGAGCGCACCTATCCCCTGTCCATACAATGCGACCCCGCATCCTGAGCTGTCGTTTGCAAGGGGAAGGGAAAGCTCTGGAATACGGGGTCGTTGGAGGGAGCCAAACGGACCTGCCGATAAGATGGGAGGGCAGGCCCGCCGGAGAGAATTCAGGCGTGGCCGCCGATTAGCCGCGCCAGGTATGGTCGCGCAAAATGTAGAGGAACGAGGGATGGTTGCCCACATCGGTCAAGGTGTGCACGTCGTTCACTTTGTCGAAGGGCTCGCAGAAGCTGTCGATAGTCTCGCCGCGAGGGCCGCGGAACGAGCCAATGCCCTGATCCACATCGCCGAACCATTTCGCCATGCCCACGCAGTTGATCACGCATTGGGGCAGTTCCCCTTGAGCGATCTGCTGCTCGCAGAGGGTACACTTTTCCACTACCCGCTCTTCTTCGTTGAGGTAGCGCACCCCGTAGGGGCAGGCCATGGCGCAGAACTGGCAACCGATGCACTTCTCTTTGTCCACCTGCACCGTACCATCGGCAATCTTGTGACTTGCTTCGGTGGGGCACACCTTCACGCACTCAGGATCGGCGCAGTGCTGACATTGGACCGGCAGCATATAGAAGTCATGGCTCGGCACCTCGCCCACACCCCGTTCCTGGGGTCCTATGCGCAGCACTTTGTTCCAGAAACTGCCGATTGGCACGTTGTTTACCATTTTGCAGGCGCCGTTGCAGGCCATGCAGCCTACGCAGCGGTTGCAATCCACGGCAATTGCGTATTGGGTCATCGCTAGTTCCTCCCCTCGTAAACCGGCGCCCAGTCCTTCAAGCGCGGGTCATTGGCATCGTGGATGATCTCTACGCCGTCATCGGAACACGGGCATGGATTGCCGAATGGCGAATTCTCCGGCGTGGCCTTGTACACCTTAACGGGATAGCCACGCACAACCGATGCGCCGCAATGAGGATCATCGATATCGTTGTTGACCAGCTGGTTCACAGCCGAGAGACGCCAGCCGTGCTCGGGCGCGGGCATTTCCGGATACCACCACATATGCTCGGCGTTGATAACTCCCTTCGGAATGCCGAAGTAAAGATCGGCCGTTTGGCGAATCTTGCCCTGAGGGCTTTCGATCCACACCCAGTCACCTTGCTCGATACCCCACTCGGCAGCGTCTTCCGGATTCATCTCCACTCGCGGCGTTGGCCACACCTCACGGCACCAGGGCAGCTGGCGATGCTCGGAATGGAAGTACACCGGGATGCGGCGGCCGGTCAGGCACTGCACGGGATATTCTTTCCACAGATCCGGGTTCTTGTCGATGGTGTCCGGATGCGGACGATAATCGGGCAGCGCATCTTCGGCACCGTGGTAGGTCTCCATGATGGTGCACCAGATCTCCTGCTTCATAGTGGGAGTGTTGAATCCAGGAATGACGTTGGACGGCGTGGGGTCTTCCGTCATCGACTTCTTCAAGAAGCCGGTTTGGAAGCGATAGTAGGTTCCCCAGTCGTCGGGACGCAGTTTCTTCACATCCCACCAGCCATTTTGCTGGAATTCTTCCACAAGCCCCTTCCAAGTGGGACCAACCTTGCGCACGGTATGGTCGAGAATTTCTTCCATGGTTGGATAGGGATTGTCCACGTCCCAGCCCCACGGCAAGCCAGCGCGCTCGTAAAGATCCTCAACAATTTGCGGATCGTAGCGCGTATCGGCCGGAGCCTCCACACAGGGCACGCAAAGACCCAGCGCACCGCCTGAACCTTGGCTCTGGCGCGGGGAGGGCACTTCCAGCCAATGCTGGGCCGGAAGCAGCACATCGGCCATCTCGGCAGTGGGGTGATGCCA
This sequence comes from uncultured Parvibacter sp., assembly GCA_947649875.1. GTDB lineage: Bacteria > Actinomycetota > Coriobacteriia > Coriobacteriales > Eggerthellaceae > Parvibacter. Next base: position 41,339 of record CANSTH010000004.1, on the reverse strand, counting down.
CAGATCGATATCGAACATGAAGTCGAGCTGGGCAAGCGTATCCCACGCCATGGTGGTATTGCCCATGTTCAAAAAGTCACCGGACTGGCAGACGCACCCCTTTACCGGGTACGGCTTGCCGGTAACACCTGCTTCCCAAACGGTATTGGCATTTGCCCAGTTCACCCACCACTCGAAAAGCGGATGAGTGTCGCGACCCAGCTGTTTTGCCATGATTTCCGGATGGAACTTCGGATTGTCCAGAAGAGGCGATTGGGGAAGGCTGTCGAACGAGCCCATGTAGGTGACGTCGATCTTGGTGGAGCCGCGTTGGCCGCCGGGACCATCAGTGTTGCCAGTGATGGCGGTCAAAAGCTCGATGGCGCGGCAGTTCATGATGGCGTTACCGTGGTGCTCTACCGCCAACTGGTACATGATGCCGCCGTTGCCCCAACGGGGATCGACGCGCGTACCGTACACCATTGCCGCTTCGGTCACTTTTTCCGCCGGTACTCCGGTAATAGCCTCCGACTTCTCCGGTGCGTACTCGGCACAGCGCTCGGCAAACTTTTGCCAAACGGGAATGGCAATGTGCTTCGAACCGTCAGCGAAGGTTACCTCGAATTCCCCTTCGGTGGCCGGATCGATGGACTCGAAATCATCTAGATCGGGAGACCATGCCTGAATCTGACCTTCCCGCACGTTCGCCTCGCCCCATTGGCCCGGAAAGTTCTCCTTCGACCAATGCTCTTCGAAGCCAGCTCCGTCATAGCGCTTGTAAGGCTTTTCCCCTTCCCAAATGCCGCATTCCGGATCAGTGGCGGGATCGTAATCGGGGTTGGCCCTTGCCTGGTCTGCCGAAGCATTGAACCACTTCAGCGAATTCGAGGCTTTGTCCCACACCATATACTTCCAGGGACTTCCGTCTTCCTGCAAATCCGCTTGGGTGAGCAGCTTCGTCTTCACCATAGTGGTCGCATTGTAGGTATGGGGAATGGGCGGCCCAGACGGCTCCTTGTCGTCCACGACCAAGAAGCAGGCGTTCGTCCAGCGCTTCACGAATCGCCAGTCTACGAGATCGTTTTCAATGATGACATGACACATTGCCAAAGCGAGCGGGGTGTCGGTGCCGCCCTTGAGTGCCAGGTGGATATCGGCCTCTTTGCCCAGGTTCGTGGTGCGCGGGTCGACGGAAATAAACGTTTGAGCCTGCATGGCCTCATCCACCACTGAGCGCCCCGCCTCATCATAGTTCGATCCCTCGGGCGTAGAGGCCCAGATGGTAAACACAGGGGGACGTTCTACCGTAGCCGACCAGCTGTGGTTGAACTCGGAGGTGAGAGCCGATGCAAAGTGGCGCGGGCCCTTGCACACCTGCCAAGCCACCACGTTATTGGGAGTCATAAACCAATTGTCATACCCGTTGTAGGGGGACATGCTCCAGATACGCCCGGTACCGCCCATGGTTAACAGCGATTCTCCGCCGTATTTCCCCTTCACCTGCTCGACGCCGGCAACAATGAGGTCCAGCGCTTCATCCCAACCTACACGTACCCACGCCGGATCTTCGCCCTTCGGCGCCGTGCGCTTCATGGGGTAATACAGACGGTTGGGGTGATAGCAGGCTTGCAGCGATGCCACCGACTTATTGCAGCAGCTGCCCATAGTGTGAGGAGCGCTTTCATCGCCCTCGATCTTTACCGCACGACCGTTTTCCACGGTCACCCACACTCCGCACTCCATTTTGCCGCAGCCTCGACAGCACGTGCGAATGCGCTCGACAGCGCCCGTTGAGGTCTGCGCCCCTTCGGATGATGCGGCCAGCGCCACCGTCGGCATTGCTCCTACGCTTGCCGCCGCTCCTGCCGCCGCTGCGACTTTCAGAAAAGAACGTCGCGAAAGCTTTAATGCAGCCATACCTCCTCCTTCGTCTCCAAGGTTTCTGCACAAGGCACTTGGGTTGCAGGGCTTCTGAGCAGACTTTATGCTGTTCGAGTTTCGACCAGCCCCCTTCGCCAAGGCCCGTTCCCAAAGTAATGCGACAACGATTAAGCGGGTGCTGCATTGCGTAAGGCCCTATTGATAAGAACGAACCGCTATTGCGACGATGACCTTTCATCTTGTGACTCTTGACTTTGGTGATGCACTTTCCGCATCACCGGCTCCATAATCACATGTCAGATGAAACTGAGAAAGGAGAGCAGCCTTGAACATCCACCCCGTTACTGCCATACTTTTCCCACGAACAAAGGGGGGATAATTCAATATGGACATCAATGTCTTCAACGAGTTCTGCACACTTGCTCGGGAGTTGAATTTCCGGGAGGCTGGCCAGAAGCTGCACGTATCCCAATCGGCTCTGAGTCGTCATATCGCTGCTTTGGAATCACACTACAATGTGGCGCTTTTCACACGCGATAAGCATTCTGTTCGTCTGACTGATGCGGGCGCTTTCCTGCTAGATTACGCTGAATCCATCTGGGGGCACTTCCAGCAATCCCAAGAGCACATGGAACGTCTTTTCGCAGGAGAACACCACCTGCGACTCAGCGGCGTAATAGGCAATCCTTCCCTGTACGGATTTGTTCGCCAGGCTGAGCAGCTTTTTCATGAGGCCGATCCCTCAGCCACCCTGCATATCGAGCGCAATACGAGCCCGCTTATCGCCGGCCAGGTGGAAGAGCTGCGCGCCGACAACGCCGATGGCGCCTTGATCTACTGTTCGTGCTTTGACGAAGCGGCCTATAGCGATATTGATCACATGCTTGTGGGCAAGCTTCCGATGGCCTTGGCTGTCCGCCGCGAGCACCCTTTGGCCAAAGAGCGCCTTATAAACAGGGACATGCTGAATGGCGGCTGCTTCGTGCAGTTCGTGGGCCCCGACTTCTCGCCGCACTTCCACGCCTATCGGAAGCTACTTGAAAAGGCCGACATAACCTTCACCGTGGCCCCCGTGCCGGCAGATAGCGAATACGATGCGGTTCGCTACGTGGATAACATGGGCCTGAACCTATATCTTGTACCAGGGCCTTTGGTGCTTCCGGCGGTTGCGGCAAATCCAGATATCGTCATCATCCCCATCAGCACCGATGTGTTTACGCTGAACTTGGAGCTGCTCTCGCTGAAGGGACACAAGGCGCCACTCATAGACCTAGCAGGCCATTGTTTTACCGAGGCGTTCCAATCATTCCTGGAAACCCTGAATATCGCCAAACCCTAAAGACGGAAACCGGGGGCTGAATACTGCCCCCGATCCCTGTTCCACGATATACGCCTACGCGCCGATACGCGCAAGCGCTAGCCCACCTTCCATTCGTGGTTTCGCAGTACATACACGTAGGAGGGATTGTTTCCCACGTTCACCACATGGTGGATATCGGCATCGGTATAGGGATGCGCGTGATCGCCGAAAGAAAGGCGCTTCGCCACGATGCCTGCATAGTCGCAGGCGCCGTCCAGCTCATCGGCACTTGCCAACCTTCCAAGAATTGGCCCATGCCCGCGAGGAGTTCTTCGAAGGATAGTTTCGGCCGCAGGCTGAGTCTTTGGCCGCCCTACCCCGCCTTCACGATAATCCACGCACGGCCACCCTAGCCCGATCAGATGCCACCAGAATCTGGAGCCTGGAATTTAGAGCTTGAAGCCTAGAGCTTGGAACCGAAACTCGAAAACGCGCAATTCTGGTCACAAAAGGAGGATACAAGCCCATGAAAAGGGAAGGGGGCCCGAGAGGCTCCTTCTTGTCGCAGTTGCTTTTGCCAAGCGCGTTTGGCTTTCGCTCGGCTGTACTTCGTTTCGCCATGGACTCCATGGCCGCAAGCAAAACCGTTGTAGCGCGGATTCTGGACCAATGTGGCTTCATCGGCTGTTTGGCGCCATACCGTACCTGATTTCGGCACTTTCGCCTTAGGCTTCTTCGACATCCTCTCACCTCCTTCAATTAGCGTAACTATCGACTGCAAAAAAGCACCACCACTTGCGTCCCTTGTTGGGGAACACACCAGCGCTGAGCCATTTTCGCCGGTGGCCATGATATCAACTGCGAAACTGCAGGCAACTGGGCGCACCAGAGCCGAGGAGACAAACCATGGAACCAAAAGCGCTCTGTTCCAAAACGCCTTGGAAACTTGCAATCCGAAAATCCAGGCCGTCACGCCATGAACCAAAATGGCACCCGCCTAGCGTTCGAGCTCGCACATTCTTCGCGGGAAAGAAAGCCTCCTGCCGTAATGGTCAAGATCGGCAGTTGGGTGCATGGCACCATCGCCCACGACTGGGCTGGCGCGCTCACAAGCTATTCCCTCATAAATCGGGTATAATCCATGTTAGTTGTATTTTACCCGATATAGTCAGGAGCACACACTATGTCCTATATCGATCGTGCCATAGAGCCCCTGGTCAGCTCCGTTGCAGCCGAATACTCCGCAATTTTGGTTACCGGCCCACGCCAGGTAGGAAAATCGACACTGCTCCAGCATGTTCTCCAGCAGCGCGACGAGACCGTTGAGCAGGTTACGCTCGACGACCTCTCAAATCGCCAACTTGCCACCGAGGATCCGGCGATGTTCTTCCAAATCCATCGCCCCCCCATCCTGGTGGACGAGGTGCAATATGCCCCCAATCTTTTTAGCGAAATCAAGATGATGGTGGATAAGGGGGCACCCGCCGGCTCGTTCTGGCTAACAGGGTCGCAGCAGTTCAGGCTCATGGAGCTAGCAGGGGAATCGCTGGCGGGCCGTGCTGCCATACTCCCACTATCATCCCTCACCCAAAAAGAGGTGAGACAGCTGTCTGGAGGGGCATTTTCGTTGGACATCGACTTCTGGCGGAAGCGTCAAGAAACCGCCTCGCCGTTGTCCATCTCACAGTTGTTCGACACCATCTTCAAGGGCTCTATGCCCAGTATCGACTCAGGAAAGCAGGCAAACCTGCCTGTCTTCTACTCCAGCTACATTCAAACCTACATCGAGCGGGACGTGCGGCGACTGTTGGGCTCGGTGGATGCCCTGCAATACGCCGATTTCATGAGGGCCACCGCCGCCCGATGCTCGCAGCTGCTCAATGTGGCCTCCATAGCCCAAGACGTTGGCATTCGGCAGGAAAAGGCGAAGGCATGGCTGGCAGTGCTGGAGAAGTCAGGCATCATCTTTTACTTGCACCCCTATTCGAACAACCAGCTCAAGCGCACGGTACGCGCCCCAAAGCTGTACTTCCACGACTGTGGCCTAGTTGCCCACCTCACCCGCTGGTCAAGCCCAGAAACACTAGGAGCAGGTGCGATGGCGGGGGCATTTGTGGAAAACTTCGTGGTGTCCGAAGTGTACAAGAGTTTCTTGAATACTGGCGTGGAGCCGCCCTTGTACTACTACCGCGATCACGACGCGAAAGAAATAGACCTGATAATCGAAGAGAACGGCGTGTTGCACCCCATCGAGATCAAGAAGACCGCATCGCCGAACCTGGGGATGATCAGGAGTTTCAAAACACTGGATAAAGGCTCGATGCCTGTTGGCCGCGGAGCCATAGTGTGCGCCGCGCAAATGTTCGGCGCCTTGAACGCGAACACCCTCATAATCCCCGCCGGACTTTTGTAGAAAGAAGGGAAATGGGGTTTAAAGCTGAAAACGAAACAGCTCTCACCGATGAAATGCTAGACGCTATAGCCAAAGAGTATGGGGAGGGAACTTGGGAAGGCTGCGGAAGAATAACCGCCGGCCGTCCCAAGTTGTACGATGAGGATATGGGGCTGCCTCGCTTCCCCTACCCCGCGAAGACGGCTAGCATGGCTAGGATCACGCCTACGATAGACTCGCCGCCCAGGACGCCGGAGGCTATTACCAGGCCGGTTTCCTGCGCATCGGCCTCGCGCTGGGCACGCTGCTCGGGCGTCAGGTTCGCCAAGCGGCGCTTCTGCACCGCGTCCACCGCCACTTTCACCATAGCCCCCAGAAAGCCGCTGAAGGACATGTAGAAGGGCAGGTACACCCCCAGGCCGATCATCATGGCCGGCAGCCCCGCCCACTGCAGCGCCATGCCCGCCACTATGCCGATGGCGAATGCCGCAACACTGGGCACGCCAGTGACCATGGTGGCCACTACGCTGGCTTGCGCGGCCACGAACTCTTTGCCCGGACCGAAGGCATCGGGGCCGTAGGCGTTCAGCAGCAACACCACCACTGCCACTGCCACGAAACTGCCCACCACCGCGCCAATAGCCTGGCCCACCATCTGTGCCGTGGGGCTAGTGCCCAGCACGTGGCCCGCCTTGAAGTCGTTCATCACATCTCCTGCCAGGCCGCAGGCCACCGCCACGAACGCCGCAATGAGGAACAGGGCCGCTTGCGCCGTGGACGAGAACGCCGCCACCAGCAGAAGCACGATGAGACCGAAAATCTCCATGGGGTCGATGCCGGTCTGGCCCACGCTTTGGGCGCTCATGGCAGTAGTGACGAAGGTAAGGGCCACCACCACGATGCTCACCAGCGGCGACACCCCCAGCCCCAGACACACCGCAAGCGCGGCGGCCGCCACCAGTAGCGCCGCCAAACCGGCGATGCTGCGGCGCCGCGAAGATTGGTCGGCATCTCCAGAGTCAAACGAAACGGAAGTATGAGCGCCCTCGCCGCCCACCAGCTTCCCCTGGCAACAGGCAGCCTGCCCTTCGCCAGCAATTCCCTGGTCGACAAGGGGCTCGGTGCCGGAAGCAAACGGATCGGCGGCAGCATTCGTGAGTCCCTGCCTGACAGCGTGCGCGTCTGCACCGCCTTCGCTACCCTGCACAGCCGCAGTGCCGTTGCTTGCTGCAGCGTCCCTGCACACGGCCTTGCGCAGGGCTCGCAGGCCAGAGGGAAGGATGTTCTTCAGGATAACGGTGAAGCCGCAGCCCATCATGAGCCCCATGCCAAGGCTAGACACGATGCCGCCGGCTGCCTCTTGGGTCCACAGCCCCAGCGCGGTGCCCCCTACCACGATGCCGAAGTTAGCGAACAGGGCGCCGATGAACCACGCCACCACGGCACCGGTGCCCACCAGAAAGCCTACCGCCAGCATCATGGGTGAGTTGTAGATGCCGAACGCCACACCGGGAATGGACACATTGCCGAAGAAAATGGCGGGGATGCCCGGCACGAAGTTCTTCAGCGCAGTATAGAGCCCCGCCAGCCCCATGGTGCCGAACAGCTTCTTCCCCACCTTGCCGCCGGCATTGCCCGCTTTTAGCGCCTCGGCCGCCGCCACGCCCATGGGAAACTCCAGCCGCGCCTCCTCGATGAAGTAGCGGCGCAAAAGCCCGGTGCACACCAGGCCCAGCGCCACGCCGCCCAGCGTTACCACGAATATCTCGGGAATGGAAACCTCGTCCGCCAGCCCCAGCATCCACGCACCGGGAATGGTGAAGGCAAGACCGCCCGCCACCATGGCGCCCGCCGACATGATGGTGTGAGTGACGTTGGCCTCGTTAAGCGAGCGGCTGCCCAGCGCCCGCAAGAAGAACAGGGAAATGATGGCCGCAAAGATGATGGGCCAGGGAAGCGCGCCCAATTTGAGCGCCGTGTACACCGACGAAGCGGTGATGATGATGCACCCCACCAAGCCGATAATGCAGCCGCGCAGGGTAAGTTGGCCGCGCAGGGGGGCAAGCCACCCCTGAAGGCCATTGGTGCCTTTGCTCATTGTTTGCTCCTTGTCATATGCCCGCTTCCCCTCGCTATCGGGAAGTCGGGCTACGCCCATTAGGATGCGCCCAGTATAGGGGAAGGGGACGGTGGAAGTTAGCGCCTCCCGGAAAGCGGCGCCTGTCACCGCTCCAAGCGGCACCTCCCGCCTAGGTCCCACTCCCCCCGCCCAGACGACCTCCCCACTCAGTCTCCGCTCCCCCTCCCAAGCGGCAGAACACCAGACAGAGCGGCCAGAATAGGCGCTTGTTCTGGCCATTACACCCAGCCTGCTGCCCTTCCGGACGTGCTCACTGCGAAGGCGGTCAGAATAGGCGCCTGTTCTGGGCGCAAGGGCGTGTGGGTAGCCCCGAGGGGGGCGGTTGCAGCCCAGGTGGTCAGAATAGGCGCTTGTTCTGGGCTTGGCGGTGCGAAAACCGCCACGCAAAACCTCATCACGGGTAAAGTGCCCAGAATAGGCGCTTGTTCTGGGCACAAGGCGCGCAGTTACTTCTCCATTGGGGTACAAACTCGTTGATGTTTATCAAGAATGTACCCCAATAGGTATTCTGTTGCCACTCATTGGGGTGCAAACCTGCTAGAATCTTCCAAAAACGTACCCCAAGAAAGGTGCTCATGAGCCCTATAGATGAAAAACGAATCCTTTTAGAGCAGCGCGCTGACTTAAATGCCCGCCGTGCCCTCATCCCCTTCGATGGTAGCATCGAGGTGAAAGAGCGCGGTGGAAAGCGGTTTTTGTATGCCCGTTCTCGCGTTGCGGGAAGAAACACGTCAACCTACCTGGACGTTTACTCTGACGAGCTCTACGGCCTTCTGCAACGACAGGCCATCGAACTTCGCGCCATCAAGCGCCAGCTGCGGGCCATCGACAAAAAGCTGGCGCTTCTAGGCTACGCGCAAGAAGAGCTGCCGCCAGACGTGCTGCTCAATATCGATTTTGCCCGCTCGCGCATGAAATCTCTCATCTACGACCAGGCAATTCTTGAGGGCGTGTCCACCACCTTCCCCCAAACGGAAGAGATCATCGACAACGGCATCGTCAACGGCATGAAGGCATCTGATGTCCAAAAGATCCTCAACCTGAAACACGCTTGGGAATTCGTGCTGGACAAAAGCACTATCGAGTGCCCCACCGACCTGGCGCTTTTGTGTCACATCGCCAAACTCGTCAACGAGGGATTCTTCGAATACGGCGGCCAATTGCGCAGCGTGCCGGTAATCATAGGGGGCACCGATTACGTTCCACTGATTCCGCAAGAGGCATCGGTGAAGGAGGCTCTGGCGTCTATCGTGGCACAAGGCAGATCGCCCATTGCCACTGCCATCGACCTGGCCCTTTATTGCATGAAAGCCCAAACGTTCATCGATGGCAACAAACGGACGGCCTTTATCTTCGCCAACCAGTACCTCATCGGAAAGGGCGGCGGTACCCTGATTGTGCCTGAATCGAAGGTGGGCGAATTCAAGCCGTTGCTCATCGGCTACTACGAGGACAGCACCAACACCGCAGTGAAGCAGTTCCTGGAAACCGAGTGCTGGCAGCCTATGAGGTAGCTGCCTCCCCACCCGCTGCTGCAACGCCTAATCCGGCAGCCCAGTATGTACATTTTATGAAGGTCGGTGCGGCAAAGGATCAGCTGCGCCAATGCATCACTAGGATTACTCCCCCACCTCGATGTCGTCTTGCCCGGACAGCCCCTTGGGCACAAAAGCCGACCGCTCGTTGGAACAGCAGAAGGCCTGGAATTGCCAGGCTTTTCACCTCGTGAGCCCAACGCGTGGAAGGAGAAACCGTGACAAGTATCGAAAGCGAAGAGCGCGCTCATCTGAAACAAGTATTGCAACTAGTGGAGAGCGCCGTGGCGCGGGCGGATGCCCTCAGCGCCCGCATGGCGGAAGGTCATCGGGAAACTGGCGCATACTTGGCGGATGCCCGCGGCGAGCTATCGCCCGAAGAGGCCCATCTTTCCGCCTTCGAGTTGAACCGCATGGATCAGCAAGCCGCCTCGGCTGCCCTTTCGCGGCAGCGGTTGCGCAAACTGCTGGACTCCCCCTATTTCGCCCGCGTGGACTTTTGCGAAGCTTCCGACACCTTCGCCACATATATTGGCCGATCGGCTTTCAGCTGGAGAAGCAACTCGGTGATTTCCGACTGGCGCAGCCCCGTGGCCAGCCTATTCTATGATTTCGAGCCGGGGCCAGCCACTTTCGACGCCCCATCGGGCAGGCGCGAAGGCAAACTGGTGCTGAAACGACAGCTGGCCATCGAGCACGGCCAACTTGCCTATGCGGTGGATTCCGACTCCAGCGTACGCGATGAGGTGCTGGCCCACGCCCTGTCCCGCGCCTCAGACGCCAAAATGCACGACATCGTATCCTCCATCCAGAAGGAGCAGAACGCCATCATCCGCGACGAACAGCCGGGCACACTGGTCATTCAAGGGGTGGCCGGATCGGGGAAAACCTCCATCGCGCTTCATCGCATCGCCTACTTGCTCTACCAGCAGAAAGACCGCCTGAACGCGCAATCGGTGGCCATCCTCTCCCCTAGCAGCGTGTTTTCCGACTACATTTCCGGCGTGCTGCCGGAACTGGGAGAAGAGCCAGTGCGCCAGTGGAGCCTGCACGGCCTGGCACAGCAGCTGCTTGAGGGAACGGCGAAGGTGCAGCCGCCCCGCTCCTTCGCCGACGAGGCCGACGCCGCCCGCGCACAGCGGGCTGCCGCAAAGAGCACCCCCGCCTTCGCCCGTCAACTAGTTGAATGGCTGGATGCGCAACTGGCGAAATGTGCAGATTCTCGGGCAGGCACCGTGCTGGCCAGCGAAAAAGGACGCGTCGATACGCAGCAGACCACCAAGGGAGCCAAAAGGGCAAACCCTCCGGACGACTCGCCCCAATCGCTCTCGCGGCATCACGCCTCCCTTACGCCCCTGTTCGAGCCTCGCGACCTTGCCGTGGGCGGCGACATTGCAGAGGCAGAATGGCTTGCAGAACGATTTGATGTCTACGCGCCGGTGCCCTTCGAAGAGCGGCTAGACCTCATGGCCGGAGACACCCTCTCCCTGGCCAGCACCCGCACTTTCGGCCGCTATGCCCACGCTATGCCAACACGCAAAGAGCTAAAGGGGCGCCTGCTGCGCATGATGCGAGCGAAAAACCCATTGGCACTGTATAAGCGCTTTTTGGCAGACACCGGGCAGAGCAAGCTCTTTCATTCTCCGACACAGGGAACAGTGGAATGGGAGGACGCCTTCCCGCTGCTCCTTTGCGCCCTGGCCTTCAAAGGAGCGGACGGCTTTCTCGAAACTGCGCAGGTGAAGCAGCTTGTAGTAGACGAGATGCAGGATCTGTCCCCCGTGCAGCACGAAGCTCTGGCGCGGCTGTTTTCTTGCGATAAGACGCTTCTGGGAGATGTGAACCAGCTGGTAGATGGCCGCAACGGCGAAACGCCAGAGGCGATTGCCTTCCGTTATGAAGCGTCCGGGCGAGCGGGAGGCGTGCGTGTGGTAAAACTGATGCGCAGCTACCGCTCTACCTGGGAAATTGCCCAGTTGGCGCAACGGGTTATGCCCGTCGAAGGGCTCATGGCAATGGAGAGACACGGAGAAGAGCCCCGCTTGGTACGTTGCGGCGACACGTTAGGGGTAGTGGCCGCGCTGGACGAAGCCATCGAGCGCTGGAAAGGCTCAGAACATCGCACGTTGGGCATTATCTGCAAGTCCGACCTGCTAGCTGCCCGTTACGCAGAGCTTCTGCAGGTGCGGCAAGAACACGCCTTCGCAGCTCAAAACGGTGGGCAGTTAGATAGCGGCAGCAGCGAAGAAAGGGCGCAAGCCCCAATCGCCCAGAGGGACGATCAGCCAGACGCCATCGACGAAAAAGGCACGGTAAACCCGCAATTGCCGGGCGCTTCTCCTGCTATTGCGCTTATTACCGACCGTACCGAGATCTTCCCTGCCGGCATTGCCGTCACATCAGTGAGGCTGGCGAAGGGCCTCGAATTCGACGAAGCGGTGCTGTTAGACGTTGACGACCGCCAGTACGCCACCGAAGCGGACCGCCACCTGTTATATGTGGCCATCACCCGCGCCATGCACCGCCTGACCATCCTCTACCGTCAAAGCCCTTCGCCGTTTTTGGCAGGCTAAACGCCTCGGGCTATTCCACAGCTGCCAGCGCTTGGTCCAGGTCGGCTATGAGGTCGGCAGCGGACTCGATGCCGCAGGAGAGGCGAATGAGGTCGGGGCTGATGCCGGCCGCGACCAGCTCGGCATCGCTCATTTGGCGATGGGTGGCGTTGGCGGGGTGCAGCACGCAGGTGCGGGCATCGGCCACATGGGTGGCAATCTGCCCCAGCTTCAGGTTCTTCATGAACGCCTCGGCCCCGGCGCGGCCACCGGTCACGCCAAAGCTCACCACGCCGCAGCTGCCGTCTGGCAGGTACTTCTGCGCCAGCGCGAACTCCTCATCGCTCGGAAGGGAGGGGTGGCGCACCCAAGTCACCTTCGGATGTGCGGCCAAGTGCTCTGCCACCGCACGGCCGTTCTCCGCATGCCGGGCCATGCGCAGGTGCAGGCTCTCCAGCCCCAAATTGATGAGGAACGCGTTCTGGGGGCTCTGGATGGAGCCCAGATCGCGCATCAGCTGCGCCGTGGCCTTCGTAATGAAGGCCCCTTCCAGCCCGAAGCGCTCGGTGTACACCACCCCGTGGTAGCTCTCGTCCGGTTGGCACAAGCCGGGAAATTTGTCCACATGGGCGCACCAGTCGAACTTGCCGCCGTCCACAATGGCTCCGCCCACCGTGGCGGCGTGGCCGTCCATGTACTTGGTGGTGGAGTGGGTTACGATGTCGGCCCCCCATTCCAAGGGGCGGCACAGCACCGGTGTGGGGAAGGTGTTGTCCACGATCAGCGGCACCCCGTGGGAATGGGCCGCCGCCGCAAAGCGCTCGATGTCCAGAACGGCCAACGCCGGATTGGCAATGGTCTCGCCGAACACGCACTTGGTATTGGGGCGGAAAGCCGCCTCCAGCTCCTCATCGGAGCAATGGGGATCCACGAAGGTGCACTCCAGCCCCATACGACCCATGGTGTGGGCCAGCAGGTTGTAAGTGCCGCCGTAGATGGCCGAGGATGCCACCACGTGATCGCCTGCACCGGCAATGTTGAACACCGCGAAGAAGTTGGCCGCCTGTCCCGAGCTGGTGAGCATAGCCGCCGTGCCACCTTCCAGCTCGGCAATCTTCGCCGCCACGAAATCGTTGGTGGGATTGGCCAGACGAGTATAGAAGTAACCGGACTCTTCCAGGTCAAACAGCTTGCCCATATGCTCGGAGGTGTCGTACTTCCAGGTGGTGTTCTGGTAGATGGGAATTTGGCGCGGATCGCCATCGCCAGGCCGATAACCCCCTTGCACGCAAACAGTATCGATAGACTGAGTCATTGCAGTTCCTTTCAAAAAACAACGGCAGCAATTCTAGTTGGAACTTTGACGCTGCTGCTTCAGAAACCGGCGAAACTGGGGCATGAATTCGTTATAGCCAGTTACCCGATAATCGGATAACCCGAATGCCGAGACGCCCCTTTCGCCATTTGTTCCATTCGCTATAGTTTCTTGAACAGGTAGAAAGGAACCACTATGCCCATTCGCATTCCCGACTCGCTGCCGGCAACGGCGGCGTTGGAAGCCGAAAACATATTTGTAATGACCGAGTACCGCGCCATGCACCAGGACATCCGTCCCCTGCGTGTACTGCTGCTGAACCTTATGCCCACCAAAATCACCACCGAGACGCAAATCCTGCGCAAGTTGTCGAACACTCCCTTGCAGGTAGAGGTGGAGCTGCTGCAAACCGCGTCCCACGATGCGAAGAACGTGACCGCCGAGCATTTGGAGTCGTTCTACACCACATTCAAAGAGATTCGCGATCAGCACTTCGACGGGCTCATCATCACCGGCGCACCAGTGGAGCTGTTGGACTTCGAGTCGGTGGACTACTGGGACGAGCTGTGCGAGATCATGGCGTGGTCGCTCACCCATGTGCACTCCACGCTGCACATTTGCTGGGGAGCGCAGGCGGGCATTTACTTCCACTACGGAGTGGCCAAGCACGAACTACCGCAAAAGATGTTCGGCGTGTTCCAACATGAGGTAGAAAAACCCTTCAGTCCTCTCATGCGCGGGTTCGACGATGGCTTTTACGCGCCGCACTCCCGCTACACCACCGTGGCCCGAGAAGACATCGATGCCCACCCGCAGCTGGAAGTGGTGGCCTCATCACCCGAGGCGGGAGTGTACATCGCCAAAAGCGTGGACAGCCGCCACTTTTTCGTGTTCGGCCACCCCGAATACGACCGCGACACCTTGAAGGCGGAGTACGACCGCGACATCGCGAAGGGGCTCCCCATGGCGCTGCCGGCCCACTATTTCCCCGGTGACGACCCCACCGCTACGCCTCGCGCCACCTGGCGGGCCCATGCCCAGCTGCTGTACACCAATTGGCTGAACTACTACGTGTACCAAACCACCCCCTACCGCATCGAGGACGCAGGACGGGAATAGGGTGGCAGCCCATCTGTCGCCCTGTTTAACACTATTGCATGATTTGGCGCTAATTGAGTTAAATTTGAGATCATTTTTTAACTCAATTGAACGTTATAGCTCTAATTGAGTTAAATTTTGACCCGATTTTTAACTCAATTGTACTCAATTTCCCCAATTGAGTTAAATGAGGCGACGGTGTTTGACACAAAAAAGAACCCGCCACAAGGGCGGGTTCTTTTCGTTGCTGGAAGATTCCCAACATTCCGATGGCCGATAGGCCGCCGAAATAAACCTTAGCGCTTGCTGAACTGCGGGCGCTTGCGGGCTTTCTTCAGGCCGTACTTCTTGCGCTCCACCACGCGGGCATCGCGGGTGAGGAAACCGGCCTTCTTCAGCTCGGCGCGATAATCGCCAGCCTGCAGCAGGGCGCGGGAGATGCCCAGACGCAGAGCGCCGGACTGCCCGGAGACGCCGCCGCCATGGATGTTGGCGATCACGTCGAAGTGGTCGGTGGTGTCGGTTACCTTGAAGGGAACCAGCGCGTTCTTCAGCAGCTGCTCGCGGCCGAAGTACTCGGCGCCCTCGCGGCCGTTCACGGTTACCTTGCCAGTGCCGGGAACCAAACGCACGCGCGCGATGGCGTTCTTGCGACGGCCAGTGCCGTAATACAGAGCTTCATTCGCCATGGTTTAACCCTCCAGTTCAATCTGACGCGGCTTTTGAGCCATGTGCGGATGCTCGGGGCCAGCGTACACCTTCAGCTTCATGCCCATTGCACGGCCCAGCGTGTTCTTCGGCAGCATGCCCTTCACGGCATGCTCGATCACGCGCTCGGGGTGCTTGGCCATGGCCTCTTCAAAGGTCTCGGACTTCAGCCCACCGGGGTAACCACTGTGACGATAGTAGCTCTTGGAAGCCGCCTTCGTGCCCGTCACGCGAATCTTGTCCGCGTTGATGATGATCACGAAGTCGCCCGTGTCAACGTGCGGGGTGTACTGCGGCTTGTGCTTGCCCTTCAGAATTTGAGCGGCCTTGGTGGCAACACGACCGAGCACCTGGTCGGTGGCATCGATCAGCACCCACTCGCGCTCAACCTCACCGGGTTTAGCATGATACGTCTTCACTGTAATCCTCCAAATAGTTGCAGGTTCTGCCGGGCGGGTGAAGCCTCCTGGCCTGCGTCGGCGTGGCAGCCGCGATAGCAGAACAGAAACCGTCCGCCAGAGATGTTAGTTTTCAAAAGTGCAGGTGACTTGGATGCCGGTTTCCTACGCCGACGCGCGCATCCGGGCCTGGACTCCCATCCGCCGCGCTTCCTTGTCAAGCCATGCGTATACGGGGCTTTTGAAAGCGAACTTTTGCATTATAAGCCGCCCACAACCCCTGTCAACGAAAACGCCCGCAAAAAGGCACAAAAAAGGGCAATGCTGGCTGCATTGCCCTTTGAAAGGCTGCGATTTGGCCAAAAGCCTGCAGGCTATGCGGCCCGCGGGTTGGCTGTTACTGAGCCGGAGTGGCCTCGCCGCCTTCGCCGCCCTCATTGGCCGCCTGGTCGGCAGGTTGAGCACCCTCGGTGCCCTCGCCGCCTTCAGCGCCCTCGGTGGGCTGCTGGTCGGCAGCGTTGCCGCCCTCGGTAGGCTGATCGGCAGGTTGCTCGCCCTCGGCGGGCTGGTCGCCCTCGACGGGAGCCTCGGTACCTTCAACACCGTTCTCCGGCTGTTGGGTGGCCTCGTCGTTAGAGGCGGTGTAGGCGCTCATGTCCACATCGTAGGGCAGGCCGGACGGCATGTCATGAACGTCCAGCTGAGCGCTGTTCAGGAAATTGGAGAACCAAGCGGTGAACGTGTCGGAAGAGGAGTTCTCCACCTGAAGGCGCATGGCCTCGGCAATTTCAGTGGGCAGCTGATCCAGGGAGGTGATACCGCCCTCGGGCACCTGGTACACCTCGGTGCACTTGATGATGTGAATGCCGTAGTCGGAAGTAACCGGATCGGAAATCTCGTCGGCGTTCAGCTGTACCAGGGCATTGTCGTAAGCCTCAACGAAGGTGTTGATCGCGTTCCACCCGTTGTCGCCGCCGTTAGACTTGGAGTAGTCGTCGATGCTGTACTGGGCCACAGCATCGTCCCAGCTTAAGGAACCATCACGCAGCTGGGCAACCACCTCATTGGCAGTGGCCTCGTCCTCAGCGTTGAACAGGATGTGGCTGGAGCGACGGGCGCCGTCCAGCACGCTCTCCATGCTCTGGGCCATGGCCAGTGCCTGGGCGTCAACATCGGTGTTGTTGCCCTCGGCGGCCTCTACCGCCTCAGCCAGCTTGGTTTGCAGGGTATTGGGCTCCAGCACCTTCTCTACGTACTCTTCCTCGGACATGCCAGTGGCGGCCAGGGCCTCCTGATAGGCCTCGTCGCTGTCGAACTGATCCTTAATCGACTGCAAGGCCTCCTGCACCTCGGACTCTTCCACCTTCACATCGTACATCTTGGCGGCTTCATCCCGCAGCAGTTCCTGCTCGTAGAAATTGATGACCTGGGTGCGCACATCGGCCGGGGTGAGCGCATTGTCCGCCATCCATTTGGCCCATGCCTCGTCATCGGTCAGCTCTTGGCGCTCGCGGAAATCCTGCACGTACTCGGTGACAATCTTCTCGCCAATCTGCAGGGTAAGCTCTTTGTCGTCCTTGTCTTTGACCTTAACCGTAGCAGCCACGCCTTGGGACGTGTCGGAAATACCGCCGTTCGCGGCACCATTGTTGCCGCAAGCCACCATGGTCCCGCCGAGTGCGATGGTAAGGGCAATGGCACCGGCCATCTTCAGACGGTTAAACTTCAACATCTACTTGACCTCCTTATTAGATGCTATATGCCATGGGACATCGCCGCGAACGGTGCTGCATACGCTCTTTGGCGTTGCGCGCCTTTACCAATTGGCAACCAAATCGAGCCGACCCCTTGACAATTTGCCTCGGGTAATTTTGCACCCCTCGGAAAACCCTTGGGCAGCTCAGGGCCGATATTGCACATAACTTGCATATTTAACCCCCCTCCAGGGACTATATGTGGTGGTTCTGCGAAGAAACCGATGGCGAAAACCTATAGGTTTTCGCTTGCCGCTCTCCCGGAGGTGGGCCGGTTCGACAGGCCTGCGCTCGGCGAACCGCTCGCCGGGGCCTCCCCGCGATGAGATGTCGGGCGGCTCATAAACCTATACCCATAGAAGATCTTTTTACGTGCCATACCCGAACTCCCTTCTCCGGCCTTGCTCCATACGCTTGGCCACCGGAACCCTCAAGACACGAAAGAGATCGAAGGGAGGTGATGATGAATGTAGCGTTACCCCAAAACGCCCGGTAAAGCACTCCCCTCGAGTCCTTCTCGATAGGGAAAAGATACCGCGCGCAGTTTGGGCTTTGAATCCGCCCCGGGTTGTAAAAGTCCGACCTTTCAGCTCATAAAAAGCCCTTTATCTACGACCTTTTAAGACCCCAAGAGCCCGAGCAGGCATAAACAAGGGAGCCCCGCCGGGGTAAGCGGGGCTCCTTGTGGGCCGTGGGGTAGACGGCCCGTGGTGGCAGCGGGATCGGGGTCGGCAATCCCGTGCTGCGGAAATGTCTAGTTCTCTTCCTCTTCTTCCTTCTTCTTGCGGCGGGCGATGAGCAGCAGGATGAGGGCTGCCAGCAGCGCCGCGGCCAGGCCCAGCATCAGCCAGATGCTATCGCCCAGCTTGGGGAACAGTTTCTTCAGCGGCGGAATCTTGCCAAGGTCGGCGCCGGTGACGCCCAGATCCACCGCCCGGCCTACTTCCGGAGTCCAGTTGTAGGCGGTGAGCAGGTTGAACATGTGGCCGTAGGCGTTGGGGGTGGTGCGCACGGCGTCGAAGGCGCCCAGCACGGCCATCGGGCAGGTGATGCCCACACTGCCGGAGCCCACCATGTTCATCCAGTCGGAGTCGTTGTTGTCGTTGTTGCCGCGGTTGATGGCCACGAACTGCGCCTCGGCCGGCTTCGCAGCGCGCACCCGGTAGATGTAAGGCTGGTTGTTGCCGTCCACCATGGGCAGGCCCTCGAAGCGGTAGCTGCCGTCGGCGCCGGTGGTCTGGCTGGCCACCTGAGTCCAACCGCTGTTGTTCACGATGCCGCTCGCGGTGATGTCGCGCAGGGCCGTGGACACATAGCTGGCAGCGTTGAAGCCTACCGGCAGCTGGTCGGGCATGGGGATGACCATGCGATCCAGGTAAATGGTCTGGCCCGGGATGGGCTCGAAGGTGCTGCCCTTCAGGCCATCGTTCTCGGGATCGTTGAACATGATGCCAGCGATAGCCGCAGTGGCGTAGGGCACCAAGCCGGTGTCGTTGTGCTCGTCGTCGTGGCCCTTGCCAATCATCCACACGGTGCCGGCGGGGCCATTCGGATTCACGGCAGCATTGGCGTCATTGCCCTCGTAGCAGTCGGCCAGGATGATCATGCCGTCGTAGGGCTCGCCCGGCTCGAGGATCTTGTTGTCTTCATTCAGGTCGGAGTCCACAGCGCCATTATTGCCGCGGTTGATGTGGGTCACACCGTAGCCGCCCGGCAGGCTGTCCACCTTGGCGCGGTAGCCGTACACCTTCGAGCCGGTGCCAGTGGTGCCGGCCACCTCAAGCTCCTCGAAGATCCAGAAGCCATTGGCGTCGCTCACCGTATGGGCGCGCTCGGAGTTGTTGAAGTCGTCGTCGGCCACCCAGCCGGTGGTGCCATCGGCCTTGACACCCCACCAGAAACGCTCAAGGGTGACGGGAATGTTGGCGAAGCGACGGCTCTCCCCTGCCGACTGCAGGCCATCGTAGTTGGTGTCTTGCCACACGATGCCGCTGATGGACTGCCGCGCCACCGGCACCAGGCCGAAGTCGTGGTTCACGGAGTCGAACCACTTCACGTCGGACCAGCGGTAGGTGGCCTCGCGGTTGAGGTCTTCCATGCGGGCCACATAGGCCTTGTTCAGAGCATCGAAGCCGTTGCCCTCGTGCACGCGCACCCACTCGTCGGTGTAGGAGTCGTACTTGAGGTCTTGCTTGCCATCGGCGCCCGCTGCACCGGTATTGTTGTCGAACTTGTCCACCGGATCGCCGAAGATAACCGAGCGATGCAGGCCGGACATATCGCGCAGGTCGGACACACTGGCCTTCGAGATCCAGTCCACGCCCGCCGCGATGGCCGCATTCACGGCCGCCTCATCGGTGGCCCCGCCCTGCGGCCACAGCTGCAGCAGATAGCCTTCCAGGCGCGCCTTGGCTTGGGTTTCGGTCTCCCCTGCCGGCGGGAACGGCGCCCATGTGTCGGAGCCGTCCGGGTTAACCGGCGGATTGGGCTTGTCGGCCGCACGAGCAGCCGGCGCGGCGGCGCGAGCATTCATGCGTGCGATCGGATTGTTGTTCTCGTCCACCACCGGCACCTTCCACTGAGCGTAGAGGGTGATGGCGGCGGAATCTACCAGCAGCGTCTCGCCAGCGGCGTAGGCAGTGCCCTTGCCATCGGCAGAAGTGTTCCAGCCGGTAAATTCATGGTCAGCCAGCGCAAAGCCGCACTCGGGCAGCGTCACGGAGTCACCGAACTTCACATCCAGCGCCGTCGTTTCGCCGGTGGCAGAAGCCACGCCGGCATCGAAGCTCACCGTGGCATCGGTACCCACAAGAGCCGGATCCAGCTGCCACTGAGCATACACGGTGGAAACCCGACCACTCAAGCTGGGGTTGGTGCCCGGCATGAAGGTGGTACCCGAGCCATCGGCCATGGTGTTCCAGCCGATGAACACGTAGCCATTGCGCGTGTACGTGCACTCGGGCACTATCACCGACTCTTGCAGCAGGCCGGTGAGGGACTCCATCGCAGCCCCCGTGCCACCGTTGGCATCGAAGGTAACCGTAACCAGGCCCTCGCCGTTGATATCCACGTACTTAGCACGCGGGCCGTTGGTGAACGAGCGCTCGGAGTCGTCCGCCAGGCGGGTGACCACAATCAGGTCGCCCACCTCGAGGTCGGTGAGGCTGTCGTCCACTTGCACCTTGTCGCTGAGCAGCGATGCCAGCTTCTTGTCGTCATAGTTGGGCCGCAGCGCCTGGGTGGCGTAGTCGTAGTCGGAGTTGATGCGGTCGATGCCGGCCACATCCTCGTTGTAGGTGTTCACCGCGCCCGCGTTGTTCACCATGCTCACACCGGCGTGCTGGATGGTGTGCAGGTAGTCTTCGGCGTTCGGGTAGCTGATGATGCGCGCCCGGTAGCCGTAGAGCACCTTGAACTCGGCGGTGCTGCCCACCTTATGGGTACCGGTGCCCGGAGCCAGGAAGGCCCAGTCGCCGGAGGAAACGGTAGTGTCGAAGGCGGAGCCGGGGATGTAGGCGGCACCGTTCTGGTCGAAGTAGATCTGGTCGCGGTTATCGCCGTTGTCGCCCACCATGTTGATGGCATCCTCATCGGTGAGGCGGGTGTCGATGCTGTCGGCGGACAGCTCGTCGCCCTCCACCATCACGAAGGTCTTGTCCTGGGTGAAGGTCCAGTCGCGGCGCCACACACCCTTCTCGCTCTCATCCACGATGTCGGCGGCATCGGCGCTGGCCACGAAGATGGCGGCCTGCAGCGGCGTGGCAATGCGCTCGTCAGCATCGACGTGCTCAAGCGAAGAGTTGCCATCGGAGCCCTCCACCGGCCTCCAGTAGCCATCGGCCAGGTCGCTGTAGATGCGCTCGAACGTAAGCAGGCGGTTCAGAGCCGAGGCCTTGTAAGCGGTCTCTTCTTCGGTAAGGGCAGCGTTGCCCGCCACCTTGGCGTTAATGGCCTCCACCTTCGTCTGGATTTCCTTGATCCAGTTCACCATGGCCGCAATCTGACCGTCGGTAAAGTCTTGCGGCACCTCGATCTCGGCACCATCGGGAGCGGGATAGGTCATGCCGCCCAGCGCGTAAATCTCGGCAATCTGCTCGGCGGTGAGGCTGGTGGAGTCGGGGGTGATATCCGGCACGGTCTCGCCCGGCTGCGGCTCCAGCGAGCCCAGGCCGGAGGTGTCGTACCAGTAGCGCTCCAGCTTCACTACAGCCCCTTGGATGCCGATTTCCTCGGCGTCCTGCAGGCCGTTGGCGTCGGCGTCCTCCCACACCTTGCCGGCAATCAGCACCGGGTTCTGCAGCACCAGGCCCGCGTCGCCCGCCAGCTTCTCGTACAGGCGGTTGGCCAGGTCGTAGCGCACGCCGCGGTAGGTGATCTCGTAGCGGTCGGTACCGAACTCGATATCGGATTCCTTCTTGGACTCTTGCGCCACAACGGCGAAGGCCTCTTCCTTGTTGCCGTCCACGTTGTAGTCGCCGTTCAGGCTGGCGTTGAACTCCGTGATGTCGGAGGTGCGCTGGCCCGGAGCGTCCACGTGGTACTTGGACACCATGTACTCAGCAGTTTCGGGGTCGTCGTTGATAACGCGCACCGAGTAGCCCACCAGGTACGGGGTGGCAGTGTCGTAAGGATCATAGCCAGCCGGCGGCATGTAGTACAGCACATCACCGTCGGGGCCTTGCACCGCAATGGCACCCTTCTGATAACGGTCGACGCGGTTCCACTCGGACTGCGGCTGGTACACGTTGTCTTTGATGGCGTTCGGATCGGTCACATCGCCCACCTCATCGTCCACCACCACATAAGCGGGCAGATCGTAGAAGCGGTACTCGCCCTTCTCCTGGGTGAGGGTGACCAGCTCCCAGTCCTCAGTCTTGGCAGGCTTGGCAGTGGCATCGCCCTCGGCCAGCGCCGCGATGCCATTGACAGCATTGGCGGCCTTGGCAGAGCTGCCGGCACTCAGAGCCGAGAACAACCGTGCGCCGAAGGTGCGCAGCGTCTGGAAGGTGGTGGTGCCATCGGCTTCCCACATGGCGTACAGGGTGGTGCCGGCCTCGTCCAGCGTGAACTGGTCGCCCACGTTGTAGGTGGCGCCCTGGCCGTCAGCCTGGGTGTTCCAGCCCACGAAGTGGTAGCCGGCGGCGGCGAAGCCGCAGTCGGGCAGCGTCACCTGGGCGGAGTTGTTGCCGTTGATGGTCTTGGTTGCCCCCGTGACCGTCACCGGGTTGCCGCTGGCATCCGTCAGGCCGGCGGCATTGCCGTCGAACTCAAGCTTGGCCGGGCGGTACTCATTGCCATTGCCGGCGAAGTCGCGGTTCAGCATCCAGGTGCCAGAAGCGAACAGCTTGCGGCTACCAGCGTCTACCAGGTCTTGGTACTTGTAGGCGCGGCCGGCCCGTACCAGATACACCGTATTGGCGCCGTCGGAACCGTTGCCCACGATGACGTTGCCCTTGGCAGAGTAATCCAGATGCAGCACATCGCGGCCCAGAGCGTCATCGTGCTCGTAGTGGAACAGATTGTCGTCCTCGTCCTCGAACTGCTGGTAGCCCAGCGCGTTGTAGTCGGGCACGAAGTAGTACTGACTGAGGGCCACCTTGAAGCCCTTCAGACCCTCGACCGGGTCGTAGATGCCGGTGTAGCTCTTGTCGAACCAAACCGCGCCGTAGAGGTTGGTGTGGTCTGGCGGCGCGTAGCCGGCGTTCATGGCCTCTTGGTTCTGGCCAGAGGCGAAGTCGAAGCCGTAATTTACGGTGCTCTCCACCGAGCCAGCTGCAGTAGTGCTGATCTGGGTGCGGCTGCCCGCCACCTTCTGAGAGGCGTTGGTGGAGCCATCGGCCATGCCTGCCAGCACCAGCTTGCCGTCCAGCGCATTCTTCGAAACGCCGTTCAAGCGGGCCACGCCGCCCTGCACCCGCTGGGTGATTTGGGCATCGTTGCCGTAAATGTTCACGCCGTCGGTGGTAAGAGCAGCGTTTGGGTTGGCCTTGCTGCCCTCGTGGGTGATCTGCTGAGTGCTGCCGTCGGCATTCACCACCGTCTCCACCCAGTCGGTGTGGTGCTTGGCGGTACCGGTTTGTACCGTGGACTCGTCCAGATACACCGGATAATTGCCGCTGTTGTAGCCCAGCCATTCCGCATCGCGCGTGCTATGAGCGTCGTCGGCATACACCTGATCGTCGGTGAGCATCGGCTGCACATCGGAGTTGATGGCGTCAGAAGGCGTGGTCTGCCATTCGTAGCTGGTCACCAACAGCGAGAACATGCCATTCTCGGCATTGGAGCCATCCACCTCGAGGGTATAGCCCATCAGATACCAGGTGCGGTTGCCAGCCCCATCGGTCAGGAAGCCGGCGGTGGGCAGTTTATCGAAGCGGAAGTAGCCATCCACATCGGTGGTAACGGTTTCGTAGGTGAGCTTGCCGTTCTCATCCACCACCGCTTGGCCGTCCTTGTTGGTCTTGGCCACGGTGACGGTGCGATCGGTGTCAGTAATAGTCTTATAGGTGTTGGTGCGAGTTTCCACGCGGCCGTCGATAGCGGCAGCGGTGTCAACGGTGTAGGCATTGTCCTTGTCCACGCCGTAGAAGCTGAGCGCCGGCGTGTTGGCGTTGGCCTCGTCCAGCATCACCCACGCGCCCTTGGCGGTAGCCTTGTCGGCAGTGCTCAGGGAATTGACAGCGGTGCCGTCGGCCTTCACCCAGCTCACGGTGGCGCCCGCCGGAATGACGCTATCCCAGCCGGTGCCGCTGTTGGGCACGTAGAACCACTTCTGCAGGTAGACGGACTTGTTGTTGTAGCCGGTTTCGCTGTAGGTGACCGGCTTGCCGGTCACGGTGTCGGTGCGGGTCTCGGGCAGGTAGTTGTACAGACCGTCGTAGTCGGCGTCCTCATACAGGTAGCCGGAGATCTGGTAGGTGGGCACCGGCACGATGCCGCCATCGTTGTGGTCGCGGTCGTAGCCACTCATGAGGTCGTATACCGCCAGGCCGTCCTTGATCATGGCGGTGCGACCAGTCTCCGTCAGCACCGCTTCCACCGCACCGTTGTTCGAAGCGGGAGCGGAAATCATGTTGGAAGCCACGGAAGTGCGGCCGTCGGCGGTTTGGCCGTTCACGTCCACCTGATCCAGCAGCACGATCAGCTCTTCGGGGGCACCGTTATCTACCAGCGCGTTGTCGCTGAACAGGTCGGAGTCCTCGGTATAGGAAACATCGATGGTGGCGGGCACCAAGGGGTCGGTGCCATCATAGGCGGGGTTGGCCTTGGTGGCCACGCGGTTCTTGGCCTTCAGCACGCTGCCGTTGGTCACGCGGGAATCGGATACCCGCACCTTGTAGCCGTAGACCACCCACTGGTCGCCTACCACGCCGGAGGTCTCCAGGTTGTCGAACTCGTAGGTGCCATGGCGCCACAGGTCGTTCAGCAGGTTGTGCTCGCCCAGCGCCTTGACGGCCAGCGGCTCGGTGGCATCCTTCGCCGCTTGCTGCATCTCCACATCGCCGGTGATGATGGTGCGGTAGTCGACGCGCGCGCCGTTCACCAGGTCGCCCCAAGCGGAGGTGTCCTTCACCCAGGTGCCGGAGCCGCCCACGGAGTAGTAGCGCTCCAGGGTTACCTGGTAGCCATCGCGAGCCGGCTCGTAGCCGCTGCCGTCTTCCAGCTTGTCCTGCAGGCCGTTGTTGTTGGCATCTTCCCACACCAGACCGGTGATGCGCTTCAGGGTGGGGGTTACCACGCCCACGTTGCCACCGGCGGTGGTCACCAGCGCCTCCAGGGCGTTGCCGTTGCCAGTGCGATCCACCGTCAGCCAGTCGTAGGAGGTGGCACCGGCCAGGTTGGCAGTGGCATCGTCCGGCTTCACCAACTGGTACAGCGGCAGCTGGATGTAATTCTTCTCATACAACAGGTTGGTGGCGTTCTTGGCAGCAGCCGCTACCGGGTCGCCCTCTGCCACCAAGCTTGCGCCGGCCGTCGGCTGCACGCCTTCGCTGGCCAGCACGATGCGGGCGCCGGCATTGGCCGGGTTGTCGCCAGCGGCCACGCGGGTGCCGGTGGCGCTCACGTCAGCGCCGTCCTTGACCTCGTCCACGGTGGCGATGTCGCTTACCACCATGCCCTTGTCGGCAACAGCAGCGTTCGCCGAGCCCACGCCGTTGCGGTCGGTGGCGGCCAGGTCGGAATCCACCGAGCTGCCGGCAGCACCAGCGGCATGATAACGGGTGGCCAGGTAGGCGCCGTTGCTGTAGTCGTGATCCAGGCCCGCCGCCTCCAGCTGGTAGGACAGCAAGTAGTAGTCGTCGCCATAGAGGTCAGGCACCGGCACCGGCTGGTAACCGGCCACAACGTTGTTGTCCTCGTCGAAGGGCGTAGTGAGCAGCCGCTGCTGGCCCGCCGTACCAATGCGGTTGGCGGCGTCTGCCTGAATGGTGGCGCCTTCCACTTCCGTTTGGATCTGGATGGCAGCCGTGGGCAACTGGTCAAATATGTAGTTACCGTTGTCGTCGCCCTTGACGGTGGTGCCATCGGCCTCGAGGGTAACGGACCCGTTGCCCTCCACCACGTCGAGGTTGGTGGAACGGTTCCACAGGGTTTCGTCCGTGTGGTCGGGACGCGTGTCATTGGCCCAGGTCCAGCTGGTGGAGCCGTAGCCTTCGCTGAAGGTCACGTTGCCGGAGACGGTGGACCGGAAGCCCTCGCGCGCAGTGCCCACGTTGTCGGCGGTGATGCGCTGCCACACGGCGGGCGTCGAAGCATCGTTATCGGTGTCCACCCAGCCCCAGGTCACATGGCCGTCTTCGTTGCCGAAGCCAGCCACACGGTTCCAGGTGCCTTCGCTCTTGTCGGAGTTGTTGGCCGACTTGCTGTACTGCCACTGGGACAGCAGCAGGGTGCGACCGGCCAGGCCGGGCTCGGCATGGATGCTGTCATCGGGGTTGGTCCAGGTTTCCCGCAGACCGTTGTAGGAGCGGTTCTTGGCAGCCTGGTCCAACGTTGTGTCGTTCTCCACCGGCTGGTAGCTGTCGTCCCACACCATGCCGCTGATGGCGGTTTCGGGGATGTACACCAGACCGGCGTCGCCACCCTCGGCCTCCACCACATTGGAGGACACGTCGTAGGTTACGCCATTGAAGTCCACCAGGTAATCGGCGTTCACGTCGGCCGCCTGGCGGGCAGCGGTGATAACCATGCCATCGGCCCGCACCTGATAGGGCTGGGCAGCGTCATGGCCGCCCTGCTGCTCTACCTGGCGATTCACCAGCGCCACATTGCTGTTGGCGGTGGCACCGGCGGAGGTGCGGTAGGCGTCGGACTCAACAGTAAAGGTGTTCTTGGTTACATCGGTGCCATCGCCGGTGACAATGCCCTGATGCGGAAGCGTCAGGGTGGCGCCCTCCGGCAGGCTCTCGATGCGCACCTGGTAGCCGGCCAGGCGCTCTTCCGACACCACACCGGCCGGCAAGTCCTCGCTGCCAGCAGAGGTGTCGGCCATGCCCAGCAGGTTGCCCAGAGCACCGCCGCCGGCATCTTCGTACAGCAGAGCAATCTTAGTGGGCATCTTCTGAGTTTCGTAACGGCCGTACTTGTCGGTGATGGCAGTCAGGTCGGCTCCGGGCACCTTGAACCAGGCGCCAGTGCCATCAGTGGTGGGGCTGTAGAAGTAGCGGCTGATCTTCACCACTACGCCCTCGATACCGCGCTCGCCAGACTTAAGCGTCACGGTACCATCGGCATTTTCTACATACTCGCCCTCCTGGCGAATGCCATCGTAATTTGCGTCCTCCCAGATGTAGCCCACGATGGGGGCACTGGGCGGCTCGAGGAAGCCGGCGTTCATGCGCTTCTCGCTCTTGGCGAAGGTGAGGTCGAAGGTACCGCCATTGACAACCGGCGATGTGGCCACCGAGGCGCCAGCCGCGTACTGGCTGGGAGCCTGGGTAGCGGTGGCGTCCGCAAGCGTATGGGCGTCGGCGGCAGTGGAGCCCGCCAGCACCAACAGCGAATCCAGCGTGTGGATGTTGCCATCGTAGCTGTAAGCCTGCTCACGCCGCACCGGGAACACCTCGGTGCCGTAGCGGGTGGTGGAATCAATCACGCCGGTAAGGGCGCTGCGCACCATACTGCGGGCCTTGGAGTTCCACTGGTCCATCTGGTTGGTAGCAGGATAATTGGCATTCCAGTAATAGCCGGCGCCGCCATGGCCCTCAGGATCCGTGTAGGTCTGATCGTTGAAGATGTTGTAGTCGCCGGTGTGGTCCACCTCTACGTAGGTGTTCATGAGCGTCCAGTTGCCCAGCACCGCCACCGTGTAGCCAGCCAGATACTCGACGCCGTCCACGATCACGCGCACCGGCAGGTTAGTGAACTCGTAGTAGCCGTCTTTGGTGCCGCGAGCAGTGTTCTCGGCCTTGGTAGTGGTGGTCTTATAAGCGAAGTTGGCGTTTACGTGGCTGCTGTTGTAGCCGCCGGCCACCTTCGGCGAAGACACCCATGCACCCTTTGCGGTGGCCACGTCGGCCAGCGCCTTGTCGTTGGTAGTCACGCCATCGGCCTTCACCCACATCACGGAAGCGCCGGTGGTGGGCACCGCCGCATCCCAGCCAGCGCCGGTATTGGGCACGTAGTACCACTGGCGCAGGTACACGGTCTTGGCATCGGCGCCATCGTGGTAGCCGGCCTCGGCCGCCTCAAGCTCTACCTGAGTTTGGGTGTAGGGATCATAGAACGGGTTGGAGCCATCGCCCGCTGTGGCGGTAAGGCTGTAAGCACCGTCGCGGTAATTGTTGTCGCACCACACATAGCCGGCGATCGCCGCATAAGCCGGGGCGATTTCGCCCACGTCGCCGCCCTCGGCGAACTCAAGCGGTTGCGTCCAGCGATAGGTGGCAGCGGTGGTGGTGTCCATGGCATTGCCGGCATCCACATCCAGCTTCGCCAGCGGGTTG
Organism: uncultured Parvibacter sp.; assembly: GCA_947649875.1. Lineage (GTDB taxonomy): Bacteria > Actinomycetota > Coriobacteriia > Coriobacteriales > Eggerthellaceae > Parvibacter. Next base: position 13,341 of record CANSTH010000004.1, on the reverse strand, counting down.
GCCACCGTGGCGCCGTCCACCACCGTAGAGGGGATCACCAAGCCATCGTTGCCACGCTGGGTTACGGCGTTGCCGTTGTCAACGTCGGTGTAGCGCTTCACGATGCGATAGTCGCCCGCGATGCCCGCCGCAGCCGCCTTGTCGGTGGCGTTGGCAGTGGACTCTTCCTGGGTAACAGTGCGCTCTTCGGCGGTCTTGTTCTCGCCAGCAGTGCCTGCCGCATCGGTGGTGTCGATGGTGGCATCAGTGCCCTGATAGAGGGAGGTGAGGTGCCACGGGTCGGAACCATCGGCGGTGGTGTCGTTCGTCTGGGCCAGCTCTACCTTGTAGCCGGCCAGGAAGTAGATGTCCTTGCCGTTCTCGTCGGTGCGAGCCACGGCGGTGGGCAGGTTGTCGAACACGTAGCGGCCCTTGTCGGGGGTGACCACCGTGTAGGTGACCGGCGAACCCTCGGGCAGCTTGGCAGCCGCCTCATCGGCCATGGCCTGGCCGGCCTCGGCGGTAGCGGCAGTGCCCAGCACGTCGCCCGTGTAGTTGTTGTATACGATAGTTGCAGCACCGTCGTAGGTATCGGTGGCCACAGCGGAGAAGTTGCCCGCCTTGTCGGCCACAGAGGTGCCGCCGGTAACCACCGGCACGCGCTTGGTGGCCGGGTCGCCCGGGTTCACCACAACGGCGGGCACCTCGTAGGTGGTCAGCCACTCGCTGCCGAAGGCATCGGACTGGTACCACTGGCCCGCTTGCACCTGGGTGCCATCCGCCAGCGTCACATCCGCATCGGCGTAGTACCACTGGGTGAGCAGCACCTGCTGGCCTGCCAGCCCCTCTTCGCTCTCATCGCGCTTGCCGTTGGCGGCGGTGTTCTCGTTCTTCTCGGTGTCGTCCCACACCACACCAGTCACGGTGGAGGCGGGAATCTTGTACACGCCGGTGTTCACCTGGCGGCGCTTGGCCACCTGGTTGGCCAGGTCGTAGGCCACGCCGCCGAAGCTGGCGTTATAAGGCGTGGCGTCGAAGCTGGTGGCACCGTAGCTGACATCGGCGGCGGTGCCGCTGTTGGCCAGCAGGATGAAGCCGGTGGTTTCGGCATAGCTGCCATCCGGCTGCACGGCGCTATTGGCAGCAGTGAACTGCGGATAGCTGGTCACCGTGCCATCGCCCTTGGCATCCAGGCGCTTCAGATCGCGCTTGGCATCGGAGTCGTTCTCGGTGGTGTTGGCCGGATCGTTCACATGGTAGGCGGTCAGTACGTGCTTGTCGGGCAGGTTGGGCACCGTCACCCGATAGGCGGCCGGCGCCAGGAAGTCGGACGAAGCATTGGCCAGGCCGGACAGTTGCTCTTGGCTGGCAGCCAGCGGCGCGCCCAGGGTGCCATCGGCGCCGTCGGCCTCGAAGGCCACATAGGGCATCAGCTCGTCGAAGCGGTAGTTCCAGCTTTGAGCGCCTGGGGCGGTGCTGTCGGGGTTGGTGTCGAATACGGCGGGCATGACGGTCTTGGTGACCTTCTTGCCCGCGTAGCCGGCGGCCACCGTGCTCTCGTCCACGTCCGCGGTGTCCGGATCGTCGGTGCCATATACCTTGTCGCCGAAGTTGGCGTTGCGGATCCAAGCACCCACCACGGTGGTGCCGTCGGCGCCGTACACCACTTCGATATTCTCCAGATCGTCCACCCAAACGGCGGGCAGCACGCTGGTGTCCTTCACGTTCACGGCGAAGGTGCCGCTGTGACGTAGCACTGTGCCATCGTTGGCCTTCACCTCGTTGGACGTGAACACCTTGGCGCCATCCACATTGGTGGCAAGGCTGCCCTCCAGGTAGTACCACTGGGTGAGCTCGACCGTTACGTTGTTCAGCAGCTGATCGGCGCCGTGGCCCATAGTCTTCAGCAGGCCGTCGAAGTCGCCGTCGCGCCACACCACGCCCTCGATGGCGGAGGTGCCGAAGTAGCCGTAGCCGGCGCTTGCGCGATTCTCGCTGCGGCCGGTGGCCATGTCGAAGGCCACGGTGCCGTACACGATGTTGCCGCTGGCATCCACCATGGCGCGCCGCTGCACCACCTGGTAGTTGTCGTCCTGGGTGTAGGCAGTCACGTTGCCGGCCAGAATGATCATGCCGTCCAGCGTGGAGTTGGAGGTGTTCAGGGTTGCCGAGGTGTCGGCAGTGCCCACCAGCTCGTCGGAGCCGTCGGTCTTCTTGGCCTGACCGGTGAGGTTGTTCCACAGAAGCGGGTAGTTGCCCTCGTCGTACACGCGCTGCGGCTGCAAGACGCCGGCAGCGTTGAACTTGTTGTACGTGACATCCGCCAGGTTGTTGGCCGCATCGGCCGCTTGGCCCAGCAGCGTGGTGCCCACGGTGCGCGCCGTAGAGGCGTACAGGGCATCGGCCGCTTCGATCTTGGTCACGGGGAAGTTCACCGCGCCCGCCTCGAAGCCTTCGGGAGTAGTCACGTTGTTGAAGTCGCCCAGCTGGTTGGCCAGGTTGTCGGCCGCGCTGGCCTGGGTGCCGCCCAGCACCTCCACCGTGTAGCCCGCTAGCCGCTCCACGCCGTCGACGGCAATGTAGATGGGCAGGTTCTTGAACTCGTAATAGCCGTCGGAGTAGTTGGCGCCATCGCCAGCCAGCGTGTTGGTGACGAACACGGCATCGGAAGTGGTGGCAGTGGCATCGTCGCCCTCGCCGGTCACGGTGGTGACCGTGTTCAGGATCCACTGGCCGCCGTTGCCGCCGGCGTAACCGGTAATGCTGTCCTCGGACGCCTCGCCGTTGCCATTGGCAGGCACGAAGTACCATTGCTTCAGGGTAACGGTCTTGCCCACCAGGCCGTGCTCGTTGTAGCCGGTGCCGTCGATGGAGAACCGCACTGTGCTGGCATCGTCGTAATCCACCAGCGCCTCGTTAGCGTTGTTCGCATGGGCGATGCCGTCGTAATCGGCGTCGGCCCACACGTAACCGGAGATGGTCTGGGTGGGAATCTCCATGAAGCCGGCATCGCTGTGGCGACGGTTCGCGCCCTTCGCCAGGTCGTATACCAGCAGCGGGTTGATATCGCTGCCGTCAGCCGCCGCCTTGGCCGCCTGGTCAAGCGTGGCCTTGTAGCTATCGGCCAAGTAGGCGCCCGCCAGCGTGGAAGCCTTGGTAAGCACATCCACCACGGCGCCATTGGCGGCCAGCAGCTCTACGCTGAACGGATCGGCGGCTATCTCGTTTGCCGGCTTGCCGGCAGTAACCGGGGTGGAAGCGTCCACCAGGCTCACAACGGGCTTGCGGCCGTAGATGTCCTTCTCGTTCTGGGCCTTGTTATAGGAATTGCCCGCCGCACGGTAAGAGTTGGCGTAGGTGCCCGCGGCATCGGACAGGTTGGACACCTGCGACACGTAGCGCAGCTTGGTGCTCTCGCCCTTGGCGTTCACGATGCTGTCGCTGTTCAGATTGGCGTTGTTCAGGTAATCCTCATTGTCGGCCACGTTCAGCAGCACGGCGTACTCGCCCTCGGCCATCAGGTAGCCGGTCTTGTAATCCAGGTCGGAGTCGATGGTGTAGTTGGGCTGGGCCTCGTCTACCCGCCAGTTAGCGGCCAGCAGGTTGCGGCTGCGGAACTTCTCGTCGGAGATGCGCAACTTGTAGCCGTACACCACGCGCACCGGCTCCTCGCCTTCCACCAGCACCCGCATGTCGGAAGACTTCAGGTTGCTGAAGGTGAACTGGCCGTTGGCGTCAGTGAGGGTGTTGGCGTAATCCATCGGCTTAAAGGTCCAGTTGTTGTGGTCCTCATTGGCAGTGCCCAGGGTTTCGTCCACCCAGTTCTTGCCCACGCCGGGGAACATCTGGTTGCGGGCGGCGCCGGACGCCGTAGATGCGGTGGCGTTGTAGGGACGGTACTTATCGCCATACTGGGCGGGGTACTCGTCGGCCCACTGGGTGTCCCATACCCACTTGCCGGTAGTGCCGTCATCGTTCACAGCGGCCGCATCGTAGTAGTAGCGCTCCAGCGACACCTGCACCGGCTCGGGAGCCACCTCATCGGTGCCGGAAACCGCATCGCGCATGCCATTGTTATTGGAATCCAGCCACACGATGCCGGAGATGGAGGTGTAGGGAGGCCGCACCTCGCCCACATCGCCGCCGGCAAAGCCGCTCTCCAGGCCCTCGGCAGCTTCCTTCATCCAGTCGTACTTGTCGGTGACGTCGGCCATGTTGTTGGTGTTGTCCACGTCCTCGGTGGTATTGGAGTTGCCCGGCTCGCCCTGGACCAGCTTCTGGGACAGGATGATCTGCCCGTTCAGCTGACGGGTGAGGGTCTCTTTGCCAGCATCGGCAGCGATGCCCTGCTGCTGGGCCACGATGTAGCCGCCGGCCACGCCGATGTTGCTGTCGGCCAGGCTGGTCACGTCGGAGTCGAACATGATGTCGGCAGCCGGGGTAACCGTGCTGGGCAAGTTGGCGGGGTCGTCGCCGTAGGTGCGGCTGCGGGTGAGCAGCCAGGTGTCGTTCTCGCCGTCGGTCATATGACCGCTGTTGTTCAGGGCGGCGGTGTTCTCCATGGCGGGAATCTCCACCCGGTAGGCGGCCAGGTAGAACTCGTCGTAATCAGCGTTTTGCACCACGGAGACGGTGGGCAGCTTGTCGAAGGTGTAGATGCCAGCGCCCTCCAGCACATTGGTGGTTGCGTTCAAAGCGCCCGCGGAGGTATCCACGGCCACCACGCCATTGCCCAGGTAACGGCTGCCGGTCATGTAGGGCTTATGCAGCAGCGCCGGAGCAGTGCCAGTGGTAAGGGCAGTGTAGCGGTCCTCGCCGAAGCGGATGTTGCGCACCCACACGCCCTTGGTGATGAAGCCGTAGGCGCTGGTGACGGTTTCGCCGTCGATTTCCTTCTCGGTGATCAGGTTGTCGTCGCCGTCGTACTCGAAACTTCCGGAGATCTCGGCCCACAGCTTGGCATCTGCCTGCATGGCGTCCACCAGGTCGCTGTGGTTCTCGGCGAAGGCCACCCACTTGGCGGGCTTCACGTAGATCCACTGGGTGAGGCGCATCTCCTCGTTCGGGATGCCGGGCTCGGCCGCCTCGTCAAGCACGCGCTTGGCGGAAGCGCCCTCCCCTTCAGTCTTGGTGGCCTGCAGGCCGTCGTAGTTGTAGGAGTCGTCCCACACGCGGCCGGTGATCTTGCTCTTCAGCAGTTCCACCAGACCCACGTCACCGCTCTTCACAGCGGCCGGGGCGGGACGCGGCACATCGTAGGCCTTGCCGTTGTAGAACACGGCAGTGCCGGAGATGTCCTGAGTGCGGTACTGACCCGCCAGCGAGCTGTCGGCTGCCACAGTGGCATTGGCCACAGGCGCGCTGTTCAGTGTGGCGTCCATAGCAGTATTGGCGGTGGAGGTGTGGCCGTCGGCGCCCAGCCGCAGCTCGGCCGCAACAATGGAGTAGCCGTCCATACGGTGCTCCACGCCGTTGTAGTTCTTGCCGCGATGCGCGTAGGCCTCGCCGTCCATCTCCTCTACCAGGTTCACCACGTTGCCGGCGCCGCGGATGGCGTCGGAGTCGTTGTCGATGTCGCCCGCCTTGTTGGTGGCGGCCACCACGCCCTGGCTGGGGAAGGTGATGGCGTAGTTGGGCTCCACCTCGTCCAGCTGCACCCGATAGCCAGTCATGAACACGCGGTCGTTGGTCACTTGCTGCGCCTCGTAAGCGGAAGCGTACACATGGGTGAGGGTACCGTCAGTGGCCTTGCCGGTTTCGTCGAAGCTGCCGAAGTAGGCCTGAACGTCGCCCAAGCTGGCCACGGCGGCCGCGTTGTCCTTGTCGGCCTCGCGCACCACGTTGTCCACGTACACGAAGGTGGGCAGCTCGTCGAAGCGATAGTTGCCATTTGCATCAGAGGTGGTGCCGGTGGGCAGGTTGAACACCTTGGTACTGGTCTTCGGGTCGGTTTCGCTTGCAGCGGCCGCGTACAGCGGCAGGCCGGCCAGGCTCAAGGTGCCCGCGGCCACCAGCGAGGCGGTCTCGGTGCCGTCGCCCGTGCCGCCGGCGGTGTCGTCATCGGCGGGCGCCACGTAGTTGGTATTCACGTAGCGGAAGCTCTTGGACTTCACCCACACGCCGCGATCGGCGCCAAATACCCGCGCCTCGGCAGTGCCGGTGCCGGCAGCGCCCGCAGTGATGCGATCGATGTCGGAGGAATCCAGCTTCTTGGCGTTGTAGGTGCCATCGCCGTTGTAGGTAGTATCAACGTAGCCGGCCGCCTCCAGCTGAGCCACCAGCGGGTTCTCCATCCAGTTGTCATCAGCGTCTTGTACGTCGGGCACGAAGAACCACTGCTGGATTTGCAGGCTGATGCCAGAGAGCGCCACGTCCGCCTTGTCGGTGGGGGTGATGGGCTGGGTGGGATTGTTGTAGAAACCGTCCACGTTCTTGTCTTGGAACACGAAGCCAGTCAAGCTGCCCAGGCCGTAGGCGCCGAAGCCGCCGTCCAGGTACTGCTCGTCGCGGCCCAGGTTCCAATCGAATGTCACTTCCGTATTGGCATCGCCACGGTTGGTGGTCGTGCCGGAAACAACACTGTAGTGGGGGCTGGCGAAGATGCCATTGGCAGTATCGTCAACCTGGGCTACCCCGGCCAGCAGGATGAAGCCGTTAAGGGTGTGCTTGCGGTTGGTGCCCTCGCCGTCGGCCCATGCATCCTGAGCGGTGGTGTCGTTCCAGCGCAGGCCGTAGTTGCCATCGCTGTAGGGCAGCTGCGCCGCCAGATTGGCGCCGGAGTTCACCGTGGACAGGGCGTTGGAGCCGCGGTCGGCGGCCACCGGCTGGTTCACCTGCTGCTTCAAGCTAGCAGGCAGGCCCTCCACCGCCTTGCCGTTGGTGGCGGTAGCGTCTTCGGTGCCCAGCACCTCTACGGTGTAGCCCGCTAGGTACTCGGCGCCGGCCACGTAGGCAGCGCCGCCCACCGTACCAGGCTGGTACGGCGCCACGTAACGAGTGGGCAACTTGTCGAACAGGTACTGGCCCAGCTTGCTGTCGTCGTAGGTGAATTGCGGCACACCGTCTTGCACCAGCTGCTGGGTGGGATCGTTCGGATCCATCACGGGAGTCTTCACCACGCTGCCGGTGAGCACCGCAATGCCGCCGTAAGCGGGCAGGTACTCGGAGTCGGGCACCACGGTAAGGGTGGCGCCGGCGCCATCGGCCGCGTTGGCGGAAGCCCGCACGTAGTTGTCGTTGCCGAAGTAGGTGTTCTGGATCCAAGCGCCCAACAGATCATCGGCGTCGGGGCGGGTGGTGCCCAGCGTCTCGCTGTTGTCCAGCCACAAGATGGCAGCGGCCGGGTCTTGCGCCTCGGCAGCCGCCACGGCAGCGTTGAAGCCAGCGGCGGTGGCAGGCACGTAGAACCATTGCTTCAGGATAACCTGCTTGCCCGCTAGGCCCTTCTCGCCGTCGTCCAGCTTGCCGTTGTAGTCGGAAGCGGTATTCAGGCCCTGCATGGTGCCGGAGGCATCTTGCCACAGCAGGCCGGAGATGGACTGCAGTTGCGGCTTGCGCAGGCCGCCGTCGTTGGACACGCGATCGATGCCCCACGCCAGGTCGTAGACACGGGTGGCAGCATTCACTTCAGCTGCAAACGCATCGGCGTCGAAGCCGGTCTCGTTCGGGCCGGTAGTGGCCTCATCGGCCTCGATGTTGGCGTTGCCGCTGCCGGCGCCGGTCTTCTTGTTGGACACCGGCGTGCAGTTGGCGTCTGCCAGCTGCAGCAGCACATCGTACTCATCGGCAGCCATCAGGTAGCCGTCCTCGTAGATGAGGTCGGAGTCATAGGTGTATTTGGCATCGGTCTGGCCGCTTACCCGCAACTTGGCAGCGCCGTAGTAGCGGTTCCAGAAGCGGTTGTCAGTCATACGCACCTTGTAGCCGTAGATGACCAGCGTCTGCTTGCCGTCGATTTCCACCCACTCTTGGGTCTTCAGATTCTCGAAGGCGAAGACGCCGTTCTCATCGGTGGTCACGGTGCGGGCCACGCCGTCGCCCATGCCGGCAGCCGCCGCGGTGTCGGTGGCCTTGGCGTGAGCCGCCGCGTCACCCAGGGTGGCGGTGGGATCGGCGTCGTAGGCGGCCCATGCGTTCGCGTCGGCCAGCCAAGCGCTCTTGGCACCAAAGGTGGCGGCATCCCACTCATCGTCGCGCTGCCAGGTGGTGGGCACGGTGGCGTCTTCCACTTGCGTGTCCACGATGGTGAAGTAGCGCTCCAGCGTCAGCTGCATGCCAGCGGCCATGGTGTCGGCGCCGGTGCCGACGTCCGTATCGGTGGCGGCCTCGTTCAGCAGGCCGTCGTTGTCGTCGTCGAACCAGATGCGGCCGGTGATCTTCTGCACCGGGGCCTTCACTTCGCCCACGCTGCCGCCCAGCACGCCGGGAGTGCCGTCGGCCAGTTTGGCGGTTTCGGTCCAGTTGTAGATAACCTCGTTGGTGGTGTCCATGGCCTCGCCCAGCGGCTTGGCATCGGAGGCACCCTCCACCAGCACGTGAGGCCCGTTGTTGGCAGTGGCAGAGGCATCGTTGCTGCGGGCAGCCAGGATGATCTGGCCATCGTTGGCACGGGTCTCGGTGCGGGCGTCCACGTCCACGGTGCCGGCGCTGTTCACGTCGTTCAGGTACAGCTGCTTGATCTTGATGCCGCCAGCGGGCCCAAGGTCGGTGACATAGTTGGAATCGGAGTCGGCATCGATCAGCGCCAGCTTCTCATCGTCGGTGGCACCATCGGCCGGCGCCACATGGTAGCGGGTGAGCAGCCACTGGTTGTCGGTGCCGTCATCGTTGGCGGTGTGGCGCACATCGGCCAGCTCCACCCGGTAGGCGGCCAGGTAGTGGTTGTCGTTGTCGTCCACGTAAGCGGTGGGCAGGTTGGCGAAGTGGTACAGGCCCAGCTGGTCGTGCATCTCGGTGGGCACCAGGGTGCCGTCCTCGCCGGCCACGTCCTTCGTGTACAGATTTCCAGTGGTGGTGGCCAGCACGCCCTCAACCAGGGTCATGCCAGCGCCGTCCGCCAGCAGGTTGCCCTTGGCGTCCACCTGGTTGCCGTCCGCATCGGCGTACACGTAGCTCAGCGGCTCCATAGTGTTGCCGTTGTACAGGATGGGGGTCAGCGGCTCAACCACCGGCGCACCATTCACCATCTTAGTGTCGCCCGCCTTCACCAGGGCCTCGGCGCCGGCGGTCTGGTAAGCGCCGTCGCGGTTGGAGGTGTAGCGGTCGCGACCGAACTGGGTGTTTTGCACCCATTGGCCATCGGCCGGATCGGCAGTGGACTCGTCGGGCACCCAGTACCATTGGGTGAGGTACACCACCTGGTCGGGGATGCCCTGCTCGCCCTCGTCGCGCTTGCCGTTGTAGGTGGCGGCGTTGCCGTAGCCCAGCTGGCCATCGTTCCACACCATGCCGGTGATGGAGCTGCGCGGCACCGCCACCAGGCCGGCGTTGCCGCCGCGCTGGCTGCCCATCGGATCGGGTACATCGTAGTTGATGACACCGGTGCCATTGCTGCCATAGGCCTGCCTGTAGCGGTGACCGTCGCCCGCCACCTCATGGTCGGCCACGATCACGTAGCCGTCGGTGCGCCACATCTCGTTCACCTGGTCGAAGAACTCCTCGCGCATCTGGATGGTGCCGTCCTCGGTGCGGATGACATCAGAGTCCAGATCCTCGCGAGCCTCGGCCGGATCCACGTACGTATCGGCCGCAGCGTTGGTAAGAGCATCCTCGCGAGCGGTGTGGCCGGTGTCGCCAGCCGTGCCGGCTCCCATCTCAGGCGAAACAGCCACATCGGCGCCACTCGGGTTGGTGGTCTTGTGCTCCACCGTGGTGTGCTTCACGCCGTTGGCGTCGGTGGTAGTGGTGAATTCGTCGTTGGAGACGTTGATGCCCACATGCAGCGTGGTGAGGCTGAACACCGGCGCCACCTCGTCCAGCGTGATGCGGTAGCTGGCCAGGTACAGTTTGTCGGTGGTCACGTTGTCTTTGTTCTCCAGCGGCGCGTAGTTGTCGGCCGTGGCGATGTTGCCCACGGTCTTGGTGCCGGGCTGGTACACGGTAGTGGTGGCAGCAGCACCGGTGCCCTCGCGCTCCACGTACACGAAGCTGTTCAGGCCACTGAAGTTGTACACGCCGTTCGCATCGGTGACGGCGGTGTCGGCGAAGTAACCGAAGCTGTTGTTCGCAGTGGTGGCGTTCTCCAGCTTGTAGGAGTTGCGCGGCACCTGCACCCAGGCGCCCACCACGGTGCCCTTGGTGTCGGTAGCGCCGCCGTACACCACGTCAATGACGTTGGAGGCCACCAGCTCGCCGGCGGCGGGCTTGAAGTAGCGGGTCTCGGGACCATCGGCGGTGCGCACGGTGTACTCGATGGCGTTCTCGCCCAGGTTGTTCGCCACGGCCTCGCCGCGCACGTAGTACCACTGGGTGAGGCGCAGGCCCTTGTCGGCCAGCAGCGTCTCGCCAGGGTTCAGCAGGCCGTCGAAGTTGGCGTCCTGCCAAATCTTGCCGCTGATGGTGGTGGTGCCGAACAGGCCGTAGCCGGCGTTCATGCGCAGCTCGTCCTGACCCACGGTGATGTCGAACGAGACGTTCTTGCCATCGCGGGTGGCGTTGTAGGTGTAGTCCGCATGGGTGGCGCCGTTGGCGGCCAGGTCTTGGCTTGCATCCAGCGCCGCCGTGGTGGCCTTCTTGGCCAGAATGATCATGCCGTCCAAAGTGGCCTTGGTGAACAGGTACTCGCCCACCGTGCCCTCTTCGGAAATGGTAGTGGTCTGCTCCACCTGGGTGGTGGCCTCGTTCCAGCGCACCGGGTAGTTACCGGTTTCGTAACGGCTATCGGTGTTCTGCTGGGCGCTTACCACGGTAGAGTTGATGGCATCGGTGGCGAAGCTCGCAGCCGTTGTCTCCTGGCCGTTGGCATCCACCTGCACGCGAGTGACCGGCAGGCCGTTCATGGACATATCGGCGGAATCGTCGTTGCCCAACACCTCTACGGTGTAGCCGGCCAGGTACTCAGTGGCGAAGCCCACATGGCCGTCCTCATCCACCTTGCGCTCCTCCACGAAGCGGCTGGGCAGATGGTCGAACAGGTAGTTGCCCGCCACCTTGATGTTGGCGGGATCGGTGGCGTCGTCCGCATCGGTGAGCACCCACACGCCGCCGAAGCTGCTGTCGTAGGTGGCATTGTTGATAACGAACTGGCGGCTGGACACCGCGGCGTCCGCCGGGGTGAGATCGGTGTTGGCGGCCTTGGTGTAGTAGTCATGGCCGAACACGATGTTCTGGATCCAAGCGCCCTGGGCGGTGGCCATATCGATGGTGGCAGCGTTGTCGGTGGTAGAGCCATCGGCCGCCACCCACAGCACGCCAGCGCCGTTGGCGGCCGCCTCGACGGCCATCTCGTTCCAGCCGTCCACGGTGGCGGGCACGAAGTACCACTGCTTCAGCAGCACCTTCTTGCCGGCGAACCCGGCATCGGCAGTCACCACACTGTTGCCCTCGTCATCGGTCTCGGTGTGCTTGGTGGTGCCGTCGTAGTCGGCATCGTTGAACACCTGGCCGGCGATGGAGCTTTGGGCCGGCTGGCGCATGCCGCCGTCGTTGGCGGTGCGGTTGGCGCCCAGGCCAAGGTCGTATACATAATAGTAAGTGGGCACGTCGCCTTCGCTGCGATCCGCCACCAGATAGCTGCGGCTGCCGTTGGCGGCGTTGCCTTCGTAGTTGGCCACGCGGTCGTACAGCGGCGCATAGGCGGTGGGCAGGCCAGTGGCGGCCACGGTGTCCACCAGGCTGGCACCATAGCGGCTGGCCACAGCAGCCGGGATGCCGCCATTGCGGTCCACCAGGTTCTGGCCGGCATTGCCGGAGGCCAGCAGCTTCACATGGTTGGTGCGCGGGCTTTCCTCGGTGATGGTGTTCAGCAGCACCGCGTACTCGCCGTCGGCCATCAGGTAGCCGCTGTTGTAGATGAGGTCGGAATCCACCTCGTAGGCCTCGTACACCTTGCCGTCGCCATCGGTGGCGGTGGTGGTGCCCTGGAGGTACTTGGCCACGGTCAGGCTGCGATCCCACAGGCTGCTGTCGATCACGCGGGTGCGATAACCGTACACCCGCAGCTCGGTATGAGCGGCATCGCCCTCGCCCACGGTCACCCACGCATGGCTGGGCAGGTGGTCGAAGGAGAAGTTGCCGTCCGCATCGGTAGTGGTGGTGCGAGCGAAGGGGTCAGCGCCGATGGTCTTGGTAAGGCCATTGGTGGCGTCGTTGTTGTAATTGGTGAAGCTGGCATCGTCGGCCCAGCTGGTGTCCAGCGTCCAAGCACCGTCGGTGGCCATGGCGTAGGAGCCGTCCGCCTCCTGGCTGACCACTACGTAGTAGCGCTCCAGCGCGATGGCGATGCCCTCGATGCCGGGCTCGCCGGGCACGGTCTCCATGACGGGAGTCACGCCATCGGCTTCGTACTTCGGCACTTGGGTGGCAATGGTACCGGTAGCATCCCACTGGGTTTCCATAACCTGACGCTTGGTGAACAGGTCGCGGATGCCGTCGTTGTCCAGGTCGTCCCAGATGATGCCGGAGATGCTCTGACGCGGCGCCTCAACCTGGCCCACATCGCCGGCCTCGGCAGCCACAAGCGGATAGGCGTAGGTGTTGATAGCGGCCTCGCCGTCGCCCTCGACCGGGGTGGCCTCGATGACGTTTTCCAGAATCCAGTCGTAGGTTTCCTCCGTCTGGCCCTGGCCCTTGCCGGCGGGCAAGGTGATGTGGGCGTCGGGGTTGGCCTCGAAGGCGCGCTTGGCGCTCTCGTAGGCGGCCTTCTGCTCATCGGTGGCATCATCGGCCAAGTCAGCCGGCATGGCCACCTGGTGGGCCAAAATGGTAAGGCCCTCATGGTTGCGGGTGGTCTGCGGCTGCCAATCGGTGGCGTCCAGTGCGGTGCCGTCGGAGGCCACGCCGGTGCTCTCCACCGTGGTGCCCTCATGGGTGGTATGGGTGTTCACGCGGTTGGCGATGATCATGCCGCCCGCCACGCCGGTGGTGGCCTCGTCGAAGCTCTCCACGCGCACATCGGAGTCGCCCATCACAGTGGCGCTGCCGTTCACGTCTTCCACAGTCACGGTGCCGTCGGCATCGTTCTCGTGGTAGCGAGTGAGCAGCCAGCTGTTGTTAGTGTCATCGATGGCATTGCTGTGCTCGCCGTAGAGGTTGGCCAGCTCTGCCTGATAAGCAGCCAGGTAGTAATTGTCGTGGTCGTCTACGAAGGCGGTGGGCAGCTGGCCTGCCAGCCACTGGCCTTCCGTGTCGGCCGCATCGGAGGTG
>CANSTH010000003.1 GCA_947649875.1 uncultured Parvibacter sp. | reverse complement strand
ACTTTCCTCTTTCCAACCCCGGGCCATCCATCCAGGCCTTCCCGCCCGGTCGTCATCAGAAAAAATCGAGTTACTTAGCATCGAAACGGCGCTTTCGCGGGCCCGCTTTAAGATGATGGGAATGCATCGAATTTCTGAACAGGCATTATGCCGCCCGCGCCTCCAGCCCCCTTCCGCACCTCGCGGAGGGGATGCTAAGTAGCTCGATTTTTTCTGATGAAACGGCCGATTTCGGTTCTTGCGGGCGACCAAATGCTAAGTAGCTCGATTTTTTCGGATTGCAGGAACCGACTCGAAACAGGATGAAGAGAAGAGACCTTAGCAGCGAGGGATGCGCTCGAGAACAGATAGAGCATGAGGACAAATTGGGATAGCGGCGCAACCAGCTGCCGACACAGCAGACAACGGGCGATTGCGCGACACCCCCCGCAAATGAAAAGGGGCGCAACTCTAATGGGTGCGCCCCTTGTGGGTTTCTTTGATGGCGAAGCGAGCTTGCCCACTACTTTGTCAATGCAAGTAGCAGAAACGCCCCCAGGTGCCTTAGATTGGCATGCGCCGCCGCCCAAGCGTACTTTGGTACGCGTCGAGGCGGCGGGAAACGCCAAGATGAGGCGCATGAGGGCGCTTTATGCGGAACTTGGTTACGCCAGCGGGTCCTCGCCTAAATCGTCATCGCTCAAAGTATCGAGGTCGGCCAGGCTATTCTTCAGGCCGGTATCGTAGTTGGCCAAATCGTCCAGGTTCAGGTCGCCCAGGCTCATGGAGTCCTCGATGCGCAGGGCGTACTCCCCTTCCGCATCCAGGTCGATGAGGATGTGGCCGCCATCGTGCAGCTGGCCGGTAATCACCGACTGCGCAATGCGGTCCACCACCTGGCGTTGGATGAGCCGCTTCAGCGGGCGGGCGCCGTAAACCGGATCGTAGCCGTCGATGGCCAGGTGCTCCATGGCCGCCGGCGTAACGTCCAGCGTGATGCGACGGGCCGCCAAGCGGTCGCGCACCTCTTCCAGCTGCAAGTCCACGATGGGCTCGATGGCGGAGATGGACAGCTCGTTGAAGGTGATCACATCATCGATACGGTTCAGGAACTCCGGGCGGAAGGTGCCGGCCAGGGCGTCCTGGATGCGGTTGGTGAACTCCTGCATGCGCTTGGCCGCCTGCTCGGGGGTCATCTTCATCATCTGCTCAGCCACGTCGCCCATGGTCTCGCCGCTGGTTTGCTCCTGCAGGTCGTAGGCGCGGCCCTCGGCTGCATGATCACGGATAATCTGCGAACCGATGTTGGAGGTCATGATGATGATGGTGTTCTTGAAGTTCACCACGCGCCCTTGGCCATCGGTCAGACGGCCGTCGTCCAGCACTTGCAGCAGCACGTTGAACACATCGGGGTGCGCTTTTTCCACCTCGTCCAGCAGCACTACGCAATAGGGATGGCGCCGCACTGCCTCGGTGAGTTGGCCGCCCTCTTCGTAACCCACGTATCCCGGAGGGGCACCGATAAGCCGCTGCACGGAGAATTTCTCCATATACTCGGACATGTCGATACGCACCATGGCCTTCTCGGAGTCGAACAGATACTCGGCCAGCGTTTTGGCCAGCTCGGTTTTGCCAACGCCCGTGGGGCCCAGGAACAGGAAGCTGCCGATGGGACGATTGGGGTCGGAAAGCCCCGCACGGTTGCGGCGGATGGCGCCGGCCACCACGCCCACGGCTTCGTCCTGACCGATCACGCGACTCTTCAGCACCTCTTCCAGGTCTACCAGCTTGTCCATTTCCCCTTGCATCATCTTGGTGACGGGGATGCCGGTCCAGGCGGAGACCACGGAGGCGATCTCCTCTTCAGTCACTTCCTCTTTCAGGATGGCACCGTCTTGCTGCTTGATTTTCACCGCTTCCTCGGCGGCATGCAGCTGCTGCTGCAGTTGCGGGATGCGAGCGTAGCGAATCTCGGAGGCCAGCACCAGATCGCCCTCACGGGTGGCGCGCTCTTCCTCTAGCTGAGCACTTTCAAGCTCGGCCTTGAGGTTTTGCACGTTGACGATGGCGTCCTTCTCGTTTTGCCACTCGGCCTTCTGGTGATCCAGCGCCTCGCGGGCATTGGCGATGTCGCGGCGCAGCTTCTCCAACCGCTCCTTGGAGGCATCGTCCTTTTCCTTCATCAGCGCCTGCTCTTCGATTTGCATCTGGATCAGCTTGCGCTCGGCGATGTCCACCTCTTCGGGCATGGAGTCGATCTCGATGCGCAGGCGGCTGGCGGCTTCGTCCATGAGGTCAATGGCCTTGTCGGGCAGGAAGCGATCGGTGATGTAGCGGTCGGAAAGCTCAGCCGCGCTGACGATGGCGCCGTCGGTGATGCGCACGCCGTGATGGATTTCGTACTTCTCCTTCAGGCCGCGCAGGATGGCAATGGTATCCTCCACCGTGGGCTCGTTCACCATAACCGTTTGGAAGCGACGCTCCAGGGCGGCATCCTTCTCGATGTACTTGCGGTATTCATCCAGCGTGGTGGCGCCGATGGCCCGCAGCTCGCCACGGGCCAAGGCGGGTTTGAGCATGTTGCCAGCGTCCAGGCTGCTGTCGCCGCCAGCCCCTGCGCCCACGATGGTGTGCAACTCGTCGATGAACAGAATCACGTTGCCGTTGGATTCCTTCACCTCGCGCAGCACGTTCTTCAAGCGGTCCTCGAACTCGCCGCGGTACTTGGCGCCGGCCATCATGGCCCCCAAATCCAGCGAGACAATCTCGCGATCCTTCAGCGAAGAAGGCACATCGCCCGCCACAATGCGCTGGGCCAGGCCCTCGACGATGGCAGTTTTGCCGGTGCCGGGCTCGCCGATGAGCACCGGGTTGTTCTTCGTGCGGCGGGACAGCACCTGTACGGTGCGGCGAATCTCATCGGAGCGGCCGATTACCGGGTCCAGCTTGCCTTCGCGGGCCTTTTGGGTGAGATTCTCGCCGTACTGCTCGAGCGCCTCGAACTGCGTCTTGTCGGTTTGGGAAGTGACGCGGGTGTCGCCGCGCAGGGCATCGTAGGCGTCCTCGATGTTCTTGCGGGTGATGCCCGCGGTGGTGAGGATGCGTCCCGCAGCGGTTTTGTCCTCCGACAGCGCTATCAGCAGGTGCTCGCTGGTGGCGAAGGAATCGCCCAGCTTCTCGGCGATCTTCACCGAGCCGTCGATGACCTTAATGAGGTCCTGGCTGGGAATGGGCATGGGGGCGCTGCCGCTTTGCTTGGGCATCTTCGCAATCTCGTCGGTCACGTTCTGCGCCAGCCAAACCGGGTCGGCCCCAATGCGCTTGATAATGGCAGAGAGGTTGTTCTCGTCGGAATCCAGCAGCGCCTTCAGCAGATGAATAGGCTGGATCACCGCGCTCTCCGCGTCTCCGGCCACGCTCATGGCGTTTTGGAACGCCTCCTGAGCGGTAATGGCCAATTTGTCTAGTCTCATTTTTTCTCCTTTAGTCCTTTTTCGGAAGGACGGTTCTTCTGTTCTTCGTAGGGCCGAGATTCTATCTCGGCCTAAAGTTGCAACTGTGTGCCAGTCGTAGCCTTAGGCAGAGATAGAATCTCTGCCCTACGATTCGGGCAGGCCAGGCACCACGGTCGGGCGGCGCGGAATTGCGCGGCCGCGAGGAGCCTACTTCAGTCGACGCACAACCGGCGGGATGTCGGAGGCGCGAACCAAAGCCGTCACGCTTTCGCGCGTTTCCAGTTCGTGCACCCGATCCGCCAATTTGCGTAGCCGTCGATGCAGACTGTCCAGCTCTTCATCGCGCTCCTCCAGGCGCCCTTTCAAATCTAGAATGCGAATTACGCCAGCCAGATTGATGCCCTCGCCGGTAAGCTCGTTGATAAGCTCAAGTCTCTCGATGTCGGCTTGGCTGTACATGCGAGTATTACCAGAGGTGCGCTTGGGAGTGACCAGGCCTTTTTGCTCATAGGCGCGCAGCGTTTGGGGATGCACGCCCGCCAGCTGCGCCGCCACCGAAATCATGTACACCGGGCGGTTGCGATCGTTTATTGCCATGTCCGCACCTCTTCGGTTGTGGCCTCCTTGAAGGCCTCCATCGCTGCCTTCTGGGCATCGTTCATGTTGACGGGAACCTTCACGTCAACTCGAATCTTCAGGTTTCCCGTGCTGCCCTTTTTCTTGATGTCGGGAGCGCCTTTGCCCTTGATGGTGAGCACGGTGCCGTCTTGGGTGCCAGCCGGTACCTTCACACGCACCTTCGTGCCATCAGGCGCGGGCACCACAATGGAGCTGCCCAGTGCCGCCTCGGCCACCGTGACCGGCAGGTCTACTACCACGTCAGCACCATCGCGACTGTAATAGGGATGCTCGGCAATTTTGGTGACAATCAGCAAGTCTCCCGACTCGCCGCCGTTCTCGCCCAAGGCGCCCTTTCCCTTAAAGCGCAACCGGCCACCGCTCACTGCACCAGCTGGCACCTTTACGGTGAAAGTTTCCGGCTCGCTCTTGCCGGGCACGCGCACCGTCACTTTTTTCTCGGTGCCCTTGAAGGCCTCGTCAAAAGTGACGTTCAGGGTAACTGTCATGTCCTGGCCCTTGCGGGCAGCTGATGCGCCGCCAAAGCCACCGAAATCCCAGTTACCGCCGAACGCGCCTTCGCCATGGCGAATGGAATCCAGGATGTCGGCCCAGCTGCCGCCGAAGCCGCCACCGCCGCCTCCGCCAAAGATATCCTCGACGGAAAAGCCCTGGCCACCGCCGTAGCCACCACCCCACCCTTGGGGAATCTGGTTCTCGTTGGCAGTGCCGTATTGGTCGTATAGCGCACGCTTCTTCTCATCGCTGAGCACTTCGTAGGCTTCGTTTATTTCCTTGAACTTCGCCTCGTCGCCACCTGCGTCGGGGTGATGAGTACGGGCCAGCTTGCGAAAGGCCTTCTTTATCTCGTCAGCCGAGGCGTTGCGGGCAACGCCAAGGGTTTTGTAGTAGTCAGGCGTTTGAGCCATGCATTCCACCTCCTTGCTCGGTGGGCCGTCCGGGCACCTGCGCCCTTCTTGCCCTCTTTCCTGCAGGTCGGGCATCTGGCCCAACCGCTTTCTGTTTTCGCCGAAACAAGCAGATCAAAGCCCTATCGCCGATGGCTTCTTACTGCAAATCTCGGATGCTTTTCAACGCATCTTGGGGGCGCTGCTCCCCGTTTCTTATTCGACCCCGATGGCCAAACCACTGCGGGGCCGTTCTCAAAAAAGACGGGCCTCATCTAAAAGGCCCGTCTCGTCTTCGCTACTTTATTCAGCCTTGTCCTCTTGGGGCCTCTTCGGACCGCCGGTGGTAACCGTTACCATTGCTGGCCTCAGCACCTTTTTGCCCATGCGGTACCCCTTCTGGTAAACCTGAGCCACCGTCTCATCGAAGGCGCTCGGATCGTCCACCGTAGCCACCGCCTGGCATTCCAGCGCATCGAAGGGCTGGCCTTCGGGGCTGATTACTTGGACGCCGTCCTTTTCCAGCACCCCCACCAGCTTGTTCATCACCGCTTTGACGCCGTCCAGAAGGCCGGCCTCGCCGTTGTCGGTGGCGTAGCTGATGGTGCGCTCAAAGTCGTCGATCACGGGAAGCAGCCCCTCCACCAGTTTCTCGGTGGCGCGCAGCTTTTCTTCGGCCCGCTGCTCGGTCATGCGGCGGCGGTAGGTGTCCCACTCGGCGTGCAGGCGCATGTACTTGTCCTGCCAGTCGGCCGCCTCTGCCTTGGCCTTGGCCACGGCTTCGGAATCCGCGTCTTCCTCGACGATTTCCGCCTCTACCGCTTCTGCTTCGGCGGGGGCGCCGGCCGCATCATCTGCGGCCGGTTCCCCACTGGCGCTGGAAGGAGAGGAGGGAGAGCCAGCGCTCGGGTTAACGCTTTCGGAAGATTCCAAGACTTCGTCCTTTTCCGGGCTCGTCATGGCAATTACTTCCCTTCGTTCTCGTCGTCTACCACTTCGTAGTCGGCCTCGATGGTATCGTCGGCAGGAGCGGTCTCAGCGGCGGCGGCCTGTGCGCCAGCAGCGGCGCCCTCGGTGGAGTAAACCACCTCGACCAGCTTGTAGCCCGCCTGCTGGATCTTCTCAGTGGCAGCCTTGATGGCATCGATGTCGGTGCCCGCAAGCGCACTGCGAGTTTCGGCAATGGCATCTTCGGCCTGCTGCTTGGCATCAGCCGGAACCTTGTCACCCAGCTCGGAGAGGGTCTGCTCGGTAGCGTTCACCAGTGCATCGGCGTTGTTGCGCACCTCGGCCTCTTCCTTGCGCTTGGAGTCCTCGGCGGCATGCTCTTCGGCGTCCTTCACCATGCGGTTCACCTCGTCATCGGACAGGGCAGTGGAACCAGAAATGGTGATCTGCTGCTGCTTGCCGGTGCCCAGGTCCTTAGCGGACACGTTCACGATGCCGTTGGCGTCGATGTCGAAAGTAACCTCGATTTGCGGGACGCCGCGGCGGGCAGCCGGGATGCCGGTGAGCTGGAAGCGGCCCAGCGTCTTGTTGCCAGCGGCCATCTCGCGCTCGCCCTGCAGCACATGCACTTCAACAGAAGTCTGGTTGTCGGCGGCAGTGGAGTAGATCTCGGTCTTGCGAGTAGGAATGGTGGTGTTGCGCTCGATCATCTTGGTCATCACGCCGCCCATGGTCTCAACGCCCAGGGAAAGCGGGGTGACGTCCAGCAGCAGGATGCCCTGCACATCGCCGGCCAGCACGCCGCCCTGAACGGCAGCGCCCATGGCCACTACCTCATCGGGGTTCACCGACATGTTGGGGGTCTTGCCGGTGAGGTCCTTCACCAACTCTTGCACGGCCGGCATACGGGTGGAGCCGCCCACCAGGATAACCTCGTCGATTTCGCCCTTGGTAAGGCCAGCGTCCTTCAGTGCCTGCTCCACCGGCTTCTTGCAGCGGTCCAGCAGATCCTTGGTGATGCGCTGGAACTCGGCACGAGTCAGGGTGTAGTCCAGGTGCTTCGGGCCGGAGGCGTCAGCGGTAATGAAGGGCAGGTTGATGTTGGTTTGGGTGGTAGCGGAAAGCTCCATCTTTGCCTTCTCGGCCGCTTCCTTCAAGCGCTGCAGGGCCATCTTGTCCTTGCGCAGGTCGATGCCGGTGTCGTTCTGGAACTTGTCGGCCAGCCAGTCGATGATGCGCTGATCCCAGTCATCGCCGCCCAGGTGGTTGTCGCCAGCGGTGGAGGCTACCTCGAACACACCGTCGCCCAGCTCCAGTACCGAAACGTCGAAGGTGCCGCCGCCCAAGTCGAACACGAGGATCTTCTCATCGTGATCCACCTTGTCCAGACCGTAGGCCAAAGCCGCAGCCGTAGGCTCGTTGATGATGCGCAGCACCTCGAGACCGGCAATCTTGCCAGCGTCCTTGGTGGCCTGACGCTGAGCGTCGTTGAAGTACGCAGGCACAGTGATGACCGCCTGGGTGATGGGCTGACCCACCTGCTTCTCCGCATCGTTCTTCAGCTTCTGCAGCACCATGGCAGAAATCTCTTCGGGGGTGTAGGCCTTGCCATCGATGTCGATGACAGCGCGGCCGTCTTTGCCTTGCTCAACCTTGTAGCTTACGGTTTTGCGCTCTTCAGCGGTCTCGCCATAGGAGCGGCCGATGAAGCGCTTCACGGAAGCCACGGTGTTTTCGGGGTTGGTAACTGCCTGGTTCTTGGCAGCCTTGCCCACCACGCGCTCGCCGTCTTTGCGGAAGCCTTCAACAGAGGGAGTGGTGCGGTCGCCCTCGGCGTTTACTAGGATCTCCGGCTCGGAGCCCTCCATGACCGCCATGGCGGAATTCGTGGTGCCCAAGTCGATACCGAGAATTTTAGCCATTTCTCTTTCCTCGCTTTCACATTACACATGTAGAGTTTTATTTGATGCCTGACAATATAAAATCTAAGTCTTATGTTGTCAAGTTTCATGCGTGCTTTCGTTGAGGATTCTTATAACGTCCACAATTAAGACGCGCAACTGGCATCCTACGCAGGTTTTTCTCTGCGGGCTAGACTTACAGCCGCACTGTGAACTGGATGTTTCTGTACGGTATGAGAAAACCTGAGCCTATGGGCATCATGTGAAGGAAAAGCGTAGGTGCCAATCTTACAAACCTGTTGCCATTGACCGGCATCTGATGTGCCGCTTTGCAGGCTTTCGCCCATCCTGCCGAAAAATTGTGAATCCCCCTTGCACAGAAGGTAAGTAATGGTATCTTGCGCTACGACCAGCCAGGGCAATGAAAGGCCCTCGCATAAGAAACCTGACAAGAGGAGTAAACCATGTCCCATCCCGTAATCGATACCGATGAGTGCATTGGCTGCGGCATTTGCGTCGATGCCTGCCCCCAAGAGGTGCTGGAAGTTGTGAACGGCGTTGCCGATGCCGTGAACGAAGAGGCCTGCGTTGCCTGCGGCGACTGCGTGGAAGAGTGCCCCATGGGCGCCATCACCGAGATTGCCGAAGACTAGCTAGCCGGCTTTTCTCATAGCGGCCGTCCCACTGGGCGCCGCAAACACGCCAGCCAGCTGGCCGGCACAAGCGCAACGGCCCAAGTTGCCGGATGCGAAACCCAGGAGGCGCCCCCGTGGGGCGCCTCCTTTATGTTTTCAAAAGCCAATATACAGGCTACTCAAGGGCTAGCTCTTTGAGGAGGGTCCAGGCTTTTTGTTTGGAGTCGGGGGTGGCCAGGAGAGCCTCGAAGTTGGTGAAGGGGGCCACTGAGCGACCGGCCACGCGGCACGAGTGGTCGCAGAACAGCGGCTGCTTGTAGGCCTCCGCCATCATGGCGGCGGCGTTGGAATCGGTCACTACCACGGCCACCGGGTCGATGCCCTCGACAATGGTGCGGATGTCGTTCTCCGTGAGGGGAAGCGTACAGGCTTCCATTTCCGCCTCCGGCGCCACCGCTACCCAGGCAACATTGGAGCTGCCGTAACCCAGGCGCTCGGCCGATGCCGCCACCGCCGCTTGCGCCTCCTCCGACAGCGGCTTGCTGCTCAAGCACAGCAGCGAGGCGTTCGGGGCGGCCGTCACATGCAACGGGTACTTCGCCAGCATTGCCTCGGCCGTGGCAAACAGCATGTTACTTTTTTGGCTTTCTTTCACACCGCACCCCGATTCACCAGTTATCCATGCGATTAAAGTAGCATACTAGCCCCATCGACAATCCGAAAGACAGGAGTTTGCCATGTGCAGCAACGGAGTGAACACTGGCCAATTCGAGCAGATGATCGATCAGATCGACGACCACATTAAACTAGAGCGCCGCTGGGTGCACACCCTGGGCCATATGGCCGGCGATGCTGGCTACGCCACAGTGGACGCGAAACTGCACGCCGCGCAGTCGCTGCTGGATGACGTGCGCGCGCTGCTGGACGAGGCCAAGGACGCCCTGGAAGAGGACGCCGCCGAAACCTCCGGCGTTACCGTGAGCCTTGTGTAGCGGCATGGCTCACGACCTTGTACGGTTCTCGGTGGCTATGCCCGAGGACCTGCTGATGCGATTCGACCAGCTGGTAGCACGGCGCGGTCTTGCGAAGAACCGCAGCGAGGTGGTGCGCGACCTGGTGCGCGATGCGCTGGTGGAAGACGAGTGCGGCACCCCCGGCGTGGTGGTAATGGGCACGCTTACCATCGTGTTCGACCACCACGCCCACGATGTGCAGGAGAAGATGCACCAGATACAGCATCGCTACTACACCAACATCGTGTCCACCACTCATGTGCACATCAACGAGTCCCAGTGCCTTGAGGTGATCATCCTGAAAGGCGAAACGGGACTGGTGCAGGACATTGCCAACATGATTTTGGGCACGAAGGGGGTCTCCCACGGCAACCTTACCGTGACCACCACCGGTGCGGTAATCTAGCAAGTCAGCACCACTGGCACGCACTCCGAGACGATGCCCGGCGAAGGGCGGATTTCAGGTTCGGCCTGGCCCCGAGGCAATATCGCCCGAAGAGCTGTCTGCGAAGCCCGACTTCGCCGAATAGAGACGTACGACAAAGGACGGGGCCCGCGCGGTTGAACACGTTAGCGGCAAATGGCGACAAATGGCGGAATCCCTCGGCAACACGTTGGACTACTTATATATGTAAGAGGAACAGATGGCTACAGAAACCGTAATGCTTGGCCACGGCAGTGGCGGAACCATGATGAAGCGCATTATCGACGAAGTGTTCTTCGCCGCCTATGGCAACGACGACCTGCTGAAGGGCGATGATGCTGCCGTGCTGCCCGCACCCACTGCGGGAACGCGCCTGGCCTATTCCACCGACAGCTTCGTGGTTACCCCCCACTTCTTCCCCGGCGGCGACATCGGGCGCCTGGCGGTGTGCGGCACCGTGAACGATGTGGCCACCAGCGGTGCCACGCCCCACTATCTCACCTGCGCCTTCATCCTGGAAGAGGGCTTTCCGCTGGAAGACCTTCTCCGCATCTGCGCCTCCATGGCCGAGGCGGCGAAGGAGGCAGGCGTGCGCATCGTCACCGGCGACACCAAAGTGGTGAACCGCGGCCACGGCGACGGCATCTTCATCAACACCAGCGGCGTGGGCACGCTGGCCCCCGGCGTGAACCTGGGCGGGGCCCAGTGCCGCCCCGGCGACAAAGTGCTGGTTTCCGGCACGCTGGGCGATCACGGCATCACCATCATGGGCTGCCGCGAGGGGCTGAACTTCTCCACCACGCTGGAAAGCGATGCCGCGCCGCTGAACCATCTCATCGCCGACGTGCTGGCAGCTGCTCCCAACGTGCGCTGCTTCCGCGACCCCACCCGCGGCGGCATTGCCTCCACCCTAAACGAACTGGCCTCCCAAGCGCAGGTGGACATCACCATCGAGGAAGATGCGGTGCCGGTGAAAGACGAGGTGCTGGGAGCCTGCGAAATGCTGGGCTACGACGTGTTCCAGGTGGCCAACGAGGGCAAAATGGTATGCGTAGTGGCACCCGACCAGGCGGAAGCTGCGCTGCAGGCCATGCGTCAGAGCCCCTACGGAAAGGATGCCGCCATCATTGGCGAAGTGGGCGAGATGCGCCCCGACCGCGGCCCAAAGGTGTTCCTGCGCACGGCGTTTGGCAGCACCCGCATCCTGGACATGCTGGTGGGCGAACAGCTTCCCCGTATCTGTTAGGAGCTTTCATGAGTACTGACACTCCGCACTTCAAAGCGGTTATTTTCGATTTGGACGGCACGCTGCTGAACACGCTGCCCGACTTGGTGGTGGTTACCAACACGGCCCTCGAGCAGGCCGGCATGCCGCCACGCACCCAGGATGAGATTCTGGGATTCGTGGGCAACGGCGTAAAATCCCTCATCTCGCAAGCCGTGCCGGAAGGCACTTCCGCCGAAGAGCTGAAGCAGGTCTACAACAGCTGGTGTGCCATCCATCACGAGATGGGCACTCGTCTCACCCAGCCCTTTCCCCATGTGGTGGAGGCACTGGACGAGTTGCAGGCCATGGGCGTAGCGCTGGGGGTGCTCTCCAATAAGTTCGACGATGGTGTGCAAGAGGTGATAGGCCAATATCTGCCCGGCTACTTCGCCGTGATCCACGGGGAAAGCGCCGATATTCCCCGCAAGCCCGACCCCACGGGGCTGCTGCGCACCATCGATGAGCTGGGACTTGAGCCAACGGAATGCATCTACGTGGGCGATTCCCCCAACGATATCCGTACTGCCAAGGCGGCCGGGGCATTTGGCGTGGCAGTGGCTTGGGGCTACCATCCGGTGGAGGATTTCAGCGCGCCGGACGTACAACCGCACCTGATTGTGAACGACCCGCGCGAGCTGGCATGGCTGATAAAGAACGAGTAGGCTAGAATTGGCCCATACGAGAACTTAGGTTTCGGCAGAAAGGACGCGGCAGTGGAGGAAGTGCATTTCGGCACCGACGGATGGCGGGCCATCATCGGAGAAGGCTTCACTGAGGGCAATCTGGTGCGCGTGGCAGAGGCCGCGGCGAAGGTGTTCAAGGAAGATGCCCTGGCGGCCGGCCGCACCGCCGACAACCTGGGCGCCATCATCGTAGGGCACGATTGTCGTGTTGACGCCCACCGCTTTGCCGCACTGGCAGCCGAAGTGGTGGCAGCCGAGGGCTTCACCGTGCTGCTCACCCAAGACTATTGTCCCACCCCCACCCTGTGCTGGTCGGTGGCCCACAACCCCGAGGCAGTGGGCGGCCTTATGCTTACATCCAGCCACAACCCCGCCGAGTACTTGGGGGTAAAGCTGCGCATGGCCGACGGCGGCGCCAGCCCCAAAGAGTTCACCGACCGAGTGGAAGCGGTGCTGCCCGCCCAGCCCACCGAAGCCCGCGGCAACTTCGCCGAGAGCGACCTGATGACCCCCTACTTAGAGGCCCTAACCGAGCTGGTGGACGTGGAGGCCATCCGCGATGCTGGCTTGCGTGTGGTACTGGATCCGCTGTTCGGCGCCGGCCGCCTGTCCCTGGCCCAGCTGCTGCGCTCCATGAACGTGGAAGTGGTGGAAATCCACAACGCTGCCGACCCCACTTTCGAAGGGCTGCACCCCGAACCGGTACCCCCATGGGTTGACGAGGGCCTGGCGAAAGTGCGCGAGTTGGGCTACGACGCCCTGTTCATCAACGACGGCGACGCCGACCGCATCGGCGGCGGCGACAGCCAGGGCAATTTCGTGAACCCCCACCGCATCATTACCCTGATCACCGAGCACATGGTGCGCGACCGCGGTGAAACCGGCCGCGTGGTAAGCACCGTCACCGCCTCGGCCATGCTGGACCGCATGTGCCGCAAGCTGGGGCTGGAGCTGGTGTCCACCCCCGTGGGCTTCAAGTGGATCTACGCCGAGATGGAGAAGGGCGGCGTGCTGCTGGGCGGCGAAGAGTCCGGCGGCATCGGGCTGCCCGGTCACGTGAAGGAACGTGACGGCCTGCTTATGGCTCTGCTGCTCACTGAGATGATGGCCCAAAAGGGGAAGGACCTGGGGGCATTGGTGGCCGATATGCTGGAGGAAGTGGGCGCCCTGGAATTCGCCCGCCGCGGCGTGGCCCTCACGCCCCAGCAAATCGACCACTTCAAGACGGACATCATGCCCGCTTACGCCACCGATGTGTTCGGCGGCAAGAAGGTGCTGGGCTACGACCGTCGCGACGGTGTGAAGCTGCTGCTGGAAGACGATGCCTGGGTGATGATGCGTCCCAGCGGCACCGAGCCGCTCGTGCGCGTATACGCCGAAGCCGAAACCACCGGCGAGGTAAACGCCCTCCTCGATGCCGCCGAAGCAGTAGTCAAAGGGGAATAGGCCCAATCGAATCGAAGATCTATAGGCTGCTCCCCGCCGCCCGATAGCTCACCGCGGGGGAGCGCCGGGAGGCGGTTCGCCGAGCGTCGGGCGCTTCTTCCCGCGTCGAACGCGGCCTAGGGAGGCGGCGAGATGGCGCAGGGGATCTGGCGTCCCGTCCCAGAATCTTGGACTGCGGCAGGCATAGCCGCCTCCTTATGGGCCGCGTTCTTTGGCGGGGCGCCCGGAGCTCCGCGAACCGCCTCCCGGGGCGCTCCCTGTACCTTATTGGCAGGCGGCCTGATGTCCCCCAACATGCCAAGCCGCACAGGGAAACATCATTATTCCAGGTTGAGAATGTCTAGTTGTATGGTAGTATTTCCGTGCGCCAAAATCTTCCCCACCTCGTAGTGCAGCGGGGTGGGGCAATGTTCACAGTGCACCGGGCACGCGAAGTGGCGCCGCGTTGTCGACGAGAGAAAGGGTGCACTCATGGGCACAATCAAGGCTGTGTGCACAAGCGATCGCAAGGGAATTCAGAAAACCGCGAAGCCCTCCATTGTGCTGAAGGAGGACTGGGGCATTGTGGACGATGCCCATGCGGGCAACTGGCATCGGCAGGTGAGCCTGCTGGCCTTCGAGAAAATTCAGGACTTCAACGCCCAGGGGGCCGGAGTGGCCGATGGCGCGTTCGGCGAGAACATCGTGGTGGAAGGCTTCGATTTGAAGACGCTTCCCATTGGCACGCGCTTCAAAAGTGGCCAGGTAGAGCTGGAGCTTACCCAGGTTGGGAAGGAGTGCCACTCCCATTGCGCCATCTATCACAAGATGGGCGACTGCATCATGCCGCGCGAGGGCGTGTTTTGCCGGGTAGTCAGCGGCGGCCGCCTCATGGTGGGAGATTCTTTCGAGGTTGTAGCTTAAAGGCGAAAGCCAGCAAGGGGAGTCGCAAAACCGTGCTCGCGCGCGGGGCTATCGGCGCATACCGGATGGGCGTTGCCACGCGTCGCGGCTGCTTACTGTGACCCCTGCAAGACGGCGATACAGGGAGGCTGAGAGTTCGGGCATTTTCTGAACTGATGGGCTGGTGTGGCCTAAGGTTGTGTGCGCTCTGCTAGACTGTCTTCTGCGCTGTGCATCGATTGGCAGGTAAACGCAGAAAGGAGCCGGCGTGACTGAAGAGAATGCAAAAGACACGACGGCCACTGCGGAAGAGGTTGTTGATATGGCTGTCGATAGGGCTGAGAATGGCGACAAGGCCGCTAAGGCCGAAAGCGCCGCAGAAGCCAACGATGCCGAGGAGCCCCAAGAGCTTGAGGAACCCAAGGAATCCGGTGGGCCCAAGGACTCCGAAAAACTCAAAGCTAAGGAACCGCTGGCCCATGGCACAAAGATTCGCATAGCTATTGCAGCTGCTTGCGTGCTGGTGGTAGCCGCCTGCGCCATCGCCACAGTGGTGACCACCAACTTCGCCGAATACCAGAAGGCGGTGGACAGCTACCAGCGCTCGGCCGCCGCCCTGCAAGAGCGTAACGAGGCGCTGGACCAGGCGGTTGCATCGTTGCAGTTCTTGGTGAACTCCGGCGCACAGCCTCTTGAGATTCAGCTGATCACCCGCGCCCAGGAGCTGATGGACGAGGCGAGGGCCGCGAAGGACGAAGTCCCATCCATGCCTTCTACCACCGAAGAGATCCACATGGTGACCAACAAGATTCGCATCTCCGGCAACTATGCCCAGTTGGTCAGGCAGCTGAACGAGGCGGAAGACGCGCTGGAGGACAGTATTGCCCTGCGCGAGCTGGTGGTGGATCCCACCGCCAGCAACGTAATCGAGCGGCTGCGCACTGTGCCCCACATCATCGCCGCCGAGGCGGTAACTCCCGAAAACGACCCCAATGGCTTGCTGAACCAGCCAGAGGGTTACAGCGCCATGGTGTACTTCAGCTACTCGCTGATTATCCAAGACAAGGTTTATGGCGAAGGCGTTGTGGGAAAGGGCACCTCGGGCGGTGGCTCGGTGGAGGTGTACCCCACCGTGGAGCAGGCCGAAGCCCGCAACGACTACATTTCCCAGTTCGACGGCACCGACCTTGCCCCCGGCTACCATGAGGTAGTGGGCTCGATAGTGGTGCGCATCTCCGACCGTCTCACCCCCGAGCGTCAACAAAAGCTGGCGAAGGAAGTAGTGGAGGCCCTCACCACCCTCCCCGACAACGAGAAGAAGTAGCGGCAGCGTACCGTCCGGGTGGTTGCCAGAACCGAGATCGGCCGCTCCATCAGAAAAAATCGAGCTACTTAGGCTTGCTCTTCGGGATTCCCGGCGCTTGAGGTTTCGAGAGTGGCACCAGCGTCTTTGGGAAGAGAGGCTTTCGGCCTTAGAAGAGTGCGCAGGTGCAGCGAGTTGGTGGGGCACACGGAAACGCAGGTGGTGCAGCGGATGCATTCGGCACTGGCCTGATCCTTCACGGGATCTACCGCCATCGGGCATGCTTTCGCACACTTCCCACAGTGGACGCAGGTGGGCTCGGCCCATTGCAGCTGCACCAAACTGAAACGGTTGAACAGCCCCCACAGCCCCCCAAGCGGACACAGATAGCGGCAAAATGGCCGATGTATGAACAGGGACAGGACCACGATGGCAAGCAGAATGGCCGTCTTCCAGTTGAACAGCCATCCGATTTGGCTGCGCAAGCGCTCGTCCATGGCAAGCAGCGGCACCCCTGCTTCCAGCGTGCCGGCAGGGCACAAGAACTCGCAGAAGAACGGTGGAGCGTAGCCGTTGGCGGCGGCCACTATCGCTGGCAGCCCTATCACCATGATTGCCAGCACCCCGTACTTCAGCCAGCGCAGCGGGCGGTCGATTTTGGCCGGAACCTTCAGCTTGGGAACAGGGATGCGATGCAGCAAATCCTGGATAAAGCCGAAGGGGCACAGAAGCCCACAGGAAAGGCGCCCCAGTAAGATGCCGAACAGCAGTAGCGTTCCCACCACATAAAAGGGGAATCCGCGGCCGGTGGAACCAAAAGCCGCCTGCAGCGCACCGATGGGGCACGCGCCCAGGGCGCCGGGACAGGAGTAGCAATTCAGCACTGGGACGCACACGCTCTTGGTGGGGCCGGTGAAGATTTTGCCCTCGGCAAATCCCATGGCATAGCCGTTCAATACCGCCGCAGCAGCCAGTTGAATCAGCCTTTGGGTTCTAATTTTCACCTTGCCGCCCTACCCAATGCCGATGCATTCCAGGCAAATGCGGGCGGCCTTATTGAACACCACGGCCGCCTCACCCTGCATAAGGCCGAAGACAATGGCAGCGATGGCCACAATGGCCACTATCGCCACCAATGCTATAGATTGCGCCCTCGTCACGCCATTGCCTTTCGCCTCGTTCACCGCTCTGCCACTTTCGTAGGACCGAGATTCTATCTCGGCCTAAAGCTGCGACCCATAACCGGTCGTTCGGGAGGCAGAGATAGAATCTCTGCCCTACGACTTCCACCTGCACGTCATTGCGTTCGCGCGATTCCCCGCGATTGGCCCCGCAGCCCAGTGCCCTCTACAGGTCGATCGCGGGCTTGCCCATGATGGACAGCTGGTGATTCACAGCGTTCTCGATGGTATCCTCCAGGTCGGCCTGGCCACCGATAAACTCGGAGAGGGCAACCCCTTGGCTATCGTAGAGCACCGTAGTGGGCATATACATGATGTCGCTCACGGCGGCAATAAGGTCGCCGGAATTCCCGTCGGGCACCAGCGTGACGCCGCGATAACCCGCTTGGGTCAGAATAGATTGCGCCTCCTGCACACCGGACTGGCCGTCCAACAGCACCGTTATCAGTTGCACGTTGGCGGGCAGCTCTTGCTGGATTTCCGCCAAGTCGGGCATCTCCGCCCTGCAAGGCGGACAGGTGGTGGACCAGAAGTTCACGATGGTGATATCTTTGTCGGCAAGATCGGCCGCTGAGAAGGTGCCGCCATCGATGGTGGATGCGGTGAAATTGCCCAAGTCGCTCACTGTGGGCGCCTCGGCCACATCGGTACCTTTCCAGTTGCCCTCAACTTTTCCATTGCCCTGACCGTTGCCGTTTCCTTTCCCCTGGCCCTGGCCGTTCGAGCCATTGCCCTGTTCGCCATCGGCAGAGCCACCCCGACCATTGCCGCTGTTGTTTCCCTGGCCCTGCTCCTGACCGGAAGCCGCGCTGCCATTGCCCGGCGCCGAAGCGTTAGGCGCGGCGCAGCCGGCCGCGAAAAGCCCAATGACCAAGGCAGCCGAGATGACCGTAGCTTTTACAAAAATCTTCCTCATGAAAACTCGCTCCTTCAAGTTGAGTTGTGTTTTCGCCCACTTTAGCAAACGAGTCTTGCAAATTTCCGAAATCCCAAATTCATCACAAAGCCATTCCCTTTGGAGCGCAGGCCCAGAATAGACGCTTGTTCTGGGCTCGGTAGCATTTACGAGGCTTGTCTTGGGGAAAATTCGCAATCTATTATCGCAAGACGGATATTGCTTCGAAGCGATTCGTGAAAAACGACCCGTTTTCGATTCCGTGGCCAGAATAGGCGCTTGTTTTGGCCACGGTGACTCCGAGGCAAGTAGCTGACCCTCCCCCCAGCAGCACCTTGCATGCAAAGCCCTATTGCCCGGTAACTTCTTGTTTGTAGAAGGCGTACAGCTCGGGCAGGGCGTGCTTCTGACTGACGGGGCGGAAGGTGTCCTTCTCTACCAGGCACACGGTTACCCGACCGTCCACCAGAGGCCGGTCCGTCTCGGGATCGTCGCCCTCATGAAACACCCTCTGGCGGTACACCGTGCGCGTAGGAGTTACCGATTCGACCGATGTGCGCAAGAAGCCCGCTTCGCCATAGCGCAAGGGTGCACCGTACTGAACGTCAAGGTGGTAGATGGGGCTCATATATCCGGCCTCCTCCACGGCAGTATAGGAAAAGCCGTTCTTCTGCAGGTAATCCACCCGCCCGTCCTCGAAGTAGAGCAGGTAGCTGCCGTGGTATACCACTCCCATCATGTCGGTATCGGCATAACGAACGTTTATGGGCGTATCAACAAACATAGGGGCTCCTTTGGGTGAACGCGGAAGCCCCTATTATATAGCCTTAGTAGAGCGCCGAAGCAACAGCGAAATCCCTAGTACTCAACGCCAAGCAGTGGCAACGCAGAAGCAACTCCCAGAAACAAGGAGTCGCTTCTGCGCAGAGCTGCTTATGCACATTGGTCGCATCGGGTAGAAAGGGTGCCGGGCAAGTGGAGGAGTCCGGCACCCTGCGGGAAGAGTTAACCCAAGCTGGGAGCGGCATCCTCCATGTCGGCCGCGGCTGCCGGAGCCTTGGCCTTGACAGAAGCGGCCTCAGTGGCAGGCGCCAGGGCCCAACCGGCCAGCAGCTCGAAGCCCAGCACGCCCACGGAAACAACTCCCAGCACAATGGCCACCTCGGGCAAGGTGGGGGCATAAGAACCCATCAACGTCCAGCTTCCATCGCTCATGATGCCCGGCGCGCCCTGAACGTTCGGCACGATGAAGGAGGTAAGCAGCAGCCACAGGCGCTTGCACAGCACGCCGGCAATCACCAGCACGCTAGCCCCCACTACCAGGCCGGTACGCTCGCGGTTCTTCGCAAACACCAGCACGCAGAAGGGAATCACCAGGCCGCCGATGATTTCGAACCAGAAGAACGGCGCGGTAGGACCGGCAGTCATAAGCGCCAGCGTCTCGGCACCGGCGGCACCAGGATAGGCCATGGTCAGCACTTCGCAGAAGATGAAGAAGGCGTCCACGGCGATGCAGGTGCACAGGAGGCCGGCCAGCGAGGCCATAAGGTCGCCGGAGGTGTTGAAGATGCGCGCCTTCTTCAGCACGGCCAGCACGCACAGCAGCAGCGCCAGGCCGGAATCCATGGCGGACGCCACGAAGATGGGGGCCATGATGGCGGAATACCAACCCTCTTTGGCCATCTGGAGGCCGAAGATCCAGGCAGTCACCGAGTGCACCAGAATGGCGCAGGGCAGGGCGAAGCGGGAGATGATGGTCACCACGCGGTCGTTGCCGCGGCGCATGTTCACCAGATAGAGGATGTTGATAACCAGGTACAGCGTGATCACGCAAATGTCCCACACCAACGGAGAGGCGAAGTTGGGGCCGGTGAACAGACGCCAAATGCGCTGAATGCCACCCAGGTCGATGAGCACAAACATACCGGCAAGGCAGATGCACACCGTGGACAACACGATGGCAGGGAGCGCCACCGCCTTGAAGCGCTTGATGTGGAACACGCTAGCAGAGGAGGCCACGATCAGACCGCCAGCGGAAAGCCCCACAAAGAACATGAACATGGCAATGTAGAGGCCCCACGAATTTGCGGTGGACATGCCGGTAAGCGACAGGCCCTGGCTCAGCTGCATGA
Source organism: uncultured Parvibacter sp. (assembly GCA_947649875.1). Classification (GTDB taxonomy): domain Bacteria; phylum Actinomycetota; class Coriobacteriia; order Coriobacteriales; family Eggerthellaceae; genus Parvibacter. The sequence continues at coordinate 34,161 of CANSTH010000003.1, read as the reverse complement.
CCCAGCACACGATGCCGACCACGGCCAGCACGGCGCACACAGCAGAGAGCACCTTGTTTTTCATAATCAGATTCATTTCCCAAACCTTTCAAGCAAAGGGATTTTCGAAAGGGCGAAACCGCTGGGCGCAATTTGCCACAGGGTCGACACACTTGCCCGCCCGGCAGTTCGCTCAATAAGAATGAAAATGCGCTTCTGGTACCTTATTCGAAGTAATAAACCTGCGGATGGGTACCCTGCTCCTCCAGGAGTTGAGAAGCGTGACGAGTAGCAATTACTTTTGACACCTCGGAATTGGGGTCATCCAAGTCGCCGAACACGCGGGCACCCATCGGGCAACATTGCACGCAGCGTGGCTCTTCACCGCGATCGGTTCGCTCTTTGCACATCGTGCATTTTTCCGCCACGCCCTTTGTGCGCTCGGGCACGTCTTTGTCGCCATAGGCAAAACCCGGCTCATGAACCGGCTCTTCCCAGTTGAAAGAGCGTGCATTGTAAGGACAAGCCGCCATGCACATGCGACAGCCTATGCACTTCTCGTAGTCAATCTCCACACGGCCCATTTCGTCTTTGTATGTTGCACCAGTGGGGCATACTTTCATGCATGCAGGGTTTTCGCAATGCTGGCATGCAAGGGGAAGATACGTCCGAGAAAGATTGGGGTACTGGCCCACGGCCCCATCAACCACATCGCACCCTTCTGACAAAACTCGATTCCAACGAACATTCTTCGCCACACTGTTCTGCATTTTGCAGGCATAGGCACATGTCTGGCACCCAATGCACCGGGTCTTGTTGATTGCCATTCCATACTTGGTCATTTATCTCACCTAGGCCTTTTCTACTTCGACCAGCACATCGTTGTAAGGAATCTGCGGGCCAAAGAACATTGAATACCCGCGCTCTAACCGTGCAGAGTTGGTAACGTTTTGCAGGAAGCCTTCCTTGTAGTAGCGCGTGTACGTTGTCTCCGCCATAAATAGCACGCCGGGCTGCAGGGAGCGATTAATCAGGGCTGTTGCCACAAACGAACCGCGATCGTTGAACACACGCACATCATCGCCAGTAGAGATCCCACGCACCTCGGCATCCTCGGGTGCAATGTTAATGCTGGGACCAAAATCCTCTTGGAACCACTCGGCAGCCGAATAGTATGCATGGATGCGATAGCGGCTCTTGCCCTGAGTGAAATACAGCGGGTATTGCGCTTTCTTGGGATTCGTCTCAAAAGCCTCGTTGGCGTCTTCGTAAACAGGAAGAGCGTGGCCCTGGTCGGCGAGGTACTCGTAATAAAGCTCGATTCGCGTGGAAGGGGTTAGGAAGAAATCGGCCGTTCCATCGGGCATATAATCATCGCCAGTCTCTGGAAGAGCCATCACGCCGCCATTGGCCAAAAGGGCGTCATAGGTAATGCCCTCCATGCGCGGATCAGCGTCCGCCACGCCATCAAGCATAAAGCGCGCCAGCTCTTCATAGGTCTTGGGAAGAAGATCCTCCAGCCCCCATTGCGCAGCCAGCAGACGCTCAATCTGAAGGTCACTCTTCGACTCAAACAGTGGCTTCACCATACCGTTCGCCAACATGACATGGCCCATGCTATCTCGCAGCTGCTTCACGTTCTCTTCGCATTCGAATTTGGTGCATGCGGGAAGGACGATATCGGCATAATCGACCGCAGATGAGTGGTAGAGGTCCACAATGGCGAAGAAGTCGAGGGTTTTCACCCAATTCAGCATATCCTGAGCAGCGCCAGCCTCCAAAGTGAACGCATCACCAAACGTGAGCGCCGCATGGATGCTGTTCTCTTTGTACGGCATGTCGTACATGGCCACCGGGCTCTCGCCATACCCGTACTCTTCGGGAAGCGTCCAGTAGTTCAAGGTTGCAGAAGGATTGCTTGCGCCCAGACCGCAATAGGATGCGTATCCTGCGCCCTTCTTTCCATACTGACCGGTGAGAGCCACGAGCATAGCAGTGGAGTGCCCCAACACATCGGCATTGGTGTACTTATCTGCACCGCCCAACCCAATATCGATGATTGCCGGGCCGTTGTTTGCGTAACGGTCGGCAAGGTTCACGATCGCCTGCTTGTCAATACCAGAGGTTTCAGCAGCCCACTCCAGCGTGATACCATCCAGCCATTCCTTGATGAGCGTGAATTCAGTTACCAGCTGCTTGCCGTCCACTGTCCACTCGCCTTCGAGGGCCGCAACAACAGCAGGGTCATCGTAAAGAGCCGGGGCATTGGTCACGGTATCCCATACGAAAGGAGCTCCCACGGGCTCGGCGCTTACCACTGCGGGATTTGGTGCCATCGTTTCACTGCTGCGGAAGCTTTTTCCTGTAGCGCGATCAACCAGGTACGGGCATGAGGTATGGGCCATAATGAATTCTTCGTCATACCAGCCGTTATCAACAACGGCTTTCAACATTCCCTGGATAAGGGCCGCATCGGTGCCAGGACGAACAGGCAACCATTCATTTGCTTTCGCGGCAGTGCCCGTGAAGCGCGGGTCGATTGCCACGATGTACACTCCGGCTTCCTTTGCGTCCATAAGGGGCCGCGACCAAACCATGGCACTTTCCAGGGGGTTGTGACTCAACTCAATGATAGTAGCTGCGTCCTTGAACTCCCAATGGGAGCGGTTCGAGAGATAGCTCCACGGACCGAACGCAGGGCCGAGACCATTCGCCTGGCCGCGATCCAAGCCCCACTGTCCGCCCGCATCGGCATGAAGGAGTTGCGTGATGAAGTCGAAATCGATGCCCGCCTCTGTTGACTTACGAATGAACACAGAGCCTTCACCATATTTTTGCTGAGTCTCTTTTAGGTTGTCAGCAATAGTTTTGATGGCCTCGTCCCAGCTGATTTGCTCGAATTTTCCTTCGCCGCGCTCGCCCACACGCTTCATCGGCACCTGGAGGCGGTCTTGCGAGTAGATGTGGGACACTTCGCCAATTCCGCGCAGGCAAATCGTAGAGTGCTTCTTATCCTTCACGATGTCGCTTGGCTCGATGATAGAGATGCGCTCATCACGAATAGTGCATTTCAAATTGCAACCCGTTAGACAATGGAATTGATGGCAAAGGTGTGCGGTGCGCTCTTCGCTTTCGGCATGAGCATCCACCGGGCTAAGCAAGCTTCCCGCAGTTCCCACGCCCGCCAAACCGGCAAGACCCAAAGCGCCTGCCGCCGCTCCGGTTCCCTTGAGGAAGCCGCGGCGAGAAAGCGTCTTCTGAGATTCCGACATTTCTCCTCCTAGAATCACATGGGACGAGAAGTGATATCGCATTCGGCGAGTCACCGCCCTTTGCGGCAGTCATCAGTAAAGCGCATCGCCGTGAAAAGCTCGGCTCCTAAGGCGACAGTCGCTTTTCTGCGGCATGGCTTGACCTCGATTGCAACAAATGCCGCAAAGGGCGGTAGCTCGCTTGGGTGATTCTCTCCTCTTTTGCCCCTGTATCGCAAGCCCTATAAAAGGGCCTGCCCTCCTGTTTAGAGAATTGGCCAATTCCCACTGGCCGCACTATAGCAAATTGTCATATGACAATTCAAGATAATCATATGACAATTTTTGCTGTCGATTATTTTATTTTGAGGATAGATATAAGCCCGTCATCTCACTCGCCTTTGATGTACGACTCTGTGGAGGGTCACAACATCCTCTTCTTCATCGTATTCGTACACGAACAAGAATGGCTTGAGGTCGAGAGTCAGGCAGAGATAGAATCTCTGCCCTACGAATCGGACCTGCAAATCAAAGCAAGCACCAGGGCGCTCTACTTTCCTATAACGCCCTTCAGGATATCGGCCGCATTTGTGGCCGGGTCGTTGAAACCTTCGGCGAAGGCGCTGGGGATGACCACGGTGCCCTTGCCTTCTCGCAGGCTCTCATTCAGCAGATGCATGGTACGCAGGCGGGAAACGGCCTCGGGGCCGCCCACCAGCTCTTCCATCTCGTCCAGCATCTCGTACACGTCGTGCTCCGCTTCAATGAGGATGATGCGGGCCTTCTTGCGCTGCTCCGCTTGAGCCTCCAGACTCATGGTCTCCTGCAGCTCTTTCGGCAGCAGGATGTCGCGCACTTCCACCGAAAGGATGGCGATGCCCCACGGGGCCACTTTCTCTTCCAACACTTTCTTCAGCTCGCGATCTAGCTGGTTGCGGCGAATGGACACCTCGGCTGCTGCGGCGCGCCCAATGGCCTCGCGCAACGCCGTTTGAGCGGCCATCTCCACGGCGCGGCTGAAGTCCCCTACCTCGTTGCAAGCGGCAGCCGCGTCCCACACATGCCAGAACAACACCGCATCCACATTCAACGGCACCAGGTCGGAGGTGAGCGTTTCTTCTGCATAGAAGGCGGTCACTCGCATACGAGTGTCCACGCGCATTACGTTGGATTCAATCACGGGGATGGTCCAGAACAGGCCGGGGCCGGACACGCGATTGAAACGGCCCAGCCGCAGCACTACCACCTTCTCCCATTCCTGGGCAACATGGCAGGAGGCAATCACCAGCAGCGCCGCCACCATTGCCACCGCCAAAAGCGGCAAGGTGAGGGCACCGGCGAACGCCCAGCCTGCCGTCAGCACCACGGCGAACGTCAGCAGGAACAGCACCAGCGAGAACAGGAATACGCCAGCCGAAGAGGCGCGTTCTCCCACTGTCTCGGTGGGCGCGTCAGGAGTTAGACGCCATTTCCGGCCCGACGTTGCCTGTTCGTCTTTTCCGGCAGTCGATTTTCTTGCTCTCATCTGCACATCCTTACTTCTTGTTGGCGGTTAACGTGGCCAGGCTTATGCCCTCTACGCATCGCGCTCTTCTGCTTTTCCGCGGGTATCGGGAAAATCCACAATGTGGGCGGACAGCTTGCCCTCACGTCGCGCTTCCTCGATTTTCAGCTCGCGAATGCGGCGGGTCATGGCTTGGTCTATCTCGTCAAGGCTCATGCCCACTTCGCGGCAGGCTTCAATACAGTCATCCAGCAGCGCCGTCACCCGATCCACCTCATCGGCATCCACCTTTTGGGCAATATCAGTCACGAACACACCACGGCCACGGGTGGATTCCAGAAACCCGTCGGATACCAGGCTCAAGTAAGCCTTGTTCACCGTGTTGTAGTTGATGGAAATCTCGGAGGCCAGGCCACGCACCGTGGGCAGCTTCTCTCCCGGCTTGAAGTAGCCGGAAGTAACGAGATAGGCGATGCGCTGGCGCAGCTGAACCCAGAGGGGCAGGTCGCTGGTTTCGTCAATTTCGAAGGGGAACATGGGCGTGTCCTTTCCTAAAGGAGTCCGGGAGCCAACAGGGAAACGGGGGCAACAGCAGATGCCACCACTAAATAGCGCAGAAGGTAGCCGCCGATGAGCACGGCAATAGCGGAAACCAACAGCCCAATGCGCATGGCGGCAGGGTTTGCGACATGCCGGACAGCAACCCCATTGTCAAAAGCCATACCGGCCGACCCCTCCACCGACGCATGGGCGGAAGCGCCGTCCACCACCAAGGGCAGCGCAAGGCCTATGCCACAAAAACCCATCCAGAAAAGCGGGGCCAACGCCCCCGTTGTAAGTACGGCAAACGAAATGCCACCCGCCTGGGCGGAAACGGTTTCGCCGGAAAAGGCCGGCAACAGCAGCCACAGTGCAACCACCACCGCTTCAGCCACAATTACGATCATGTCCAGTTTCGCAAGCCTCGCGATGGCATTCGCGAAATGGCGCCCTCCTTCGGAAAACACCGATACGCCACTTGCAAGCGCTATGCCGCAGGACACCGCCGAAACCAGAAACAGCACCGCCAGCCAGCCGCTATGCCACATGGGGACAGCGGCAACGCTCGAAAGCAGCAGCCCGGTATAAAGCGCCACCACTAGCGAGAGCGCCGCAAGCAGTCCATTGACAATGCGAAACGCCATCGCAGTTACCGGAACCACGCCCTGCCATACAAGCACCAGGAAGGTGCCAATCAGGAAGCACAGCACCAGTGCCCAAGCGCCCACCGTAAGGTGAGTGACAACACCTGAAAACAGCAGGAGGAGTATGCGCCCCGGCTGGCCCAAGTCGGCGAACAGGCAAATCGACCCCAGCACAAGGGCCCCCAAGCTGGCCATGAGGATTGGTGAGACGAACTTGCGGTAAAGGGCCCCAGAGCAAGAGGCAAAGCGACTTGCCAATGCCGGCCGCAGATCCTCCCTCGCGATAAGCAGCGAAAGCGCCGCGACCACCAAGCAGCCCCCAGCGCCGCAACCCCCTAAAAAGAGGTAGCTCACCACCAGTTCGCTCAGCATCCGAATCCTCTTCTCCCGTCAACCCCTCCGAATTGATGCGATTATCATAAGACAATTTTGCCTCAGAGGCTATGGGGATATGGGGCTCTTTTCTACTGGCTGTAGGTGCTCAAGAACTGGGCGAGTTTGTCCATGGTTTCTTCGAGCACCTCTACACGGGGCAGGAATACCACGCGGAAGTGATCCGGCTGCTTCCAGTTGAAGGCGCCGCCGTGGGAGATGAGCACCTTTTGGTCGTGCAGCAGGTCCAGCGCGAATTGCTCGTCATCGGTAATGCTGAAGCGCTTCACATCCAACTTGGGGAAGATGTAGAAGCCGGCCTTGGGCTTCACCGCCGTCACACCGGGGATGGAATTCAGCGCCTCGTACACGAAATCCCGCTGTTCGTACACGCGGCCGCCGGGGGCGATGTAGCCGTTCACGGACTGATGGCCGCCCAGGGCCGTCTGCACAATGGACTGCGCCGGCACGTTGGAGCACATGCGCATGTTGCACAGCATGTTCAAGCCCAAGATGTAGTCTTTCGCCCGCCACTTCGGCCCCGACAAAATCATCCAGCCGATGCGATAGCCCGCTACCATATGGGATTTCGAGAGCCCGCTGAAGGTAACGCAGAACAGGTCGGGGGCAAGGGAAGCGGTGGAGATGTGCTCCAAGCCGTCCATCACCAGGCGGTCGTAAATTTCGTCAGAGAAGATAATCAGCCCATGTTGGCGGGCAATCTCAACAATGCCCTCAAGCACCTCGCGCGAATAGAGGGCACCGGTGGGATTGTTGGGGTTGATGACCACGATGGCCTTGGTGCGGGAGGTAACCTTGCTGCGGATGTCATCCAGGTCGGGGTTCCAATCGGCCTGTTCGTCGCACACATAGTGCACCGCCGTGCCGCCGGCCAAGTTCACGCAAGCGGTCCACAGCGGATAGTCCGGGGAGGGCACCAGCACCTCATCGCCGTTATCCAGCAGGGCCGAGAGCGAGATGTTGATAAGCTCGCTCACACCGTTACCGGTGTACACGTCATCGATGGTTACATGGGGAATGCCTTTGATCTGGGCATATTGCATGATGGCCTTGCGGGCGGAGAACAAACCTTTGGAATCGGAATAGCCCTCGCATTCGGTGAGCTGCGAGCGCATGTCGTAGATAACCTCGTCAGGGGTACGGAACCCGAAGGGGGCAGGATTTCCAATGTTCAACTTCAGGATTTGCGTTCCTGCCGCCTCCATGCGCGCCGCCTCTTCCGCCACTGGCCCGCGCACATCGTAGAGCACGTTGTCGAGCTTCGAAGATTTGGTAATGGGGGGCAGAGGGGTCATGAGGGGGTCTCTTTCCTGTTCGGGGAAGGGCACGGCAGGAGCAACCGGCGATAGCGGCGTAGAAGTGATGCTGGAACGGAATGCCGGAGCGATGGCCGGTTCTCTATTTGTTGAACTTTGCTTTGAACTTGAGAGAGGCTCGTTCTTTGAACTACCGAGCGCTTCTTGACTCGAGCTTGCGGTTGCACCGCCAGAAAGGCCTTGGTTCGCAACGGATTCCTCGCCACTTTGCAACCAAAGCGGTTCGACGGAAAGGATTCCCGCCAGGATAGCCAGAACTTCCTTGCGGGGCGTTGTTTTTCCTCCCACATACTGGCTTATCTGGCTCTTTCCCAGTTTTACGCCCTTTTCGCCGGCAAGCCTGATAAGGTCCGCCTGCTTGAGCCCCTGAGCATCCATTGCCCAGCGCAACCGCTTGTCAAACGAGTTCAATTCCATTTTGAACCTCCTTTTGAATATTGAACCATTAAACCACAGAGGTTCAAGAATTCAAGACAGAAGGTTCTATTCTTTTAGTTAATCCAGCTTAGTAGCTTTCTTGTTCTCAATCACTTCAAGATAGCCAGGTAATGCATCGTCAAAAGAGCGATATTTTTCGTCTCCCCGATGGTCCTCGAGGCCATAGCGGTTGACCAGGATGTCGGCCATCTTGGCAGACGTCTTGAGGGCCCCCGTGTAATTCAAGTGGTCGCCTCCGTCATAGGACTCGCAGCTCCAATCGATATCCACCGCATCGTCGCCAAATTGCATGTCAATGAAATCAATACCGTACTCTTCGGAAATCTCAGTCATGGTGTCGTGGCGCTTCTCGTTCCAGTTGCAGAGGGTAGGCGCTGCCACAACCACCAATTTTGCACCTGCTTGTTCACAACGCTCTTTCATGGATTCCAGGATAGTTCGATTGCGAATAGGCACATCCGTCTTCATGGGCCTGGCCGCATTAGCCTCTGCAATGTACTTAAAATCGGTTGCCTTATGGGAAAACCGCGCTTTGTAACCCTTGAGATCATCGGTCCATGTGTTGTCCGGATCCACTATGAAATCTTCCAGTTTGAGGGTCTTCCATCGATCGTGATGCTCGATAGCCGGGAACATATCGTTTACCGTCCGTGCAACCACCTTTTCATAAGAGAAGCGCCGGAACAAAGCATTCGCCTCCAAAAAGACCACTTTTGGTTTTTGGGTAGCAAGCACACGATCGAGAAAAGTGCTGCAGTAGGGCAAGTTCTGCCCGCTGGTAGAGCAATTGTATGTGGCCAAGCCATCGCTTTGCCACATTTCCATGGGAGAGAAGGACACATAAGTTAGGCTGTCCCCGATGAACACCGCATCAATGGTGTTAGGAGCCTCGCCCGTAAATGCATTGGAAGACGCATTGATGGTACCAGCCTCAGCCGTGTTGTTCTTGGGCTGAAAAACCGGGTCCAGCGCCATCACAAGACAAAACCCAATGGCCACAAACGCCACCAGCGCCCCTGCCGATCGCAGACCATTTTTCATTCTCTCGCTCAATACACTCACCAACAAAACCTCAATCTTGAATTAGAACTGCGCGTACATGGGATCTACCGGGGTGTAGGCAGCTCCGTAGGCGCCAAAGATAAGCAGCACCAAAAACGCCGCGTACCACACCGCCCAGCGAGCCGGCAGCTTGCATGCACCAATGCGCCCCACGATGTCCACACCGCGCTCCCGCAAGATGCCCACCACCAGTAGAACCGCGACGGACACTATAACCACCGCGAAGTCCTTTGCGTCCATGCCCATAGAAAGAACAGTGCCGTTCACAAAAGACTCGAAAGTGAAGCCGGTAACCATGGTGCCGAACATCTCGAAACCGGCCGTCAGGCCATTGGCACGGAAGAATAGCTCGCCCACCACGATGATCACCAGCGTACGGGCAATCTGGAACGCCCGATAGCCCACGCTCTCACGGCTGATGCCCGCCTTCTCGGCAAGGCGTGCCGCCGTGGGCTCGATAAGACTGCCCGCCACAATGAGCACGAAGTAGTAGATGCCGAAGAAGATGTACTGGCTGCCGGCGCCGTGCCACAAGCCGTTGCCCAGCCACACGCAGATGAGCGCCAGCGAGCTGGCCAGCAGCGGTCCATAGCGGTTGCCCAGTTTCTTGCGGGCGTGCTTGGTGAGCACCTTCGCCGGCTTCGACAGCGAAACCGGATAGTAGATGTAGTCGCGCAGCCAGCTGCCCAGCGTGATGTGCCACCGCTGCCAGAAACCAGAGGCGGTGCGGCTGAAGAACGGCTGACGGAAGTTCTCGGGGAGGGTAACGCCGAAGATGCGCCCCATGCCCAGAGCCAAGTCCATAGTGCCGGAGAAATCGCAGTATAGCTGCAGGGTGTACAGCACCGCACCCAGGGCGATCATGCCGCCATCATAACAGTCGTAACTGGTGAACACCGTTTTCACAAAGGCGTTCAAGCGGTCGGCCACAATGATCTTCTTGCACAGGCCGTACAGCATGCGCAGAGTACCGGCGTAGAGGTTGGCGCGGGTAACGGGGCTGCCAGCCATCAACTGATCGGCGGTTTGGCCAAAACGGGCGATAGGACCTTCCATGATCTGCGGGAAGAAGCCCAGGAACAGCGCCACCTTCCCCAGGTTCTTCTCAGCAGGCACCGTGCCGCGAAACACGTCTATCAGATAAGAACCGGCCATCAGCGTGTAGAAGGAAATGCCGATGGGGGCGGCCCATACCGGCAGCTGGATATCCAAGTGGATTCCCACCAGCGCCATCGCGCCGTCGATGACCTGCCCGAAGAAATGCAGGTACTTGTAAGCGGCCAGCAGCCCGAAGTTCACCACCAGGCCGCCAGCCATCACCCATTTCATCTTGCGGGCGTAGGCCTTGCGGATTTCCTTCTTGCCGGATTTCGCCTCTTTCAGCGCCGCATCGCGCTTGTCGATGAGCGTCCCCAGTCCACGCCCGCATATATAAATACTCAGCGTAGAAACCAGCAACGCCAAAATGAGCATGCGACTCAGGACGAAAAAGAACGCATAGCTGGCCAGCAACAGCACCACCCAGCGCACCTTTTTGGGCACGGCAGCGTACACCACCACCGTGAGCGGCAAGAAGATTCCCAAGAACAAGAGTGTGAAGTAAGAAGTCATAACTCAACGATCAATCGAACGAACACGACATGAATCAGGTCCACATCAGTAGCCCCGCTGACGGCGGCGAGGGTTGAGGGCGTTTCCGCAGGCAGGATTCGATGTGACATAACTCATCACACCGAATCCGTCGCCGAGGACCTAGCCCGAAGCCCTTGCCGCTGCCAGCGGGGCGAACGAGCAGCTAGTCTTCCATCAACCTTTGGACCATGGCGGTGAGGCCGTCTACGGAGTTGAAGTTCTCCACCACTACCTCTACGGCGGGAATGGTGATGTCGAAGGCGTCTTCCAGCTCGCTTACCAAGGCCACCACCGTCAGCGAGTCCAGCACGCGGCTGTCCCACAGGGTAGTGCAGCCTTCAAAATCGGCACCAGGCACCAACTCTTCCAGGATCTCAATGATTGCTTCGCGTTCTTCCATTTTGTCCTCCTTAGCTCTTTTCTCGTTACGTTTTTCGTGAGGCCGAGATTTTATCTCGGCCTGGGTTGCAATCATGTGCGGCTGTCCGTTTAGGCAGAGATAGAATCTCTGCCCTACGAATCGGGCCAGCGGCAATCATCCCCTTCGCTTTCTCCTCATAGGCGTGGGGTGTTCAGGGGATCGGTGGGAATGCCTTCCCGCACCAGCTTGTTACTGCCATTGGCCAGGGCATACACCACTTTGGGCAGATCGCGGGAAAGGAACAGCGAAATCCCCTCGGTCATGCAGTAGGCACCGGTGCGATCGAAGGCAATCACATCACCTACGGCCAAATCCACCGCCGGCACCTCTTTCGCCAAAAAGTCGTTGGTAGTGCACAGCGAGCCGCAGATGTTCCAGTTTTCGACATTGCCCGCCGCTGCGTCTAAATCGCGCGAGCCCAGCTGCCAGCACGGGGGCTGACGCATCACCAGGCCGCCTCCGTAATAGACCATCTGATGCTTGCCGCCGTCCACAATGGCGTAGTTCTCACCCTTGTTGGTCTTGGCGTCCACAACGCCGGTGATGTAGCTGCCGCAACTGGCCACCAAGCTGCGTCCAATTTCTAGCGTTAACGGTCCTTGGAAGGCCATTCCCTCCAGCAGCTCAGACACCTCCGCCAGAAGCGCCCGCTCTTCCGCCTCATCGTAATCGTCGAAATACTCCACCGGCAGCCCCGGCCCGAACTCGAACTCGCGCACTTCGAACCCATAGGACTCGCGCAAGTCGGCAATAAGGGCATCGGCCATCGCCAGCTCTTTCGCTGTGCGACGAGCCGTTTTCTTCTGTGTGCCCGCAAATACCTGAAGCCCGCAAATTTCCACCGTCGGATCGGCGCCATGCTCGGCAATGATCTGCCGCACCACCGCCTGGTCCATACCGAACTGGGTGCCAGTGGTAACCCGCAAAAGCAGCGGCAGGCGATGCCCGTACTCCTTGGCCAGTCTGTAAAGTAGCTGAAACTGCGTGAGTGACTCGACGGTGTAGCGGTGGATGGGAACATCGCGCTCCACCAGATCGCGCACGGTAGCCTCGTCTTTGTACACACCCGACAGCACAATCTCTTCCGGTGCCACACCCACGGCACGGCAGATATTCAGCTCGCCGGGCGAGCACACCTCGAAGCGATGCACAACGGGGCGGATCAGCGGAATGGCGAAGGGGTTCGCCTTCACCGCAAAGCACAGCGTAGCCCGCGCGGGCAAATTCTCACGCAAAAACGCTACGCGGGCGTGCAGCTCGGCCTCGTCAAAAACGAACGCAGGCGTACCGAACTGCTGCGCTATAGACATAAGCTTCTCGTCGTTCAACAATTCCTCCTTATCTGGCGGCCCAAAGGCTATACATCGTAACATCTCCGCGTAAGGAAATTCGTAGGGCAGACATTCTATGTCTGCCTAGGCTGCGGCCACAAAGCAGTTGCCATTTAGACAGAGATAGAATCTCTGCCCCGCGAAAACGGGATAAAGCGCTACGTTCCCGTTGTCCTTGATACGAATCAGAGGGCGCATATGTGCCATCTGTTGCAAGTATTTCGGCCATAATGCCCATTATTTCTTCCGAGCGAACCGAGCCCTGCGAGCAGCAGCGGCCTCGCGGCTCTTCTCTAGCAGTGCCTTGCGATCCACCTTGCCGTTTTTGGTGAGCGGCATGGCATCAATGGGCATGATCTTCGAGGGAAGCATGAAGATGGGCAATGTTTGCAGCACGTGCTGGCGAATATCGCGGGCTTCGGCATTGCCCTCATAAAAGGCGATCAGCCGCTGCTTATCGTGGTCGTACACGCAACGACACCGCTGCACACCGGGCACTCCCTCCAGCGCTCGATCCACTTCTTCCAACTCTATGCGATGGCCTTGATGCTTTATCTGGTTGTCGACGCGCCCCCGATAGAACAGCTCGCCCGATTCATCGAACGCGGCCAAATCGCCCGTGCGGTACACACGGTCGGGAAAACGATTGTGCAGCGGATTCTGGCAGAAAGAGGCGGCCGTGCGCTCAGGATTTGCCACATAACCTAGCGCGAGGGAATCGCCACGCACCAGGATCTCACCCTCCACGCCGGGCTCTGTCACCGCATGGCCTTGCGCGTCCACCAGTAGAATTTCCCTATGGGCAAAGGGAGCGCCCAGCGGAAGGCCGCCTTCATAAGAGCGCGCAGGATCCACCACGTGGTAGAGACAATTGCAGGTAATCTCAGTGGGGCCGTAAAGGTTCACGAACACGGCTTGGGGCACGCGCTCCATCCATGCGCGCAAATGGCTGAGGGGCATAACCTCTCCGCTGAACAATACGCGCCGTACTGTGGGAAGCTGGTGGCCTTCCAGCCCGTGGAGGCTGGTAATCAGGCACAGCGCCGCCACCGCCCATGTCATGTTGGTGATATCGCGCCCTTGCAGGAAGTCCATGAGCACCGCCGGCTCCGAGAACATTCGCCGTGGCACCACCACGAGCGTGCTGCCGGTGGCAAGGGCGCCGTAAATGTCCTTCACGGACACATCGAAGTCGAAGGGAGCCTGGTTGGCAATGCGCTCATCAGCGCCAAATTCGAAGCGAGTCACGAAGTCGTCAATGAAGTCGATCACCGCACGATGACTTACCGCCACCCCCTTCGGCACACCGGTGGAACCGGAGGTAAACAGCACGTACACCGGATCGGCATCGGTGGCCTGGGCGCGAGCCGCTTCCAGGGCGTCATCGTTCACAGAAAAGCCCAGCAGCTGAGCTGCCGGCACCAGACGCGGGCGCATCGGGCTGTCGAAATTCGCAGGGCACGCCTCCGTCAAAGCCCCAGCCTCTTCTTCGCATCCCGCCCCTGGGCTGTCGGGCTGCTGCCCAAGCGCCTCCAAGGCTAACGGCATGGTTTCATCGCTGGCCACCACAATGGGCCCTTCCAGAACACCGGCAATCAGCGCCAACCGCTCTGCCGGAATATGCGGATCTACCGGCACGTAGAAGCCGCCCGCTTGCAACGCCCCCAGCATTATCGCCAGAGCATCGATGCCTTTCTCCATGAACACCATCACAGCCCGACGCTGAGCACCGAGCGCCGCCAAAGCGCTGCCCGCCTGCCGGGAAAATTCCAGCAGCTGGCCATAGGTGCAGCTGCGCTCTTCTTCCTCCACCGCACGCTTATCGGGATGACGCGCCGCATCATCCTCAAGATAGGTCAGTACATTTCGTCGGCAGTCCACGCAAAACTCCCTCTTAATCCGGCCGTGTTTTTTGGCAAAAAAGCAACACTTGCCCCGCCAAGAAAACGAGTACAAGCTATTTGATGTTACCAAAAAAGCCAACCTATTTACCTTAAGTTTGCCTTACCGTAGGACAGGCGGCTCTCATCAGGCATTATGTTGCCAGGGCATGGAGAATATATCGGGGCAATGAGCTACGTCCCCGTTGCCCGCTGTTACAGCAAGCGGTAGGAGAGAAGTTCCGGTCGACCGGTCCATGGATCGGGAGCAATGAGCGAATCCAAGTTGATAACATAGAGCGTGGCATAGGGAACCGCCCCCCTATGCTACGTCTACTGGCGCACTCCAGGCGCGCACTTTTCAATAAGATGCTGGCGATAAGCCGCCCTCTCATCGACACTGCCAGAAGCTAGCAATCTCTTCTTTTGCGTCTACCGACTTTCCTTCGGCGCGTTCGTGCTCGGCAATAAGCATTCTTTCGAGAAGGCGATTTCTGGCAGCTTGTTGGCATAGCTCGTCGTAATCTTTGCTACGGATTGCAACGAATTGATCATAGCCGTTTCTTGTGACCGTCACCGGAGACGCACTAGATTCTACAAGCTCCAAAAAGGCGGATGTATCACGGAGATCTTTAACTGGAACGCAAACTGGCATGGCATACTCCTTCCGAAGTTCGTGCATAATTATAGCATGATTATGCACGTGTTGGGTTGCCGGAGGATGTCACCACTCCATCACTTGCATGTCGGCCGCTCAATCCCTAGTGGCGCATCGAGGAATGTGTTACCGGAAGAGATGAAGCTCGAGCATAATCTCTCCGGTACGGCAGCGCCCGACTGCCATCCCATTTTTCGCAGTTGCGGAACAGCGGACGGCTCTTGCAGTTGGCGGTTGCGGTGAGGCGTATCCTTCGCTCATGCCGTTATTTGAAGCGCAACATATGGGCGTTACCTACAGCCGCAAGGGTCAGCCGTTCCGGCCCTTCAGCGATGTTGGCTTCACCCTCGAGCCGGGGCGCATCTACAACCTCACCGGGCCCTCCGGTTCGGGCAAGTCCACGCTGCTCACCGCGTGCGCCCGTATGCTCAAGCGCGACAGCGGTTCCATGACGCTGGCGGGCGTAGATTCCTCCCAGTTTGATCCGCAGCAGTGGCGCCGCCGCGTGTGCTTGGTCCCCCAACAGTCCACGCTGTTTCCCGGCACCGTGCGCGACAACCTGCTGTTCCCTTGGACGCTGAAGATCAACGGCTCCACGCCGCGCCCATCCGATGCTGCCTTGAATGCCCTGCTTGCCCAGGCGCTTCTTACCGATGTGTCCCTGGACCACGATGCCGCCCAGCTCTCCGGCGGGCAGCAGGCGCGGGTATCGCTCCTGCGGGTGTTCGCCACCCGGCCCACGGTGCTGCTGCTCGATGAGGTAGAGGCGGCGCTGGACGATGACTCCGCCGTTGCCGTGAGCCAGCTTACCCGGGCACTCATCGACAATTCCATGACCTGCTTGCGCATTCGCCATCGGGCAGAGGACGGGTATGCCTTCGGGGTGTACACCCTGGCCGACGGGAAAATGACCTACCGTCAAAACCCCGTCACCGACCTCAATCGTCCCATTATCGCCTCGCGCACTGCTCACGACACCGGGGATCTTTCGCCCCTGGCATCGCTGCCCGACACGCCGGCCGCGCCGAGGGAGGCTGCCAAATGACCGGCGGCGTTGTGAACATCGGCTATGTGGAACTGCTGGCCTCGGCGCTGCTGATGATGGTGGCGGGTCTGGTATCTTGGAAGCTGAAGCTGGGGCAGACGAAAAACATCGCCATCTCCACTATTCGCGCGTTCCTGCAGCTTCTGGCCATGGGCTTTCTGCTGGTATACCTGTTCAAATATCAAACCTGGTGGCTTGTTTGCCTGGTGGTGGTGGCCATGACGCTTGCCGCCACGCAAATTGCCGTCAGCCGCGTGAAACATGTGGCGAAGGGGCTTTGGCTGGACACATTCCTCTCGATTTTCGTATCGTCCATCGTGATTGCGCTCATCGTGGTGGAGTGCATCATCCATGCCGACCCGTGGTACTCCGCCAAAGAGCTGGTGCCCATCTCCGGCATGATTATCGGCAACACCCTGTCGTCGGCAGCGGTGGCCATCGAGCGCCTCTTCTCCAGCATGGACAGCCGCTCTGCCGAGATGTACACCATGGTGGCGCTGGGGGCCACGCCCAGGGAAGCCGCCTTCCCTTCCATCAAAGCGGCAATTGGGGCCGGAATGACCCCTGAACTCGCCAAGCTGTCCGCTGCCGGCATTGTGCAGATTCCCGGCATGATGTCGGGGCAAATCCTTGCGGGGGCCGACCCGGTGATTGCGGCGAAGTACCAGATAGTGGTGCTGCTGATGATTTCAGCCGCCACCACCATCGCCATTGTGCTTATCTGCTTCCTGGCCTACAAGAAGCGCTTCGCCCCCGACGGCTACTACCTCAGCCCCGCTTTGCGGGATTAGCGCTTAGCCCCTATAGCCTGGCGCCAATCTTGGCACTGGCATCTTCTCATCCGAAAAAATCGAGCTACTTAGCATTGGAGCCCGCAAAAACAACGTTTTGGAGCCTTTCATTAGAAAAAATCGAGCTACTTAGCATCCAATTGAAAGCCTTTAGAAGTTGGTGAGAACAGCTACCGACAAAATGCCTGTTCAGAAAATCATTGCAATTTAGTCATCTTCAAAAATGATCTCGGAAAAGCTCTCTCGATGCTAAGTAGCTCGATTTTTTCAAATCAGGGACCTTTTTGCCGTCTGGCGGCAGAACTCACATCAAAGCAATGGTGGAAACTTGTTCGATTGCAGTCTCGGCGGAGATGCTGTCAAGATCCTAGCGAAGTTAACCGGCGAAACCTCGCAAGGACTTTCGATACGGCCCTAGCGCAGTAGTTCGCGGTAGAGGGCCTCATCGGTTTCGTGGAAGACGTTGAACACCACGGCCAGGGATGCGCCGGTGCGGGCGCGCCAGTCGGCTACGGTGTTCACGGCAATCTTCGCCGCTTCTCGCTGCGGAAAACCGAACACGCCAGTGCTGATGCAGCAGAAGGCAATGGAGCTGCAGCCTGCATCGGCGGCGGCCTCGAGGCAGGCGGTGTAGCAGTTGGCCAACAGCGCCGCATCGATGGCAGAGGCGCGGCCGTTCGCGATGGGCCCCACCGTGTGAGCGATAAAGCGGCTGGGCAGGTTGAACGCTCCGGTCATCTTCGCCATGCCGGTGGGCTCGGGATAGCCCTGCGCCTTCATGAGTCGGGCGCATTCCAGTCGCAGCTGCACACCGGCGAAGGTGTGGATGGCGTTGTCGATGCAATGGTGCCCCGGCACGAAGCAGCCCAGCATTTGGGAGTTGGCAGCGTTCACGATGCAGTCGGTCGCTAACCTGGTGATGTCGCCGCGCCACAGATAGACGCCGTGCGGGCCATTCGCCGCTGCCCCGTCCGTTGCTGCCCTCTCCGAAATTGCCTTTTCTGCGCCTGCTTTTTCCACAGCAACTCCCTCGGCGTCCACCCTTTCCGCATCCGCCAAATCTCCCAAGGTCACAATCCCCCGATAGGCCAGCAGATCCTGCAAAAAGGCGTCCTGCAACGAAAGGAACTCCGCCGAGGCCGGCGCCGGCGGCCGCACGTTCACCAGGGCGCGGAACACGTCCCATTGACCCTGCGAATTGTCGGAAACTATAGGCGCCTCGCCCCGTTCTTCCTGCAGCATGGTCACAAGACGGGGCAACGCGTGCTCGATTTTCGCCAACAACTGCGGGTTTCCCTGCATCATCGGCTGCGGGTCTTCCCCGGTTTTCTGCCGGAATCCCTCGTGCGCCGGCAGCTGCGAGGCTTCGTCTGCCATTGATTGCGGGTTCTCTTGCATCGCCGTATGCGAATCGTCTTGCGTCATAGCCTCTCCCCTTCCCGAACCGTTGCCCCTGTCAACCCCAGCAGCACCTCGCGGATGTCGCTATCGATGCAAACCGACTGGGGGGCAAGCTCGCGGGGCACGTAGGCCTCGCCGCGGTTCACGCAACCGTACACCGCGTTGCCGTTCCGAGCGGTCATCTGCCAGAACGGGTACTTGATAATGATAGGCGTGTTATAGCCCACCCCCAACTCCAGGAACAGCACTTTCTGGCCGTTTTCCGTGCGCGTGCGCAGGAAGTTGCCGTAGCAGGCGGAGGCCTCGTGCCACCCTTCGTCCTCCACAAACGTGGCATCGGCCCGCAGGTTCATGGTGGCAGGCCGCCCGCAGTGGGGACACGTGGGCACCAACTGACCGGGCACTTCCATCAACACGTGCCCATCCTCGGGCAAATCCAGCGTGCCATCCGGCTGCGCGATAAACCCTTGCGCCTCCACCATGGCCTTCACCGTTTCGCAATTGTCCCAGGTTTCGTTGCAGCAAGGGTCGCTGCACTGGAACAGCCCGTAGTCGCCCTGCGTATAGAACAGGCGCTTCTTGCTGAATCCCGCCCGTTGGAAGCAGTGGTCGACGTTGGTAGTCAGCACGAAGTAGTCCCTGCCTTCTACCAACTTAAGCAGCAGCTCATAGGCATCATTGGGAATGGGGGCGTAGCGGTTAATCCAAATGTAGCGGCTCCAATAGGCCCAATGCTGCTCGGGAGTTGAGAAGGGGTAGAATCCGCCGGAATACATGTCGCCAAACCCGTAGGCGCGAACGAAATCACCGAAGTAGCGCCGAAGCCGTTGCCCCGTATAGGTGAGCCCCGCCGCCGTAGACATGCCCGCGCCGGCGCCAATTACAACGCTATCGCACTCGGCCAGCGCCTCAGCCAATGCCTCTATCTTTTGGTCCATTGCCGTTTCCATTATGTGCCTCTTTTCGCAAATGAATGCGCGATGCCACTTTTTCTTTCGCGTTCATTCTGGTTGCAATACACCAATTTGAGAAGTAGGCACAATAAAGTACGGTAGGTACCCAAAAGAAACTATTGGGTACAATCAGGCGATGCGCCCTACCTCCCCATGCGCTGGTGGTAGTCACGAAGGGCGGCGTCGAAGCTGCCCACAGTGCGCTTGAAGTGAATTTGGTAGCCCAGGCAAAAAGCCCCCAGCGTTACCAGGAAAATGATGGCGAAGGTAATCCACGCCCCCGGATTGTCCATGGGAAACCACGCCCCCAGCCATGCGCACAGCACCAGCGCCACAAAGCCGGTGAGGCCAAACCCCAGAATGCGCGCCGGATAGGCCAGCTGGCGGATTACCTTGTCGGTGAACCACAGCGCCCGGAGCAGGGCAAACAGCGCCGCCGCCAAAAGCAGGCTCAGCGTCATCACCAGCCCGTATTGAAGGCCGGCGAAGGCGATGGCGGTCACCGTACCAAGCGTCATAAACAGGGTGAACATCACACAGGTGGAAATTGCGATCCGCTTTGCAAACTCGCTCATTGTTGTTCCTTTCCCAAGGGCCGCTTAAAGGCCGATGCGTTTCTTGATGACAGGGGCGAATTGGCGCGATGCTATAAGGCGCTCGCCATTATCGAGTGCCAGTTCCAGCCGCGCGTTCAGGTAGGGACGGATGCCGCTCACATGGGCGAGGTTCACCAGCATCTGGCGGGATGCGCGTACAAACTCGGTACCGGATAAATGGCTTTCGATTTCCGCCAGCGTTGCCGTTGCCTCGTACACCTTGTCTTCGCCGTACAGGAAGGTGCGACCGTCAACGGTTTCGGCGTACAGCACATCGCGAGCGCTCAGCACACGCAGGAACCCATCGGCCACCCCCGCCAGGCGCCGGTCTTCCATCTCCACGGCGGCCACGATTCGCTGTACCCGCTGGTCGATGCGCGGGCACACCACTGTCACCTCGATCTCCGCAGCGGCGGGGTCTTCTCTCACGCTCAGCTTCATCCGCGTCCTTTCTCGCACCTCGCAGTATGCGGAAAAGGGCGAAGCCGCTCAAGAGCCGCAGCCCGCAGTTGCACCCCATCCCTCCCCAGTTGCACTTCTTTGTCCCCTCGGTTCCGCCGTTAAACCAAAACTGACATAAAGGTATTGACCCCGGACGGCTCTTCGTAGGGCAGACATTCTATGTCTGCCTGGGCCGCGAGCACATGCGGACCGTCTGTTCAGGCAGAGATAGAATCTCTGCCCTACGATCAATTCAGCTGCCTGGAGCGCCCCATGTCAATCCTGGTTTAACGGCGGACGCTCGGATTGCGGCGATTCTCGACTATAATCCTGCGAACTGAGGAAAGGAACGGATATGGCAATCGAACGGGCAAAGGCATACCTCGCGCAATTCGGGCGCGAGGGCGATGTGATGGAGTTCGACGTTTCCAGCGCAACGGTGGAGCTGGCTGCCGCCGCCGTGGGCTGTGAGCCGGCACGCATCGCCAAGACGCTCTCTTTCGAAGTGGGCGATCGAGTGGCGCTGGTGGTATGCGCCGGAGATGCCCGCGTGGCCAACCCTAAGTTCAAACAGCACTTCGGCTGCAAGGCCAAGATGTTATCGGCCGATGCGGCCGAAGAGCGCATCGGGCACGCAGTGGGCGGCGTGTGTCCCTTCGGCGTAAACGAAGGCTGCGATGTCTATTTCGACGAGTCTTTGCGCCGTTTCGATACCGTGTACCCCGCTTGCGGAAGCTCCAACAGCGCCATCGCCGTAACGCCTGCAGAGCTGGAAGTCCTCGTTCCCGAGGGTACCTGGGTGGACGTGTGCAAGTTGCCGGAGCAGGAGTCATAAGCCCCTTCCCTGAGCCACGCGAGTCGAGGGATGGTTCTCTCAACCCACCCCCACCTTATTCCAAGCAGGATCCGAGGAGCATTCGTTCGTTGGCCCGGGAGGTGAAGACGAAGTAGACGCCCAGGAGCGCCACGGTGACCCCAATCGTCCCGGCAACGATGGAAGCGAACGAGGTGCTGCCCAGCGTGACGGCCAGAAACCCCACGAGAGCCAAACCGAACACCACAACGGAAAACACCGAAAATGCCTGTGTGACCATGGAAGCAGAGTTGTATATGCCGCGCTGCTCCTCTGTGAGGTCCATCGCAAGAAGGTAATCGCCCGAAGCCGTGAACGAGTAGAGAAGGCATGCGGCGAAGGCGAGCGGAGTCCCAGAAGAGGCCAAGATGTAAACAGGACCGATCCTGCCAGAATTGGCCCTCGCAAAGCCCGGGGTTTCTACGCGCACCTATTAGGTCGAATCAAAAAACGGCCGGGTGGGATGCACCTGGCCGTTGCGTTTGTTGGAGCGGGCGACGGGAATCGAACCCGCGTTGTAAGCATGGGAAGCTCAAGTTCTACCATTGAACCACGCCCGCAGTGAGGGAGTA
This sequence comes from uncultured Parvibacter sp., assembly GCA_947649875.1. Taxonomy (GTDB): domain Bacteria; phylum Actinomycetota; class Coriobacteriia; order Coriobacteriales; family Eggerthellaceae; genus Parvibacter. The sequence continues at coordinate 12,460 of CANSTH010000003.1, read as the reverse complement.
TTATACCCTACCCATTCGTGATTACCCGCTTATTTCTGCAAATTCTCCAGGAGTCAGGGCAGCAAGAGCCAGAGGCGGTTCGTCTGACTCACTTGCAGCAATTTGCAATTGCATCGGCAATAACAGCAGCAGCCTTGGAGGCATCCTCTTCGCTGAGGGCGGATAAATTCATGACGAACGTCGCACCTGCCTGCGGGGTTCCTTCCAACCAGTAATCGTCCAAGGGCGAGAGAGCCACGCCATCCTTGAGCGCCCGGGCAGCAATGTCCCGCGCTTCGATTCGGCGGCTCTCAGTTTCACCGCCCCTATCGCCGCCACTCCCTACGCTGCTTCCCGCGCCGCTGCTGACCTCGCTACCCCCATTGCCGCTACCTCCTGCATTGCTCCCCCTGCCGCCATGCGCCTCCACTTCCATCACAAAGTGCAGGCCGGCACCCACATTGCGCAGCCGCAGGGCCCATGCCCCCTTCGCCTTGCGCTGCTGCTCGCCCAGCGCCTTTACCAGGGCATTCTGCACTTTGCGGAAATGGGTGCGCTGGCGATTCACGTGGCGCTCGTACTGCCCCGACTCGATGAAGCGTGCCAGGGTAAGTTGTTCCAACGCCCCCACCGTGCAGGTATAGAAGCCCAGCTGCTCTTGGAATTGCCGGGCCAAGTGCGGCGGTAGCACCATGTAGCCGATGCGAAAGGCCGATCCCAGCGTTTTCGTGAAAGTGTTGGTGTAGATGACGCATTCGCGCCCATCCATTGCCTGCAGCGGTGGAATGGGCTGCCCCGCCATGCGGAACTCGCAGTCGTAATCGTCCTCAATCAGATAGCGACGATTTCCCCCTCCTGCCGCCCACTCCAGCAGCTCTTGGCGGCGCCCCACCGTTGTGGTGATGCCTAAGGGAAATTGGTGGGAAGGCATGCAGTGGAACACGCTGGCGCCGCTTTCTTCCAGCTGACTCACCAGCGGCCCTTTCTCGTCCAATCCCACTAATTGCAACGAGACGTCATTGGACTGGTAGATGCGAGCCAGCCGCGGGTAGCCGGGATTCTCTATGGCGAAGGTACGCTGGCGCCCCAGCAACTGCACCAGCAGTCCGTACAACGATTGCGCGCCCGAGCCGATAATCACCTGTTCAGGGTCTACTTCCATCCCCCGAAACCCCCGCAGATGATTCGCAATGGCCTGGCGCAACTGATAGGTGCCGCGGCCGTCGCTGGAAGAGAGCAGCCGCGCCTCGTCCTGTTCCGCCAGCACCTGGCGCATCGTGCGCGCCCATGCGTCGTAGGGGAAGATGCCGGTGGGCGATGTGGCGCCGGTGAAGTCGGCGAATACTTCCCGTTCAGACAATTTGTGGCGCAGCTTTGATGTTTCTACTTCGCGGGTATCTCTCATCGGAAAACAGGACGAAATCCCCGATGTCCCCACATCGCACGCAAAGAACCCGCAGCGCGACCGTGCCTCAATGTATCCCTCGGCTTCCAATTGCCGATAGGCCCCCTCCACAGTGATGACACTTATGCCTAGATGGGTAGCCAGCGCCCGCTTGGAAGGCAGTTTCTCGCCAGAAGCAATTGAGCCCGCCTCAATGTCCCGGCGAATGCCCCGATACAGCTGCACGTAAAGCGGCTGTTCTGCGCTTTTGCCTAACTGGTAAGTGAGCATCTCGTCCTTTTCTCGCTCTTTCTGACCTTATCAATTTCGTAAAAACTGACTATACCAAACATGCCAGTTTCCCGTTAGCCTTATCGGCCTGAAGCCCCAATCGAAAGGACACCCCATGACCCAAGAGCAACCTATCGCTACCCCCGAAGCAACCTCCGATCGCCAAACGCTGAACCGCCAGCTGGCACAAATGCTGAAGGGAGGCGTCATCATGGACGTGACCACCCCTGAGCAAGCGCGCATTGCCGAGGCGGCCGGCGCCTGTGCCGTGATGGCCCTCGAGCGCATCCCCGCCGACATCCGCGCCACCGGCGGCGTGTCCCGCATGAGCGACCCCGCCATGATCAAGGGCATCCAGGAAGCGGTGACCATCCCCGTCATGGCCAAATGCCGCATCGGCCACTTCGCCGAAGCGCAAATTCTGCAGGCCATCGAGATAGACTACATCGACGAATCGGAGGTGCTCTCCCCCGCCGACGACACCTACCACATCGACAAAACCCAGTTCGCCGTGCCGTTCGTGTGTGGCGCCCGCGATTTAGGGGAGGCGCTGCGGCGCATCCAAGAAGGCGCCACCATGATCCGCACGAAGGGCGAGCCTGGCACCGGCGACGTGGTGCAGGCGGTGCGCCACATGCGCAAGATGAACGCCGAGATACGGCGCGTTGCGGCGATGCGCGAAGACGAGCTATTCGAAGCCGCCAAGCAGCTGGCAGTGCCCTATGAGCTGCTGCTGGAGGTGCACCGCAGCGGCCGTCTGCCCGTGGTGAACTTCGCCGCCGGCGGTATTGCCACCCCCGCCGATGCCGCGCTGATGATGCAGCTGGGCGCCGAGGGCGTATTCGTGGGCAGCGGCATCTTCAAGTCGGGCAATCCCGAGAAACGCGCCGCCGCCATCGTTGCCGCCGTGACCAACTACGAGGACGCCGACATGCTGGCGCGCCTTTCCGAGAACCTAGGCGAAGCCATGGTGGGCATCAACGAGCAAGAAATCCAACTGATCATGGAAGAGCGCGGGCAGTAGAGGAGCCTCTGGATGCAGAAAACTATTGCGGTGTTGGCTGTCCAAGGCGCCTTTGCCGAACATGAATCGCGACTGCGCTCGTTGGGATGCGCCGTAGTCGAACTGCGACAGCTGACCGATTTGCAGCAGTCCTTCGATGGGCTGGTACTGCCCGGCGGCGAATCTACCACCCAAGCCAAACTGCTGCATGATTTGGGAATGCTTGAACCCCTGCGTCAGCGCATCCAAGGCGGGCTACCGGTGCTGGGTACCTGCGCCGGCCTCATCCTGCTGGCCGAATCAGTGCAGAGCGCAAGCGATGGCCGCAATCCAATATCCGATCTTCTTATGCCAATCCTCGGCTTCGCCACGCTTCCCGTAACCGTTGTGCGCAACGGCTACGGCCGCCAGCTGGGCAGCTTCACCGCTACCGCGCCGCTTCACGTGAAACACAGCGAGGGGGATGGAACCCCGTCCATCCCCCTCACCTTCATCCGAGCCCCGCGCATCACCGCAACGGGAGAGGGCGTCGAAACCCTCATCGCCCTCAACGGCGAGCCGGTTGCCGTGCGCTGCAAAAACCAAATAGGCTGCTGCTTCCACCCCGAACTCAACGACGACAACCGCCTCTACGAATTGTTCCTAGGTCTCATCTAGCTCAAACGGCCGTGGTCTACGGTTACTACTTGGTCGGCGAGGGCAGCGGTGGAGGGGCGGTGGCTCACCAGAATGATGGTGCTGTTGCCCTTTCCGTCGCGAAGCGCCTTTAGCACTGCCGCTTCGCTGAGGCTGTCCAGGTTGGAGGTGGGCTCGTCCAGCAGCATCAGCGGGGCGCCGTGCAGGAACATCCGCGCCAGCCCGATGCGCTGGCGCTCGCCCCCGGAAAGGGTTTCGCCCAACTCGCCCACTGGCGTCTGGAGTCCCTTCGGCAATCGCGTCAGAAACTCCCCAAGCGCCGCCTTCCGGCAGGCCTCCGCCAGCTCCTCTTCCGTAGCATCCGGCTTCGCCAGCAAAATGTTCTCGGCCAGCGTGCCCACGAACAGGTGGGTGTCCTGGGTCATGCAGCTCTCGTGGTCGCGCAAACTGGCGGTGTTTATCTGGCGAATGTCCTCTTGTGAAATTTCCACTACCCCGCGCGTGGTATCCCAGAAACGCAGGAACAGCTTGCACAGGGTGGATTTGCCTGAACCGGAGCGGCCGGCAATCTGCACCACCGAGCCCGGCTTCACCTCAAGGCTCACGTTGTGCAGCACCGGCACGTCCCCATAGGAGAAGTCCACGCCATGGGCACCAGCGCCGGTGAAGGCCGCAAGGTTCACGCCATCGGTGATCTCTTCCGTTTGCGGCTGTTCCTCCAGCAGCTCGAGCACGCGCTCGCCGGCGGCCAGCGTTTGCTGCAACGTGGTGCCCAAGCTGGCCACCGCAAGCACCGGCCCAAACGAGGACATGAACGCAGCGATGGCCACCAAAGCCTGCCCGGCCGAAAGGCTACCGGCAAACACCAGGCCACCAGCCAGCAAAATCATGGCAGTATCCAAGACCAGCACAACGCCATTTGCGCCCGCAGTGAACAAGGCAACGCGGCCCTTTTGCTTCTGCTCCACCGTTTCGTGGGCGGCCATCCGCTGCGTCAGTTGCGCCGTGCGCTGGGCGGCCTGACCAAATTGCAGCGTTTCCCTCAACCCCCGCAGGCTGTCCAACACAAAGGCATTCAGCTGCCCCATGCCTTCGCGGAGCACGCGCCCGGCCCGGCCGCTGGCTTTCGACCCAATCCAGGGCACCAAGACTCCCACAATTAAGTACGCCGCCACGGCCATCCAAGCCAGAGCCGGCGAGATAGAAGCGAAGAACGCCACCATGCCCACCGACACCAACAGCGCTATGAGCGCCGGGGAAAGGGTGTGGGCGTAGAACACCTCCAGCAGCTCGATATCGGCGGTGACCAGCGATACCAGATCTCCCTTGTCGCGGCCTTCCAGTTTTGCAGGGGCCAGCCGTCGCAGCGCGCCGAATACCTTGTCGCGTACCAGCGCCAGCAGCTTGAAGGCCAGATAGTGGTTGCACATCTGCTCGCCATAACGCAACGGCCCACGCACAATGCCACATACCGCTACCAGCACCAGCGCCGCGGTGAAGCTCATGCCAGAAGAGAATCCCGCCACATCTACCAGGGCATACATGCCGAACACCGTGAGGAAGATGGCGGCCCCGAAGCCCAGAACTCCCAATACCACCGCCAGCAGCATCCACCCCAGCAGCGGCTTCACCATCTTCACCAGGCCTAGCATCACCGCCACGTGTGGCGGGCCTGCCGGTATCGAAGCCTGCGCCCGCCGTCCGTAGCGGCAACGGCGGCGACCGCAAGGCGTATCCGCCCGACCGCTTCGAACGCTCTCGGCTCCCACCGCCGGACAACTGGTTTGCTCGGAGCCGCTTGCGCCCTCGCCCGGCACCACCCTGCTATTCGACATACAGGCGGCTGCCACACGGCTTCTGCAGCACTGTTCGCCTTCCGCGCTGCTCGCTTCGCTCACCGGGCAATCGGAATAGCAGACGGCAGCCTTCGCTGCGTTCTCTTTGGCATTGCCGCGCCGAGCATCGCTCACGGCAAACTCATCGATGGGCTGGCCCTCCGGCTCCTTTTCCGCCAGCGCCTCCAGCTCTTGTTGCTGATTCCACAACCGCTGGTAAGCGCCGCCTTCTTCCAGCAGCTGCTGATGGCTGCCGTGCTGCACAATGCGCCCATCTTCCATTACGTACACGGTGTCGGCATCGGCCACCGATGCCAGCCGGTGACTGATCATCACCACTGTCTTGCGCTCTGCCAACCGGTGAATCACCTGAACAATGGCTTGTTCGCTTTCGGCGTCTACGTTTGAGGTGGCCTCATCGAATATGTATACGGGGGCTTCGTGCAGCAGAGCGCGTGCCAGAGCGATGCGTTGCCGCTGCCCACCGGAAAGGTTCTTCCCCTCTTCGGCAATCTCCGCGTCCAGTCCGCCAATTTCCCGCACGAAATCTGCCACGCAGCAGCTCTCCAATGCCTCCCACAGTTCCTCATCGGTGGCCTGCGGGTCGGCCATCAGCAGGTTCGAGCGCACCGTGCCCTTGAACAAGTAGCTGGCGAACGGCACTACCGTCACTGTTTCCGCCAAAGAGGTCGGCGAAACCGATGCCAGTGGCACCCCGCCCACCATCACTTCGCCGGAATAGCCTGCCAAGCGGCCACTCAGAATGCCAGCCAGGGTGGACTTGCCCGACCCGCTTTCTCCCACGATGCCGGTAAAGCTACCCGTGGGAGCATCGAAATTTCCATCGGAGAGCACTTCCCGTTCCCCATCGTAGGAGTAGCCCACTCCCCGGCAGCTCAGCGAGCAGTCCTCTTCTCCAATCACCCGGCTGCCCCGATGCGGCACAGGGGCGTCAAGAATGCGGTACATTTTCTCCGCCACGGCCATGCCACCCATAGCCGTATGGAAGTAGGAACCCAGCGCCCGCAGCGGCAAGAAGAACTCGGCCGATAAGAACAGCACCGTGAAAGCGGCGAAGAACGATACCGAGCCACCGGCATAGTTCATGGCCACTACGATGATGCCTACCGCCGCCCCGCCGAAGGCAAACAAATCCATCACCGTCACGGAGTTCAACTGCATAGACAGCAGCTTCATAGTGGCACGGCGGAATCGCTCTGCCTCATGGTTCATAACTTCATGGCGTGCCTCGTCCGCCTGGAATATCTTGAGGGTGGTAAGCCCCTGCAGGTTTTCCAAGAAGGTCTGCCCCAAGTCGGTGTAGGCGTTCCAGTAATTGCCCATCACCCGCTTGGCGATCTTTTGGATGGCCACGATAGACATGGGGATAAGCGGCACGCACACCAGAAGCGCCACCGCAGCCGGCAGACACAAAGGCGCCAGGCACACGAACAGGGTAAGCGGCGCTAGCACCGAGTAGAACAGCTGCGGCAGATAGGAGCCGAAATATCCTTCCAGCTGTTCGGTGCCCTCCACGCACACTTGCACCGCCTCGGCCGTAGAGACCTGCTCGGTATAGGCGGGGCCCAGCTGCACCAACTTGCGATAAATTTGAGAGCGCACCTCGCGCTTGGCCACCATGGCCGCTCGCAGGCCTGCTTTTTGCGCCAGCGTGAGACAGCCAAGCCGCACCGCGATGGCGGCCACCGCCGCTGCAACCAAAAACCCTTGCCACCCTGGTGAAGCATCCCCCGTCAAAAACGTCTGCACCACCGCCGCTACTGCCAGCACAAACCCGATGTTGGCCAGCAGCGCCACCCACTGTAGCAGCACACTAACAATTATGTATGGCCGCGCCTGCGGAACCATTTGAAGCAATCGTTTATCGAACATCTCTCTTTCCTTCCAGAAAGAACCGCTGCCCCTCAGACAAACGAACGCATCCAAAGGGCAGATTTGCGGCAAGAGATGTTATCGAAAGTTAACTTGTTGGGAAAGAGAGATGGGCCCAAAAAGTGAGCTATGGTTAATTTCTACATATTTTCCCCGTAGCCGTTCGGGTTCATGGACTGCCAGCGCCAGCTGTCGGCGCACATGCGTTCCAGGTCATATTGGGCCTGCCAGCCCAACTCGCGCTGTGCCTTATCGCACGCAGCGTAATTCACGGCCACATCGCCGGGTCGGCGAGGCTTTACTACATAGGGCAGCTCATGCCCGCAGGCCTTCTCGAAAGCATGCACCACATCCAGCACGCTGGAGCCCTTACCGGTACCCAGGTTGAAGATGCCCACGCCGCGGCGAGTGCCATCCTCGGCCGCCGGGCCTGCCAGCGAGCCCAATCCCCACGGTTCACCGGTACCCACGCGCCCGGCCATCCAATCCAGCGCCGCCACATGGCCCCGGGCCAAATCCACCACATGAATATAGTCGCGCACGCCCGTGCCATCAGGGGTGGGATAGTCATCGCCAAACACGTTCACCCGCGGCAGCTTTCCCACCGCCACCTGCGCCACATAGGGCAGCAGGTTGTTGGGAATACCCTTGGGGTCTTCTCCGATCAAGCCGCTCTCATGAGCGCCAATGGGGTTGAAGTAGCGCAGCAACACCACATTCCACTCGTTGTCGCCCACATACAGGTCGGTGAGCACTTGCTCCAGCATGCTCTTGGTTTGGCCATAGGGGTTGGTAGCCTCGTGTTTCGGGCACTCTTCAGTGATGGGGATGAACTCCGGCTCGCCATACACGGTAGCGCTGCTGCTGAACGCCAGGTTCTTCACCCCATGTGCGCGGGCCACATCCGCCAGCACCAGCGTACCGCCGATGTTGTTCCAGTAGTACTCCAGCGGTTTTGCCACGCTCTCCCCCACCGCCTTGAAGCCGGCGAAGTGGATGATGGCGTCGATGTCGTTCTCATCGAAAATTTGCTCCAACGCATCGCGATCTAGGATGTTGGCCTCGTAGAAGCGCAGCCGTGGGCTGTTCTCGGAGATGCCGGCAATGCGCTGCACCCGCCGCAGCGCCTCAGGGCTGGAATTCGATAGGTCGTCCACTACCACCACGGTATAGCCGGTGGCCAACAGCTCCACCACCGTATGACTGCCGATGAATCCAGCGCCCCCCGTTACCAAGATGGTGGTGTCTTGGGGCAATTTCCCCAGCTCTTTGTTGGCCATGGTTTCTCGCTTTCACTCGTGAACCAGTTGCCCACTATTGTACTTGTTGTTCTAGCTCTTGCTAAAAATACAGCAAAGCCGCCGGAAAACCGACGGCTTTGGCTAGGTCATTGCTATATGCGAATCGGCCGATGCGGCCACCCGGATGAGCGCTACTTCAACGGAGAGAAGTCCGGATCAAGCGCTTCGTCAATGTACTCCTGGATGGGCTTGGGGCCAATGTCTTCAAGCTCGTCCTGCTTCCAGCACTGCACTTCCGGCAGCCCGGGGATGGAGGAGGCCAGGAACACCGGGTCTTTGCCGGCTTTGCGCTGCGCCGTGTAGTCGTCCAGTGCCGCCAGCGCCCACTTGCCCAGCAGCAAGATAACTACCAGGTTGATGATGGCCATGAAGCCCATGAAGATGTCGGCCAGGTTCCACGCCAGGTCGAAGCTGTTCACCGCACCGTAGAGGATGAACGCCAAGCAGAATATGCGGAACACCAGCAGAGCGTAGCGGTTCTTAGTGATGTACAGGAAGTTGCTCTCGGCGTAGAAGTAGTTGCCGATAAGGCTGGAGAACGCAAACGCGAAGATAGCGAAGGTCATGAAATGGATTCCCACTTCGCCCACCGAGTTGTTCACGGCCATCTGCACCAGAGCCATGCCGTTCAGAGCAGTGGCGGCCTCGGGGTTCTGCACGTAGAAAATGAGCACCATCAAAGCGGAGGCGGTGCAAATGACCAGCGTATCGATGTACACGGACAAGCTTTGCACCAGACCCTGCTTCACCGGATGGGAAACCGAAGCGGTGGCGGCGGCGTTAGGCGCCGAGCCCATGCCCGCTTCGTTGGAGAACAGACCACGCTTGATGCCCAGCATAACCACCGAGCCGGCAAAGCCGCCCGCCACCGACTGGAAGTCGAAGGCCGACTGGAACACCACGCCGAACACGGCCGGCAGCTCGCCTACGTTGGCAAACACCGTCCACAGGGAAAGGGCGATGTAGGCGAAAGCCATGATGGGCACGATGATGGAAGTGATGATGGAGATGCGCTTCGCGCCGCCGAAAATAACGAAGGCCACGAACACGCAAACGGCAATGCCCACGCCCAGCGCTACGCCGTTGGTAGCATAGTCGGGAATGTAATACTCCAGCGAGGAGGTCATGTTGAAGGTCTGCAGCCCATTGAAGCCAAAGGCAAAGCAGAGGATAAGGGCTATGGCAAATACGATACCCAGCCAACGCTGCCCCAGACCCTGCTGAATGTAGTAAGCGGGACCACCGCGGAACTCGCCTTCCTTGAATTTCACCTTGAAGATTTGGGCCAAGGTGGACTCGATGAATGCAGAGGCGGCACCGATGATGCACATCAGCCACATCCAGAACACGGCACCCGGGCCTCCGGTGGCAATGGCGGTGGCCACACCGGCGATGTTGCCGGTGCCAACGCGGGAGGCGGTTGATACCATCATGGCCTGGAAGGAAGAAATGGAACGCTGCCCTTCCACATGCTTCTTCTCAGTAAGCTGAGTGAACATGTCCTTGATGTAGCGAATTTGCACCGCCTTGGTGCGAACGGTGTAGTAGATGCCCACGAACACCAACAAGATTACCAAGATGTAGGTGTACATGAAGTCATCGATCTGACCCGTCAAGCTGATTAAAGCCGCGTTCAAATCCATAAGCCCTCCTCCTTATTCCGTTTTGGGGCCCCAATTGGCGGCATTTTACCAGAACAGACCCTCTTTACCCCGCTAAAGCGCCATCCTATCCGCCTTCAGGAATATATTGTCGAGCACCAAGCACAAAAGAAAGGGGCCCGAAGGCCCCTTTCTGGCTGATTCTCTGTTTCGCCGCAGCTACTTGATGCCGGCCGCCATGCGGGCTTCGTCCAGAAGCTCATCGGGAGTAGGGGCTTTCACCTGCAGCGCCACCGGCTTGGTGGGCAGCACGCGCTGGGCAAAGGAGGGCATATTGTCTTCCATCGCTGTCACGCGTACCACATCGCCGGTGTGAGGCGCATGGATGTAGTAACCATCGCCCAGGTACATGGCCACATGGTGAATGTCGCCATCGCGGTTGAAGAACAGCAGGTCGCCCGGCTGCAGCTCATCGAACTGCACCGTTTCGCCCAGGCGCCACTGGAAGTAGGTGGTGCGGGGAATCTCCACACCCATGGCCTCGCGCAGGCTGTACTGCATCAGGCCAGAGCAGTCGAAACCAGTGATGGGATCGGCGCCGCCCCACACATAGGGAGTACCCAGGTGGGAGGTGACCTCCGACAGCAGGTCGGCCACGGTGCACTCTTCCATGATGGGCTGATTTTCTTCATCGAACATCAGCTCACCGGTTTCCGGATCCACCGCCTGCTTCTCATACGTATCCACATACTCCCATTTCAGCGGCTTGTCGAAGCGCTCCAGATCGTAGGTGGCAATCAAGTCTTGCAGCTTCTCGGAGTAGGTAGGCGAAGTTGCGTAACGGCCCTCGAGGAAATCGCAAGCCTCCGCCGGAGTTTCGGCATTGGACTTCCAAGCGCCAGAGTAGAAGCCATTCAGCCCATTGGCCAGCAAGTCGGCATAGTCGGCCAGTGAATCAGCGTAGCCATCGTAGGCGCGGAAACGGGCCAGCAGCGTATAGGGCTCACCGTGAGAATCGTACTCGGTGGTGCGCATTACTACCGAGTCGCCCTCATAAAAGCCCTTGATGCCAAACAGGTTGAAGTTGGGGGCTTGGGCCAGCTTGGAATTGCCAGAGCCAGACTCCAAAATGGCCTGAGCGATCATCACGGAGGCATACAGGTCGTTGTCCTGCGCCAGCTGGCGCGCCTGCTCGCCAATAATGGCGATGAACATCTCAGTGGTAGCGTTCAGAGAGTAATGCTTGGGCGTATAGGTGCCGCTATCGGGAATGGGCTCGGTGGTCTTGTTGGGATTCTCGGCCTTTTCCTCAGCCTTCGGCTGCTCGGGAGCAGGCTGCACCTCGGGTTTGGCGGTATCAGTGGCCGGGGCCTCGGGCTTCGGGGCAACGGGCGTCTCCGGGGCGGCCGGCTCAGTCGGTTCAGCCGGCTCAGCGGGATCCTCCGTCGGCGGAGTTACCGGGTCTTCCCCTTCGCCGGTGCCGGGAGTAACGGGGTCTTCCCCCTCCTCGCCGCTGCCAGGGTTCTCGGGATCTTCGCCCTCACCAGTGCCGGGAGTTTCAGGCTCTTCGCCCTTATCGGTTCCAGAGGTGTCGGGGGTTTCGCCCTCTTCGGTGTTATCGGTGGTGTTGTCCTCGACCTGCTCAACGTCCTTTGAGGCAGTGTCCTCGGTAGCCTTCTTGTCGGCCTCGGCCTGCGCGGCCTTTTCGGCGTTCATGTCGGCTACGAGTTGCTTCAGTTTTGCCTTTTGGGCAGAATCGTCTAGCTGGCAGAAGCTCTCGAACTCGCCCTCGGAAAGCCTATTCAGCGCCTCGCGCTCATCGGAAGAGAGATTCTCCCACTGCTCTCCACTGGTGTTCTCGGCCATGGCCACACTCTGAGCCACTGCCACGCTACCTGAAGTACCAACAATCAGGGCGGCAGTGGTGAGAAGAGATATCGCCTTTGTTCTCATAGTACACCTGCCTTACTGCAAATCCCCGCCGGACAAATTGCGTCCGACCAACGTTTCGCTATGGTCTCGACCCCAAATATCCTATCGACCCCAAAATAACGAAGGATGTAGTAAGTTTACTCCCACTCCAAAGGTTTCCTCAACCCTAAACAACAAAATAAATCCGCATCTGGCCTGGTTCTATCACAAACAGGAAACCATTATTGTGTTTTGGGAGAAAGTAACTACAATATGTTGTTCTTTTTCTCCCTTATATTGTCGATAGAATTATCAAGGCGCAGTGGCCGCTCGCCCGCGTTTTTCTGCCTCTGACAGGCACCCCGCTCCTAGGCGATAGCTATCCATAAGGCAGTTTCTCCCAAGTTGCATGCCTGAAAGCCCTGTAACAGCCACTTCAAAACAACCTGTAAGCACTGCGCCGCCAGTCCGTAACGTTCTTACGTTTTGTTCAAAAAACCTATAGGTTTATGGTTGGCTCTCTTCCGGAGGTGGGCCGGCCCGACAGGCCTGCGCTCGACGCTCCGCGCTATCGGAGCTAACTCGGGCTGCGCCCGAGTGGATCTCCTCCGCGCTCCGCTTGGCCG
>CANSTH010000002.1 GCA_947649875.1 uncultured Parvibacter sp. | reverse complement strand
TTGGGACCCGATAGTGCCAGCACGGCCGACGACTACTTTGCCTTTCTGCGTTCTGGCAGAGCGAACAAGCGCTTTCTTGTGGCGTGTGCCATCGGGCTCATGGCCATCTCGCTGGTTGCTGGCTTTCTGTGCGGATTTCCCAATGACGAGCCGAAAACCCTCGGAACCGCCGCAGAAGTGTTGCTGCTTGCGCTTACGGCAGCCCTGTGCCTCGTCGTTATCGGAGCCGCCATTCGCGACGACCGGCGAATGATGATGATTGGCGTCTGGATTGTCATGGAGCTTCTGGCGGCTATCGCCCTTGTGCTTTACAACGCCTTCCCCGGAAATCTGGAACCAGGGACGGTGGCTGCTCGCTTGCTGGACGTTGCCATGACCGGAATGGTGTGGCATCTGATGATTGCGCTTATGGACTACGGATGGCGTCAGCTGTTCTACTACGTGAACGTGACCTGGCTTATGTGGCTTGGCTCCCACGATCTTGGGCGTCTGCTGTTGGCGGTGTTGCCCATAGGCGGGAACAACCATTTTACCGGCGCTCTGATAAGCTTGTTTTTGCTGGTGTCAACCCAGATCATTTTGGTGAAGCTAATAGATGTGGCGCGATTTGCCGAGCACGAAAGTATCTCTTCTTCTGCGATGCGGGGGCGTGTGGGCGCGATCGCCTCGGCTTCGTCTTCTCGGGCGGGTGCGTTTGCCTCGGCTTCAACCCTTCGCTCGGGTGCGTTTTCGGCGTGTTCGCAGGGGCATGATATTCCGCTGCGTCCGGCTGCTCCGAACGGTGGAAGCATTGATTTGCCTGAGATGAGCGCGATGGATGTCCTTCCCCTGGGTGTTGCCCCCGGGGGCGCTTCCGAAGCTGCTGCTATGGCAGGCTTGCTTAACGAAGAGGATGCAGGTGCAGAGCGCTTCGAAAAAGCCACAGCCTTCGAGCGCTTGCTTGGTTTGGACGTTCAGGAGGAAAAAGGGGATTTCCACCTGCGGGCCATGCGCGAACGAGCAGCGAATATGGGCGAGCTATTCCTGCTGTCCGAGAGGGAAGTGGACGTGCTTGCCCTCTACGCCCTGGGCTACACGCAAAAGAGGGTGGCGGAAGAGCTCTACGTTTCGCCAACTACGGTTCACACCCATATCACCCGCATCTATGCCAAGACGAACCTCCATTCTCGACAGGAGATTCTCGACTTCATGCGCCAGCACGCAGAACAGCCGGACGGCGCCGATGCCTAGGGAGCGGCGCTTCCCGTGGCGGGGGCTGTGCCCGCCAATTACCCTAACCGTGAAAATCGCACTTTTGGCATTTGTGAAGGGCGCTTTCTTCAACATTGCGATAGTACATGCCCGACCACGTGCAAATTGCCTGCAACAACGGCACCACGGAAGCGCCTTTTTCCGTGAGCTCGTATTCGACGTGCGGGGGAATTGCCTCATACTGCTGGCGGCTCACCAATTTGCTGGCCTGCATCTCCCTCAAGGCTGCGGCCAGCGCGGTGTCGGTTATGTCCACCAGCTCTTCGCGCAGCTGCGAATAGCGCAAGGGGCCATCGGCAAGAACGCATATGATGCGCGATTTCCAGCGGCCGCCGATAAGGTCCATCCCATATTCCAAAGGGCAGCGGATATCTTTCTCCAGTTTGCGCTTATAGGCCATGTTTGCTCCGCTCACTCAAATTATGTTAGCAACTACAAATAGTTTAGCTTGCAGGCCAGCCCCGTAAAGTAGCTAAAGAAAAGATGAGCAGCACAAGTTTTTGTTAACTACTTTCATTCTTCACGGGGGTTAATACAATTACCCGTGGAATCCCTCTCGTGGCCCCGCCCTCGCCCTCTTGTAGGGCGGGGCTTTCTTATAAAAGGAGACTCGTGCCATGCACTATGACGATGGCGCTTTTTGGCGCCCGCTCTTCGAAGGCGATATGATTCCTTTGCAGGTGGCAAAGGGGTGCTCTCATAATCGCTGCCGCTTCTGCGATATGTACAAGCAGCCCTTCGAGGCGTCTGACCTCGAGGACATCGCGGGCGATATAAAGGAGATAGCCGCTTACGTCCCCATGGCGCAGCGTATTTTCCTCACTGGCGGCAATGCCCTCTGCCTTCCGCAAGAGAACTTGGTCTTCACCTTGGAGCAGCTTCGCGAGTCCATGCCCTCCAAACCCAGCGTCGGGTGCTTCGCCCGCATAACCGATGTTGCGCGCAAAAGCGATTCGCAGCTTGCTCAGCTGGCCGAGCTGGGGCTGGAAAACGTCTCCATCGGCAGCGAGAGCGGATACGATCCCGCGTTGGTAATGCAGGACAAGGGGTTTACGGCCGCCGACATTGAACGCGAGTGCCTGCGATTGGAGAAGGCGGGCTTGGCCTACAGCCTGTTCTTTCTGTTGGGAATGGGCGGGAAGGGGAAGGGTGCGGTATCGGCTGATAAAACAGCCGCTCTCTACAGCAAGCTCAGGCCCGAGTACATCATGATCCACACGATGACCGCCTTTCCGGGTACCAAGCTGTGGGGCGATATCCAATCGGGGCGCTTTCAGCCGGCCGACGAGCTGGAGAATGTGGCCGAGCTGCGGCGCTTCGTGGAGAAGCTGGACACCGAGACGTTCATACTGGGCAACCACATCGGCAACGCCGTTCGGGTGAATGGCTATGTGCCGGACCAGCGAGAAGATTTGCTGGCCGCCCTCGATTGGGGGCTGGAGCACTTGGACGAAGAGCAGCTGCGCACGTGGCGCGCGGGGATGAGGTCGATCTAAGGCGGCCCTATGGTATGCGTGCGTTTTGTGTGGGAGGGGGTCGGATCCCTCGCGGTTGTGCGAATGGGAAAAGCCGCTCAGCCCTTTTCGGGCTATTGCGTATGTGAGCCGCAGATGAAGATGACTTGCTGAGTTGCAAGCGATTTGCATGCATGCAACCGTTGCAACAGTTCAGGGAATAGCCGCCGCTTCCGAAAATACCCCCTTGCCAAGAAGATGCTGGTTCCGTAAAATATACGCTTGCGTTTACCGCATCCGGTCGGGTAGCTCAGTTGGTAGAGCAGCGGACTGAAAATCCGCGTGCCGAGGGTTCAAGTCCCCCTCCGACCACCACTAACTCGAAGGGCCCCAGCAATGGGGCCCTTTTCGTGTCCAGGGAACCTCCCAGGGACTTGGACCCTGCGAAGGCGAAACAGTCCAGTGGACTGTTTCGGTGCGAGCACCGCGGCAGCGGAGCGCAGCACAGCGGGTTCGCGCAGCGAACGCGCCAAGTCCCCCTCCGACCACCACTAACTCGAAGGGCCCCAGCAATGGGGCCCTTTTCTTGTCCAGGGAACCTCCCAGGGACTTGGACCCTGCGAAGGCGAAACAGCTCTATCCCTCAGAGATGGCTGCATAGTTTATGTCGAATATCCACTGATTGAACCAGCGCATAACGCTCTCGCTGCTATTTCGGAAATCGTTTTTGCCAAAAACGTAATCGTAAAGCTCCCATTGAGCCAGTTTTAGCGTCTCGCGTTCTCCTTTGGTGGTGGTAGGAGCAAGGTAGGTCATCGAGCAAAACAGGTCGAAAACTTCCCACTGTTTTGCGACTTTCTCTTTGCTTTCGCGATGATATTTAATCAGCCGAGCTGCTTCTCCGTAAATGTCCTGCATTTGCTCTTTGAAAGAACGGGATGCCCACAAAGCCAGCTCTTCGTCGCTGCAGTTGTTGGCAACTGGATGCGAAAGAAATTCATCTAAAGTCACAGTATCACCCAAGCCTTTAGAACATTATCTACTTGCTGTATTAAATCCGCATCGGTGATTATGCGGGGTGTTTCTCCCCATTGTCCAGCAGCGAGATTGCGTTTAACGTTTAGCGTTGACTCGTACTCTATATGGCCGTCCTCGAAGAAAATATTGCCTCCCAACAGGGCATCTTCGGGTCCCATCTGCTGCGAGCAGTTGCGATGTACTTGCATGCCTACGCACACTTGGTTGGTGTTTGGGTTGACGACAAATTTTACGTAGTCTTCAAAGTGTCGAGGAGTGAGGCTTCTAAGCCAGTCTATATCGACATTGTCGGTGAGGATGATGCCCAGCTTTCCGACTTCGGTTTCAACGTTATTCATGGTGCATTCTCCTTGGCGGATTGTGCGGAGTCCTTACGCTGATAAGTATACTTCTATGGCTTCGAAGCGGCGTTTGCGTACTGCTTCATTCTCCATAGAGATTATATTCTGCTTGCAGGGTATCCGCAGGGTGAGTTATGGGCAAGGGTAACGGGACTATGGCTTTTTGGCGGGAGCAGTGTGCGCGTGCCTACAATCGAAAGGACATTGTTTCTGGCGAAAGGAAGCGCGAAAAATGGCCAAGACAGTTGCGGTTTTGTTGGCGGATGGATTCGAGCCGCTTGAAGTGGTGGCGCCGGTGGACATCTTGCGTCGTGGTGGTGTAGATGTGATCCTGGTGTCGCTGAAAGACAGCCTGCCAGTTACCAGCGCCCAAACCATCACCATGATGGCCGATGTGTCCATCTCCACCATAGACCTCTCCAATTCCGATTTGCTGATGATCCCCGGCGGTTCCCTGGGGGTGCAGAACATCGGCCTCAGCCAGGCGGCTACTACCGAGATCGCCCGTCGCATGGAAGCCAATGAGCCCATTGCCGCTATCTGCGCTGGCCCGATGGTGCTGGGCAACATGGGGCTGTTGGGCGGTCGCAAAGCGGTGTGCTACCCCGGTTGCGAAGAAGACTGGCCCAAGGGCGTCTACCAACCGGGTAAGGACGTTGAGGTGGATGACAACCTTATCACCGCCACCGGCCCCGGCACCGCCATCCCCTTCGGCCTCACCGTGCTGGAGTACCTGGAGGGCGAAAAGACCGCCAAACAAGTAGCCACCTCGATGCTGATTAAGTAAACAGCTCGGCTCAAGAGTAGCGCGTGTGGGCGGAAGGGGTGAGGCCGATTCGGGCGCCCCGCCAAAGAACTCGATACATGAGAAGGCGGCCATGCCTGCCGCAGTCCAGGTCTTTGGGACGGGCCGCCAGATCCTCTGCGCCATGTCGCCGCCTTCTAAATCGAGTTTGACGCGGGAATAAGCGCCCGACCAGGCCGAACCCCTTTCGCCCACACGCGCGGACGGGGGGGGGACTACCTTCCGCAGCAGTCTTTGTAGGGTTTGCCGCTGCCGCAGGGGCACGGGTCATTGCGGCCTACCTTCAGGGGCATGCCGCGATCATCGAAGAACATTTTCTTGCCGGTGGTTATCTCCATCTCTTCGATGGCCGACCAGCCGTTCAGCTCCCATAGCGGCAACGAGTTGCGCAGAATAGTGAGCCGGCCCAGCAGGCGTTGGGGGTCGGTGTCGCATCCGGCAAGGCCGAACTCTTCGGCAATTCGCAGCATCTCTATCACGTCTACATTGCCCTCAACCACCGAGAGGATCATCTCTTCAAGCACATTGTCGGCAAAGAAGGCATCGTGCTCGCCGTCGGGGATGCGCTCGTTAAGGTAGCTGACCAGTCGTTCGGCGGCGGGGCTGGTGAACACTGCCTCTTCAACGCGGCCGTCTTTGGAGAACTCGTACAGATGCTTCCGCGGAACTTGGCTGTGACATTCTAGCAAGTAGCGGCGCTCGTCGGCGGCCTGGGCGTCGTCTGGCTGGGGCATGAGCGGAGGGCTTGCCAAGTACGTTTCCCCATCGTGTTTCCAAACCATGACGTCCAGGTTCCCCAGCAGGGAACTGGCCCGTACCTCAACTTCAAACTCATCACGCGTAAGCTGGTCAAGCCCCAGCAGTTCCAGCTCTTTGTAGGCGTCGTCGATGGTTGACAGTCCGTATGTGAACACGCATTCCTCCGCAATGCGCCGGGCGTTTTCGCGGGCGCTTTCTCGCTTGATAATGCGGGGGAGGTCCAGCTTTTGCAACAGGTCGCGCATCTCTTCGGGCATTACCCCTATCAGCGTTCCTTGGCAGTAGAAGGGCAGCACGAAGGGGAAGCAGGCCACGGTTGAGCTGTCGATGGTGGCCGTGGAAACCGGTTGGGCAAGCGGGCCGTCGTTGGCTTGGCGGTCCAGCTGCTGCAGCACTACGGTGGGAAACAGGCCCGCAGCTTGCTCGAGCGCTTCCAATGTTTCCGGTGCGGCGGCTTGCACCGCATTCGTAATGCGCTCGGCTATCTGGGTTTTGTTCAAGGCGGAAAGCGACTTCAATCCAAGGCGCTTTCCGAAATCAATGAGGGTGGCCTTCGTGCACTGGGGCAGGCACTCTGTCAAGTGAGTGGTGGGGGCGGTCTTGGTTATCAGGCGCCCTTCCAGCATGGTAAGCAGCTCGTCGATCAACAAGGCACGCGCCTCTTCGTCGGCCAGCTGGTCGCGCTGCTGACGATCCATGCCGAAGAAGCGGCCCCGGTGAAAGCCCTCGGGCGAAATGTCCTCGCCCGCGTGCAGCCGCGATTCGCGGTCGAGGTCCTCCATCAGTTGGTCCATCTCCGCCTCATGGCGACGGCCGTTTATCTCGCGGGCAAAGGGCACAAACTGCTGTGGTGTTTCGATGATGCCCCGCGCTCGCGCTATGGCCACATCTCGCTGCAAGGGGAAGGGGGCATAGGCCATATCCAGGTCCATGGCCATGCTGGTGTAGTCTTCCACCAGCATGTTCTCAAAGGGCAGCACCGTTATATTCACTAGGCAGGGGCCACTCTCGTGCAGCTCTGCTTGCGCAAGTGCCACCAGGCGCCCCTCCAGCAAATACAGCTCTTTGCCCTCTTCGGTACCAACGAATATGCCTGTGGCGTGCAGGGCGTCCTTCCATGAAGCGGCCAGCTGCAAGTCGGCGCTGCTTAGCCCAAAGGGATTCTGCTCCACGAACCCGTCTATCACGTCAGCGTTTTCCCAAAGCGTTTCCAGCACATCGTGGATTACCTCCACGCGTGCGGGGTCGTAGGACTCCATGAGATCCATGAACTGCTCCTGCTCAACCAGGCCAAACAGGCCATTGGCGTAGCAGGCCAGACAGCCCAGTACGTCTTGCAGGCGAAACAGTTGGGAATCGGTTAGCAACGGGCCTCCAAATTAGTAGCGGCTGTCGAAAATGCGGCGAGTCTTCTTCTCGGAGCGGGGCAGTTCGCCCATGGGCACGCCCTTCGCTTCGGGGGTGCAGCCCAGCTTCGCCTTGAAGATGAGTGCCAGCTCCTGCTCGCAACGGGCCTTCTCGTCGCCTTCCAGCGGCGTCTCGAACAGTACCGTAAGGATGTCGTGGCCGGAAATGGTTTCGATCATCACCTGGTACTCGGAGGAGGCGCCATCGGTCATCTTGATGACTTCCTCGATTTGCGCCGGGAACATGTTGCAGCCCTTCACCTTTATCATGTCGTCGGTGCGTCCCACCAGCGTGTCGATGCGCGGGTAGCGGCTGCCGCAGGGGCAGGTGCCGGGGATGATGCGGGTGAGGTCGTGGGTGCGGTAACGAATGAGCGGCGCCCCCTGCTTGCGCAGCGTGGTGAGCACCAGCTCGCCCACTTCGCCATCGGGCAGCACCTCGCCGGTTTTCGGATCCACCACTTCCATATAAATGTAATCGTCCCAAATGTGCATGCCGGCGTGGGCGTCGCAGGAAATGCCGATGCCGGGGCCGTAGATTTCGGTGAGGCCGTAGATGTCGTAGATCTGGATGCCCATTTCCTCTTGGATGCGGTTGCGCATCTTCTCGCCCCAGCGCTCACTGCCGATAACCCCCTTGCGCAGGTGAATTTTGTCGCGCAGATCGCGTTTGTTGATTTCCTCTGCTAGCAGCAGGGCATAGGAGCTAGTGGCGCAAATGACGGTAGACTTCAGGTCTTGCATCATCTGCAGCTGCTTGTCGGTGTTGCCCGGCCCCATGGGAATGGCCATGGCCCCCAGCCGCTCGCAGCCCAGCTGGAAGCCGATGCCGGCGGTCCACAGGCCGTAGCCGGGGGTTATTTGCACGCGGTCGAGCGGGGTGATGCCGGCCATCTCGTAGCAGCGGGCGAACTGGGTGGCCCAGTCGATGACGTCCTGCTGGGTGTAGGGGATGATCACCGGCGTGCCCGTGGTGCCCGATGAGCTGTGGATGCGCACCACCTCTTCATCGGGAACTGCTTGCAATCCCAGCGGGTAGGCGTCGCGCAGGTCGTTCTTCTCCGAGAAGGGCAGCTTCTCGAAATCGGCCTGGGTTTGCACATCGGCCAGGTCGATGCCCTCGAACTTCTTGGCGTAGAAGGGGCTGCGGGCCTTCAGGCTTTGGAACTGGCCTTTGATCATTGCCAGCTGCTCGGCGGTCATCTGCATGGGGGTCACTCCTTTGGTGCGCTGCGTGGGCTTTAAAGCTAAAGCTGCATTTTACCCCACTGTTTTGGTGGAGGATGGCAGCGGGCCTAAAACCGGGCAAATAGGCGCTATCATGATGGTGACAACCGAACGGAGGGCGAAATGAACAAGGCGCTGAAGGTGATTTTGGGCGTGGTGCTGGCAGTGGTGCTGGTAGTGGCGCTGTATGTGGGCTACGTGATGGTGTCCTACTATCGCTTGGACGACAACCTGACGCTGGAAGCGGACGCGCCTCTGGGGGGCACGCCGCCTGCTGCTCAGATAAACCTTGCCGAAAACCCTCAGCTTAAGGTGGTCACTGCCAATCTGGGCTTTGGCGCTTACAACCAAGACTTCGACTTCTTTATGGATGGCGGCAGCGGGTCGGTGGCGGCATCGCCCCAGGTGGTGGAAGACGACATTAATGGTGAAGGGGAGGCCATCAAGGCGCTTTCCCCCACCTTCGTGCTGTTCCAGGAAGTGGACGTGAGGGGCACCCGCAGCCATTTCATCGACCAGTACGAGATGCTGCGCAAGCTGTTTCCCTATGACGTGTCTGTGTTTGCGCAAAACTACGACTCGCCCTTTCTCATGTGGCCGCTTTACGCGCCCCACGGCGCCAACAAGGCGGGGCTTGCAACGTTCTCCCAATACAAGGTGGACAGCGCCCTGCGTCGCAGCCTGCCTATTTCCGACAGCTTCAGCAAGTTCTTAGACCTTGACCGCTGCTACTCCATCTGCCGCATCCCGGTGAGCAACGGCAAACAGCTGGTGCTGATAAACGTGCACCTTTCCGCCTACGGGGCCGACGAGTCCATCATGGCGGCGCAGCGGCGCATGCTGTTTGCCGACATGGAAGCGGAACTGGCGGCGGGCAACTACGTGATTGCCGGCGGCGACTTCAACCACGACATGATTGGCGTATCGGGGGAGGTGTACCACAACAAGGTGCAGGCGGTGGAAAGCTGGGCCAAGCCCTTCGATTTCGACAGCGTGCCCTTCGGCTTCACGGTGGCGGCAAAAGCGAAGTATGATGCCGGCCAGTTCGATGATGCCGCTACCTGCCGCGACGCCGGCCGCCCTTACGACGGCACCAACGATCGCTGGGTGATGGACACCTTTATCTACTCCAGCAACATCGAATGCCTGGACTATTCCACGGTGGACCTGGACTTCGCCTACTCCGACCACAACCCCGCCCAAATGACCTTCCAGCTGGGGGAGTAAGCGTCAGACGGCGTAGGCCTCCAGGTACTGTTTCGGCGTGATGGCTCGTATCGTCGATTGGGCGAGCAGTTGCATATCGTTGGTAACGATGAAGTCCATTTTGGCGCGGCGCGCACAGGCCATCAGAATGGCATCTTCGTAGTCGGAGCACTGTGCCCTTAGTGTTGATGCCTCACAGTGCTCCGAGAGACCCTCGTCGATGACCATGGCTTGCTTTTGAACATAAGAAAGGCAGCTCCAGGCAATTTCGTTTATGGAGCTTGCATGTGCCGTACTCATAGCGCCTTCTTCAAGCCGGGCCCGTCTTTTGAGTTCTTGCCCAACTACATAAAAGATGTCTTTGAGTTGAGACGCCGTTACCGCCATAAAGTCGTCTCGAGCATTGGCTCGCACAATGAGGGCGCTGCTAACCTTTCCGTTGGGCCTGCCCAAAAGCATGTCAAGCCAGATATTGGTGTCCACAAGAAACGATGCAGTCGCTTTAGTCATAGAGCAGGCCTCTTTCGATAAAAGCGCGTTCGCGGAGGCTATCGTAATCCGGTTCGTCTTCGCCGTTGGGGCAGACGCGGATGCCGGTTGTTTCTTCCAGAAGGCGCCACGCCAAACCGTTGCCCTCTTCTATCTCGCGCAATTGCTCTTCGTCTAAGGAGTGAGACTTCTTTTTTGGCATGAAACTGGGCAATTGCTGATGCTCTGTCATGTACGACCAAAAGGTTTGTATGGCAGCCGATGGAGTGTAGCCGTTTCTGCGCAAAACTAAATCGCCTGTTGCCTTAAGGGCCGGGTCGATTCGTATGTTCATTTGAACAGAAGCCATGGCGAATATCCAATCTGCTATACAAATAGTGAAAAAAGTATAGCAATATATAAGAAGAGGAGCAACTTCTGGAATAAAGGGGATGTAGCCCGTTGTCCCATTTCATAGGGCCGAGATTCTGTCTCGACCTAAAGCTGCAACTGTACGTGGGCTGTCTGTTCCACGGTGGACCTCGACTTCGCCTACTCCGACCACAACCCCTCCCAAACGACCTTCCAGCTAGCGGAGAACCTATACGCTTATATGCGCCGTGCACCTGTTCTCCGGCAATCAACCTGGTTGTCGTAGCCTGTCCAACTTCTATAGTGAAAACAGTCCAACTCCTATAGTTCATGCCATAATGCCCAGAAAACGACTAGATGAGGAATTAGAGTATAGATTCCCGTGCTAGCCACTGATGGTGCCTATGTGGGCTTCTATCTTCTCCATGATCTCCTTGCGGGAGGTTACGTCTAGCTTCGAGTGGATGTTGCGGATGTGGGCGCGGGCGGTGTGGATGGAGATGAACAGCGCGTCGGCAATCTGCTGGGCGGTGAACCCTTTTGCCAGCAGCACCAGCACCTCCTCTTCGCGTTTGGACAGGCCGCCCTCTTCCACAACAGCGCTGCAGGCGTTGCGAAACGCGCTCTTGCGGGCTTCTTCGCGGCGCTTCTCTAAATCGGCGGGATTGTTGTCTCCCTCTTCGTCTACTGGCAGCAGCAAGTCGCGCAGGCGCGACTCCGGGAACACGAACACCGTCACAATGAGCGAGGCCACCGCCATCAGGCAGTTCAAGGTGTAGAACTGCATGGCGCTCGGCGCAAACGAGGCCAGCACCAGCGCCATGGTGTTGCCCAGCGCCAGGCCGGCCGAAAGCGATGCCGTGCAATAGCAGAACACCTTGACGGAGTTCCCCTCCATCTGAAACGCCAGATAGGCGCACATGCTCCATACGAAGAGGTCGAAGGCGTAGCCGGCAAAATCGATGCCCGCTGCTGCGATGATGGGGTATTCCGAAAGAAAGGGAATGGCCAATTGCGGCAGCACGAACAAGATGGCCAGTGGGTAGAAGATGCGCCCGAACGAGACGCTGGCGGGCATACATAGGTTGATGGCGATGAATACCAGCATCAACACAATGAGCACCAGCATCACATAGCTCATGCACAGCACCCACTGCGAAGCCGGCAAACTTTCCAGAAGATAACCTTTGGTGATTGCCTGCGAAAGCGAGTAGACGAATATGGCCAGCAGCAGGTTTCCAAAGCGGTTGGGCAGCTTCGTGGTGGTGGTCATGATGGCCCGTTCACTGGGGAGATTGGTGCGAACTGCCAGGCATGCCGACGAGAGAGCTGGCAACAAGATGAACAGAAATGCGCCAATCATGAGCGAGTATCCCTCGATGATGAAGTAAACCGCTATGGCGAACAGTGCGCAGAGGCTGATGGTCTTGAACGATCGGCGCGGCTGAACCAGTCCCAGCACCATGCCGCTGCGCACCAGCATGAACGAGGTGCCAACGCCCGCTAACACGCAGCCTATGAGGAATAGGGTGATGTGGTCGTCGGTTCCGCCCTCCAAAATCATGAGCCAGGTGCCAAGGCAGCCCAGTGCTGCCCCCGCTGCCAGGAACCGGTTGGAAAGGATAAGGGCACTGTGGCGTTTCATGGCGCGGTTTATGGCCAGCAATGTGACAACGGATGCCAGCAGATGAGCCATGAACAGGTACATGATAGAGCCGCCGGAGTCGTCTTGCTTCAACCAGATGGTGCCCGAGAAGGCCACAAGGTTCCAAGCGAACCAGAAGGCAAAGCCCAAGTACGGCAATCCCGGCAACTGCGCGTTTGTGCGCTCTCCCAGCTCCCCAGCTTTTGCCTTGATGTCGGTAAGGCTCACGCGGTTTCCCTTCGCCCTCAAAACTCCTCGCATGAATTATACGGGTTTTTCCGTTGGACTGGCTATTCAGCTATATGGCTCTGAACTGGTAAAACAAAAAATAGCCACCTAGTTGACTAGTAGAAATAAGCACAAATTGACGATGGCTGCAGCGAAATAGTCTGCCCTTGGCAATGGTGGCGAATGGGGCCGGCTGGCTAAGGTACGGGCCATCAGGACGCCGGCGAAAGACGAGAAGCGTCGGTGCCAAAGGAGAGGGAGAGGAGGATCCTGTGGCGCAGAAGACAATGGCCGAGACGGCGTTGCAGGTGCAGGAGCTGCGCGTGCGAGCCGGCTACTACCAATTGCTGGCACGGCTGTTCTACCAGGAGATCGACGAGGCATTTGCGGCCCAGTTTGTGGAGGCCCAGCCGGTGCTGGCGCTGGATGAGTGCGCGGACGGCATCGAACGCAGCTTTGCCCGCGGGAGTAACCGCATGCGCAAGTTCCTGCAGCGGCGCACGGCCGACTCCATCACTGAAACCCGGTGCGACTACGCGCGGGTGTTTCTGGGGGCCGGCTCGGTGACCAAGGTGCCGGTGTCGCCGTTCGAGAGCGTCTATGCCGATGAGGGACGCCTTATCATGCAGGCTTCCCGCGACGGTGCTTGCGCCGCTTATGCAGCGGATGGGCTGGCGGTGAGCGACGGCTTCAACATGCCGGAAGACCACATCAGCTTCGAGTTCCAGTACATGGCGCTGCTGCTGAATCGCTGCGCCGATGCGCTTGGTGGGACGCAAGACGAAGGCCCGGTGGCCGCGGCTGATGCGGCACGGGCCCAAGCCGCAACGTACCGCGAGAAGGCGCAGGCCTTCTTCGCCGCCCACCTGGCGCCATGGGTGCCGCTTTTCTGCGAAGAGGCGGCGGATTTGGCTCAAACCCCCTTCTACCAGGGGCTTTTGGAGGCAACGGCAGCTTGGATGGCGCTCGAGTGCACCCAGATGGCCGTGGATGGCGCTGCTGCCCAAAAGGGCGTACGGGCGCTGGCGGCCGATGCGCGGGCGAAGGCCGCAACGCAGCAAGAAACCCTGCACGGTCCGCGCAGGGAGGTGGCCTAAATGAGCGTCCAAACCATCGTTACCGCCATCACCCGTGAACCGGCGAAGCGCGAGCTGTATCTGGCGGCCATGACGTTTGTGGCGGCGAATCCAGAAGGCGCCCTGCGCTTTGCGGTGGAAGAGGCCGTCGAGGCGGCGCCCGAGCGCGCCACGTTCTTCCAGCCGGCGGGCAGCCTGGTGGACGCCCTGGTGACTTTTGGCGCTTTGGCCGAAGAGCTGCCCGAGCCCACCTTCGACGAAGACACCGAGGAAGAGTACATCGACATGGCCCGCGCCTCCTACCGGCTGACGGAAGAGGGGGCGGAGGCGCTGCAGCAGCTTTCCCCAAACGCACGGCTCTCCGCGCTGGTGGCACGCCATCCCCAATGGGCCGAGGCATTTTCCCAGCTGCTGGACTTCTGCCGGGGCGCCAAACGCTCGCGGCAGGAAATCGACGCGCTGCTCACCCCCCTCTGCGAACAGCAGGAAAACCAGCGGCATGTGGCGGCGCTGGCGGTCTACCCCAGCTTTTTCGTAGACAGCCTAGCGCGGGCAGGGGCCCTGAAATGGGCCAATGGTTGGACGACTGTGGAGGGTGCAGCAGTTCCCTCGCCAGTCTTTCAATAGAGAGAAATCCGCAAGAGAGGATTGAAGGAGGAAATGATGGAACAGGCAATGATGTCGCGTCGCGGCTTCACCAAGCTGACCGCTCTCGCGGGCGCCGGCGCTGCTTTGGGCGCGGCAATCGGCAGCGGAAACCTGGTTGAATCCGCCGAGGCCAAGACATCTACCCAGGGCACCATTAAGGTGAAAACCCTGTGCCGTGCGTGCGTGGCCCGCTGTGCCGCCATCGCCACGGTGGAGAACGGCCGCGTGGTGAAGCTGGAAGGCAACAGCGAGGACGGCACCACCCACGGCGGGCTGTGCGCCAAGGGCCTGGCGGGAATCCAGGCGCTGTACAACCCGAACCGCAACAAGTACCCCATGCGGCGCGTGGGCGAGCGCGGCGGCAATCAGTGGGAGCGCATCAGCTGGGAAGAGGCCATCGATGAGATTGCCCAGAAGCTGTGGGAATCAAAGCAACAATACGGCCCCGAATCTATCTTCATGTCTACGGGTGGCGGCGGAAATCCCCAGTTCTGGTCGGTGAACCGCTTTGCGGCGGCCATCCAATCGCCCAACACCTTCGAGCCCGGGTGCGCCCAGTGCTACCTGCCCCGCATGGTGTCCTACAAGCTGATGTACGGCGGCGACTTCATGACCGGCAACTGCTCAATGGCCGACTCCAACTGCTTCGAGATGTACAACCCCGACGTGAACATCGACGCCGTGGTGGTATGGGCCGCCCAGCCCGCTGCCGATACCCCTCCGGGCGGCGGCCGCGTGATGGCCGACCGCCGCGCCGCCGGCTGCAAGACGGTGGTGGTGGACCCGCGCTTCACCGCCGACGCTGCTCGTGCCGATGTGTGGCTGCCCATCCGCTCCGGCACCGATGTGGCCATGCAGCTGTGCTGGACCAAGTACATCATCGAGAAAGAGGGCTACGACAAGGACTTCTGCCTGAAGTGGACCAACCTGCCCTACCTGGTGGACCCCGACAATGGCATCCCGGTACGCGCCATCGACCTGGGGCTTGTGAGCGCAGAGGAGAACGAGGCGCAAATCCAGGCCACCGCCGCCGACACCCTCACCGGCCACACCACCGCTCCCAACAACGACAATCCGGCGCTGGGCTACTTCGGCATTCCCTATTTCGTCATCTGGGACAAGAAGACCAACGGGCCTGTTGCGGTGCCCTATCCTAAGTCCGAGCAGGAGTTAAACGACTTTTTCGACAATCAGGTAGATGCCGAGCTGTTCAACGATGCTGGCTACACCATCAACGGCAAGGGCGGCTACAAGACCGCCTTCCAGCTGACCAAAGAGCGTGCCGACGAGTGGGACTTGCAGAAGACCACCGACATCACCTGGTGCGATGCCGCCGACATCGAGGCGGCCATCGATATCTACTGCCAGGCGCAAACCGCCGGCATCATCGGCGGCGTGGCCACCGACCAAAACCCGCAGTCGGGCCAAACCTCTGCCGGCTATGCGCTGCTGGCGCTGTTGAAGGGTGACGTGGAAAAGCCCGGCGCACTGTTGCAGCGCTTCCCGAAGCCCACGATGGCCGACGAGCTGGGCGGCATGTACGGCCTCGTGAGCGCCGAGATGGAGGCGAAGCGGCTGGGCTTTAGCGAGCATCGCGGCATCGGCCAGTGGGCCATGTCGGTTATTCCCTATGTGTTCGAGGCCATTGAGACCGGCCAGCCCTACAAGCCGCGCATTTGGCTGGAGCGTTCCGGCAACAAGCTGCAGAACCTCGCGGAAACCGAGCGCTGCTACAACGCCATCCAAGAGCTTGACCTCATCGTGCACATGTACATGTATCCCACCTCGTTCACCATCGAAGGGGCCGACTACGTGCTGCCCATCATCGAGTGGCTGGAGTCGAACCAGCCCATCCAAATCCTGAACAAGGTGTTCCAACGCCAAGAGGCCACCCACCTGTTCGAGACCCGCAACGAGGCCATGATCTGGTCCGACCTCACCAAGCGCATGATGGAGCTGGGCGATGAGGACTGCCGCCGCGCCATCGAGGACACCGATGGCTGCGTGAGCAAAATGGGCGGCATCCCCATGCCCCTCACCGATCAGGAAGAGCGCGACGCCCACGTAGCCGGGCTTGGCATGACCTGGGACGAGTTCTGCGAGAAGGCCCCCTACGAGTTTGTAAGCTGGGAAGACTGGCACACCTATTATTACTATCTGCAGCAAGACCCCTGCGGCTACCTCACCGGCTTCGGCACCGCTTCCGGCAAGTGCGAGCCCTATTCCGAGGGCTATATCACCTTGGGGCTTTCGGCATCGCCGTGGGCTATGCATCCGGAGGTGTTCGTGGACAACCCGGTGGAGAACCCCAACGCTGCCAACAGTTTGGTGAAGTACGGCTACGACCCGCTGCCCTACTATGAGGAGCCGGAAGAGTCGCCGCTCACAGACACCGAGTATCCCCTGGTGATGAGCAACGGCCGCCTGCCCATGTACCACCATGGCACCCTGCGCAACGTGCCCTACCTGCGCGAGATCTACCCCGTGCCCGAGGTGTGGGTGTACCCCGACGACGCCGCGAAGTACGGCGTGGAAGACGGCCAGTGGGCCTGGGTGCGCAGCCGCCGCGGCGAGATTCGCGGCAAGGTGCGCGTCACCAAGGGCGTGCGCCCCGGCGAGGTGTACATGGAGCGCTTCTGGCTGCCGGAGTTCCTGGACCAAGAGGGCAAGCGCGACCAGTCGTGGCGTGCGGTAACGGTGAACCGTCTGTCCAACAGCCACGGGCGCCTTTCGGACGTGAACGGCACTTACACCCTGCGCTCCTACCAAGTTTCCATCGCGCCGGCCGACGGCGCTCCCGAGGGCATCTGGATGGAACCGGAAGACTTCCAGCCCTGGATGCCAGAATACAGCGATCCCACGGAGGTGATTCAGACATGCGTAACGCTCTCGTAGTCGACCTTGACCGGTGCTCCGGCTGCTTCAGCTGCGAAGTGGCCTGCAAGATGGAGAACGGCATTGCGCTGGGCTCTTACTACAACAAGGTGCTCACGGTGGGGCCGTTCGGGGAATTCCCCAAGCTTTCCCAGTACTTCCTGCCGGTGGCCTGCCAGCAATGTGAGAACGCCCCCTGTGTGCACGTGTGTCCCACCGGCGCCTCCTACCGCGATCCCGACACCAATGTCGTGCTGGTGGACAAGGCGAAGTGCATCGGTTGCAAGTACTGCATGATGGCCTGCCCCTATGGTGTGCGCAGCTGGAACCAGGAGGAGAAGGTGGTGGAGAAGTGCACACTGTGCGGCCACCTTACTTCCAATGGTGAACTGCCCGCTTGCGTGCACAACTGCCCCGGTGGCGCTCGTTTCTACGGTGACTTGGACGACCCCTCTTCCGATGTGTCGAAGGCGCTGGCGGCGGCCGAGCCCGATGCGGTGCACACCCTTACCGATGTGGGGAACGCACCTGCTACCAGCTATATCTTGTCCAAGCGCTATGCCGAATGGCAGGACTCCTCCACCCTCCAGGGAGCAGGGCGCTATCTTCAGAAGAAAGGTGAGTAACCATGGAAATCCAATGGTCCCTTGTTTTGTTCACGGTGCTCACCGGTGGCGCCGGATGGGCGCTGGGCTGCGTTGCCGTTGACGAGTTCACGCAGAAGACCAAGAACGATACCAACTTCATTGCCGCTATCGTGGCCATCGTGCTGGCGGCAGTGGGGGGCATCGCCTCGGTCACCCATCTCTCGCACCCCGAGAACATGCTGGCGGCGCTTTCCCACCCCACAAGCGGCATCTTCACCGAGGCGCTGCTAGTGGGTCTGACAGCGGTGTTTGCCCTGGTGTACGTCATCTTGCTGAAGCGCAATGCCGCTGCTAGCGCCCGCAAGCTGTTCGCAGTGCTGGCGGCCGTGTTCGGTATCGTGCTGGCTTTCGCTTCCGGCGCCTCCTACATGATGGATGCGCAAACCGCCTGGAATACGCCGCTGCTGCCGCTGGCCTATGGCGGTACCACCATGCCGTTGGGCGTGGCGGTGTATCTTGCCGTGGCGCTGGCGAAGCATGAGGAGGGCATGGGCCAGTACTTCATGCTGCTGCTGGTGGGCGGCGCAGTGGCCGCCATCACTGGCCTGTTCTATGGCGTGGCCACCGGTGTTGCCTCCCAAGAGCCGTTGTTGATGTGGGGCCTCGTAGTGGCAGTGGGCGGTGTTGTGCCTGCCGTTTGCGGATGGCTCGGCCGCAAGATGCCCCCAAGCGCCCTCGCCCTGGCCGGTGTGGCCGCAGGGGCCTCCTTCGCCGGTTGCGTAGCGCTGCGCTGCGCCATGTGGGCCACCTCCGCCGTAGTCAACAACTTCTTCGGCATGCTGTAAAACTCTGCGCGGCCGCCACCCTCCAGGCGGCCGCGCGCAATCTTTGCTGAAAAGAGGGGAGATGGACAGACGGGAATTTTGCGCTGGGGCGATTGGCGCCTCGGTTTTGCTGCTGCTGGGCGGCGGCGTGCGGGCTACTGCCTCGGGGGCAGAACTGCTGCGGCCGCCGGGCGGCTATGACCAGCAAGCGCTTTTGGGGGCCTGTATCCGCTGCGATCGCTGCCGAAGCGCGTGCCCGCAAGGGTGCATCGCCCTGGGCACGCTGGAACAAGGGTGGATTAACGTTGATACCCCCATCATGAATTTCACCCGCGGTATCTGCGACTTTTGCGGCAGCGACCCTGCTGGCCCCCGCTGTGTGAGGGTATGCGAAACAGGCGCCCTGGGAAGCGCTGGCCCGCTGGATTACATCGGGTGTGCCATAGTGGACGGCGAGCTGTGTGTCCATTGCCAAAAATGCGTGCCCGTCTGCGCCTATAGCGCTATTGCCTGGGATGATGGCACCCAGCTTCCCCTTGTGGATCAAGAGGCCTGCAACGGCTGCGGTGCCTGTGAGTACGCGTGTCCTTCCGACAGCTTCGGCTATTACGGCGGCGCACCCCATCGCGCCATCTACGTTGTGCCGGAAGGGGGCAAGCGATGAACATGAAGCGCATGCGCGGCATTTGCGCACTGGTGGCAGTTTTGGCAATCCCCATCCTGGGCCTTTTGTTCCACACGGGCACGGGGAATCTTTCCGTTTTTGGCATTGATGGCCTTGCGGTCATATGCCCGGTGGGGGCCTTGGAGGCCATGCTCGGCTCCAAAGGAATTGTGCTTCGGGGAGTGCTATGCATCGCCCTCACGGTGGCGCTTGTGCTGGTGTTCGGTAAAGTTCTCTGTGCGTGGGCCTGTCCGTTCCCCTGGCTGCAGAAGTTTTTCCGCAGGAAGAAGCGCCGTTCAGCCGTTAGCGCCTCCTCCACTTCAGGCTGTTCTGGCCACTGCGCCGGTTGCGGAAAGGCACTGCCTCCGGTAGGGGGCAAGCGCGATGGCCTTCGCCTTGACAGTCGGCATTTGGTACTGGCGGGCGCCTTGGGCTCCAGCGCTATCTTCGGGTTTCCGGTCTTCTGCCTTGTGTGCCCTATCGGCCTCACGTTTACCATTCTCATCGGCGTTTGGCACCTGTTCGCCTTCAACGAGACCACATGGGGCTTAGTGGTGTTTCCCGTCATCTTGCTGCTGGAAGTGACGCTCTTTCGGAAATGGTGCACGCGGTTCTGCCCGGTGAGCGCTCTGCTGTCCCTTGTGTCTTCAGGCAACCGGCTCTTCCGTCCATCGGTGAACCCCCAGCTTTGCCTGCGCGAAGACGGCACAGATTGTCGGGCATGCGTGAATGCGTGTCCCGAGAAGCTGGATCCGCACAGCGATTTCATCCCCGAGTGCTCGAAGTGCGGCCAGTGTGCAAGCGCCTGCCCGGCCAAGGCCATCACGTTTCCGCTCGTAAGGCCATCTGCAGGAAACAAATCTAAGTAGAAAGGTAACGGTTCCACTAGTTTTCCGAAAAAAGCTTGAGTTTGCTCAAGGTTTAGGGTAAGGGCGTGATACCATATGCGCATCGAGCGACTCATCGATAAGTAAGTACCGCGTATTTATCCCGAATGATTGAATCGCTGCAGTAACTGGATTGACGGTTGTGGCCTGACGCGCTTTAAGCTTGTCGCTCGAGGGTTTGTCGGCATCGATTTTGCATTGATCCGCAATTCAATTGGAGACCTACCCTCCAACGTCTTGCCACAGGCGTTCGTGCTGGTAGCCTCGGTTAGGAGGTTGCAGTGCAACTGAAAGCATCTACCGATTACGGGCTGCGTGCTGTTATGTACTTGGCCCAGCACCCGGGGATCAACTCCTCGAGGGCCATTTCGGAAGAGATGGCCATCCCGCGCGATTATCTCATTCAGCTGGCACAGCTGCTGCGCAATGCGCACATCATAAAGGCGCACCCAGGAAAGAACGGCGGTTATAGCCTGGCATGCGATCCGAGCAAAATCACCTTGCTGGACGTGATAGATGCTTTGGAGGACGAGCCTTCGGAGGGTGCCAGGGCCCGACGCGAAGAGCGGGGCAGCACTGCGCTCGTGGAAAACATGAAGGAGATCTACGAGCTGGTGCTGGAAAGCTATGATGCCTATTTGGACAGCATCAGCCTGGAAATGCTGCTGGAGGCATCGAAGCGCCAAGAGGACAAGCGCGAGTTCTTGGCCCAGTGCCTTTCCATTGAAAGCGAGCGCTTGATGGAACGTCCGGCTGCATCGAAGATAGCCTAAACCATCCAGCCCGTTGCTCGGGCTATCCAAAGAACGCGCTTCGACTTCGAGGGGGAAGTCGGAGCGCGTTCGTTTTGCAATGAGCTTTCATGGCGCCTGTCGTAGGGCAGCATGTCGGGAGCAGGCATAGAATGTCTGCCCTACGAAACGAAACCAAGGAGCCCCTTCCCAATTCATAGGGAAGGGGCTCCTTGCAGCTCTTTAAGCGGTCTGCTTGTTCTTGCGGCCGCTCATCCAGGTAAGCACCAACACGCACACCACAATCAGCACTGCACCCACTGCCAGCGAGATCCAAGGATTCTTGACCAGGCCAGCAATCACGTAGCCTACGAAGCAGATGACCATTACCAACGTGGCGTAAGGAATCTGGGTGGACACATGGCTGAGGTGGTTGCACTTGGCACCCGCCGATGACAGGATGGTGGTATCGGAGATGGGGGAGATGTGGTCGCCGTAAACCGCGCCGGCTAGCGTGGCGCCGATGGCTACCAAGAACAGCGGGTCGGAAGCAGGGAACACTCCGATGACGATGGGCAGGATAAGGGCAACGGTGCCCCACGAAGTGCCCATGGCAAAGCCGATGAACGCCGCCACTACAAAGATAATGGCCGGCAGCAGCTCCAGCCCCACGCCCAAACCGTTCAGGAAGCTGCTCACAAATTCGCCGGTTCCCAGCAGATAGCGGCAGGTGCCGCCCAGGCTCCAGGCCAGTACCAAGATCATGATAGCGCCCACCATCGAGCGCACGCCTTCGGAAACCGAATCCATGAAGCGGTTGATGTTCATCAGCTTGCGCGGCAGATACATGATGGCAGTTACTACCAGGGCCACACACACGCCGACGTCAAGGCCCATAACCGGGTTCTCGCCCACGGCGGTGGCGAAGTCGACGCCCTCGAAGAAGCCGCCCACGTACAGCATGCCCAAGATGGAGAACACGATGAGCACTACGATGGGCAGGATAAGGTCCACCACGCGGCCTTTATCAGAAACCTCCATGCCCTTGTACTCCTCGATGGTGGCCTCGGCCGCCTGCTCGTAGTCAGCATGCTCGGTGACGATGGCGTTCATGTCGCGTGGGTGCAGCTCTTCGGTGGCCTTCTTCACATCAGCCTTGATTTCCTGCTCCTCCTTCTCGGCGGCCGTCGGCACCGGCAGCCCCTGGGCCTTGGCCTCGGCGGCGCGCATGCTGCCGAAGTCCTTCCCCCAGATGACCATGAAGAACACGAAGAAGATGGTGAGCAGCGCGTAGAAGTTGTAGGGGATGGAGGCCACGAAGGTGTTGAAGCCGTCCTCTCCCATGTAGCCGCCCACTGCCACTGCCCACGAGGAAACCGGGGCGATGATGCACACGGGCGCGGCGGTGGAGTCGATGATCCAAGCCAGCTTCTCGTGGCTCACGCGGAAGCGGTCGGTGATGGGGCGCATCACGGCACCCACAGTGAGGCAGTTGAAGTAGTCGTCCACGAAGATGATGATGCCCAAAACGGCGGTGAGCAGCTGGGCCATCTTCGCGTTCTTAATGTGCTGGGATACCCATTCGGCGTAGGCGCGACTGCCGCCCGATGCGGCGATGAGCACCGTGAGCGCCCCCAACAACGCAAGGAATAGCAACAGCGCCCCGTTGCCGCCTATCTGCTCGGCCATCATCTGGGGCACCATTGCAAACGATGCCACCACTTGGTCAACCCCGGCTCCGCTTAAGGTGAACTGGTAGATGATCATTCCCACGAACACGCCAATGGTCAGCGACGAGTACACCTCTTTGGTGATGAGCGCCAGGGCCAGGGCGAGAAGCGGGGGAACGATTGACCAGATGCCGCAAGCGATCAGTTCAAACCCTTCCATAGTTTCCCCTTTGTCGATGGGTTGCGTCCTACGCGTACGCACGCGCATGCCTGCCTATGGGACATTCGCAAGCGTGTGCCAGTATATCAAACAATGACCAGCAAAATCACCGTTTTTGGAATTCCCACCGTATTTTGGCCGGGAGGTGCGCTCTGTTGTGCTAAAGTGGCGGCCATGAATTTGGCGAAGTGGCATAACGATGACAGGGCGTGCGCAGTGATGAGCGCCCGTTGGGCCGAGCAGAAAAACCGGCCCATGGACGAGTGCGCCCTGATGAGCGCCCACAAGGCCGCCCAGTGTTGCGGCGTTGCGGTTGCCCATGAGTGCGCTCTCATGAGTGCCCACAAAGCGGCGCAGTGTAGCGGCAATGTGGTTTCTCACGAGTGCGCAGTTATGAGTGCCCACAAGGCCGCCCAGAAACAGGCCGGCGGCCATCCTCCACAATTTGAGTTTCGATATTGATAGCACACGGTTTTCGCCCGTGGCTATTTTTTTGCCCGGATGAGGCGGCAAGCCGTGTGCGCCATTGATTTCGTAGGGAGGCCCCCTGCGGTGGTAGAGAAGGCCCCCTGCGGTGCGCAAGCCAGCGCGAGTGAGGTTTTGGACGGCGCCAACGTCTCCAGGTTGCTCGCGTGCGACGGAATGGAAGCGTTTGCGCAGTTTGAGTGACGCCTTCTCCCTCAAGAGCGGGGAGGGCAAGCTAGGAAGAGCAAAGGAAGAAAGATGTTCGTCAAGATCCTTTTAGTGTTGATATTCGTGGCAGTGGCAGTGGGCGTTGGCATCTACTGCCGCCATTACACCAAAACTGTGGACGGCTTCGTGCTGGGCGGTCGCAAGGTGGGGCCGTGGATGAGCGCGTTCGCTTACGGCACCAGCTACTTCTCGGCGGTGGTGTTCGTAGGCTACGCCGGCCAGTTCGGGTTCAAGTACGGGCTGGCGGCAACTTGGGCCGGCATCGGCAACGCCATTCTTGGCAGCCTCTTGGCCTGGTGGGTGCTGGGGCCGCGCACCCGTGAGATGACCCATCGCCTGAAAGCGGCCACCATGCCGGAGTTCTTCGGCAAGCGCTACCAGTCCAAGGCGCTGCGCATCGCCGCCGCGGCCATCATCTTCGTGTTCCTCATCCCCTATACCGCCAGCGTGTACAACGGCCTGTCGCGCCTGTTTGGCATGGCCTTTAACCTGCCCTACGATTGGTGCGTCATCGGCATGGCGGTGGTCACTTGTATATATGTAGTAGTGGGCGGCTACATGGCCACGGTGATGAACGACTTCATCCAGGGCATTGTGATGCTGCTGGGCATCACGGCGGTTATTGTGGCGGTGCTGCTGAACAACGGCGGCTTCTCGGAGGCCATCATCAGCCTGTCGCAGATTCCCGCCGATGGCACTGCCATGCAAGGGGCCTACATCAGCTTCTTCGGCCCCGATCTGTTCAATCTGCTGGGCGTGGTGGTGCTCACCAGCCTGGGCACCTGGGGCCTGCCGCAGATGGTGCAGAAGTTCTACGCCATCAAATCCAGCTCGGCGGTGAAGCAGGGGGCCATCATCTCCACCGTGTTCGCCTTCGTGGTGGCCGGCGGCTCCTATTTCCTGGGCGGGTTCGGCCGCCTGTACGAGGGGCAAATCGAGTACGCCGCCAATGGCACCCCCATCTACGACTCGGTTATCCCCACCATGCTGTCCACCCTGCCCGACTTGCTGATTGGCCTGGTCATCGTACTGGTGCTCTCCGCCTCCATGTCCACGTTGTCTTCGTTGGTGCTCACTTCTTCCTCCACCCTCACCATCGATCTCATCAAGGGCAACGTGGTGAAGGACATGTCCGAGAAGAAGCAGATCGTGTGCATGCGCGTGTTACTGGTGGCGTTCGTGGCGGTGTCGGCGGTTATAGCGCTGGTGCAGTACCACTCCTCCATCGTGTTCATCGCGCAGCTGATGGGCTACTCGTGGGGCGCGCTGGCCGGCGCGTTTCTGGGCCCCTTCTTCTGGGGGCTGTATTCCGGGAAAATCTCGAAGGCGGCGGTGTGGTGCTCGTTTGCCATCGGTGTGGGCCTTACCGCGGTAAACATGTTCATGGGCTTCGCGGGCACGCCGCTCATTGCCAGCCCCATCAACTGTGGCGCGCTGTGCATGCTGCTTTCGCTGGCGGTGGTGCCGCTGGTGAGCTTGGTCACGCCGGCGGTGCCCTTCGAGGTTAACCCGCCCACGCCCGAGGGCGCCATCGACCGCGAGTTCGCCCGCGAGCTGAACGGCCAACCGCTGCCCGAGGGCCCCGAAGCCGTGCTGGACGCATAGGTTCGGCACCTTTTCGGGAAATTCCATCCGCCTGATTAAACCTTGGACCATCTTCGGATTCTTCCCCTATAATTAACGGGCTTGCGATGTTTCGCAGGCCCGTTTTCGTTTGCCGTGCCGCTTGTTGGCCGACCGATTGGCGGGCCCGTAGCGGATGGCAAGCTTGGTTCTATTGTTGAAGAGGAAGGACATTCGTGAAGGTTCGAAAATCGAAGCCTCACAGTATGTAACCTTCCCGACGGCTGCCTTGGCGCTCCGTCGGGAACGACTGGATGCGCAAAGGAATAGCCATGCTCTATTTGTCCCAAATGATAGGCAAGCCGGTGGTGGACGCCACGGGCGAGAAGCTTGGAACCATCTCCGACCTGGCCATTTCCACCGGCGAGGTGTTTCCCCGCATTACTAGCCTGGCCTTCCAGGGGCCGGGCAAGGTGCCGTTCATGATCTCGTGGCGAAAGTACGTGGACCAGTTCACCGAGGACGGCATTACGCTGGGGGTGGAAGCCCACGACATTCGCTTCAGCTACCTGCAGCCCGATGAGGTGCTGCTAGCGCGCGATTTGCTGAACCGCCAGATTGTGGACACTCAAGGCATGAAGGTGGTGCGCGTAAACGATCTGAAACTGTCGCAATCGGGCAGCCAGCTGCGGCTTCTGGGCGCAGAGGTGGGGGCCCGCGGCATTTTGCGCGGCCTGCACCCGTGGCTGGAGAAGGCGGCAGTGGCGGTGGCCAAGCTGTTCGGCAAGCGCATCGACGAGCAGCTGATTGCCTGGAACTACATGGACCTGTTGGATCGCGACCTGTCGGAAGTGCAGCTGTCGGTGACCCATCGCCGTTTGGACGAGTTGCACCCGGCCGACGTGGCCGACATCTTGGAGCAGCTTGACCCTCAGCAGCGCGCCACCGTGTTTGAGCACCTGGACGATGCTCGCGCCACCGAGGCCATTTCCGAGATGGAGGACGAGTACCAGGCGGAGTTCATCGACGATTTGGACGACGCCCGCGCTGCCCGCCTCATTGGCAACATGGACCCCGATGACGCCGCCGACATTGTGCGCGACCTTCCCTACGAGAAGGCGGAAACGCTGTTGCGCCTGATGGGCATGGAAGACGCCACCGAGATTCGCCGGCTTTTGGGCTACAAAGACGGTACCGCCGGCGGCATGATGACCACCCAGTTTGTGGCAGTGCCACGCACGGCCACGGTGGGGGAGACCATCGAGGTGCTGCGCGAGCTGGACGACGATCACCCCACCGTGCACTACGTGTACGTGACCGATGACTACGACAAGCTGGTGGGGGTGCTGTCGTTGCGCACGCTGGTGCTCACCGACGACTCCAAAGTGGTGGGCGACGTCATGTACGACGACGTGATTTCGGTGAACCCCAACGAAACCGAGGAAGACGTGGCCGCCGACATCTTCAAGTACGACATTCCCGCCATGCCGGTGGTGGACGAGCGCGGCGCCATAGTGGGCATCGTCACCACCGAGGACGCCTGGGACGCCATCGAGGACGACGTGAGCAGCGAGCGCACCAAGGTGTCGCTGGGCATGGGGCTGGGCATTGCCCTGGTGGCGGTGCTGGTGCTGGCGCTGTACACCTTCGTGGTGGTGCAGGTGCTTAGCGCCACGGGAACCTGGCACGCCAACTAACGGGTGACCCTGATGGCTGCGGAGAAGAACAGCAAAAACATGCGAGCGGCCCGCACTCGCGGCAAGAGCCGGGGGCTGCCGGTGCGCGGCATGACGGG
The DNA here is from genome assembly GCA_947649875.1 of uncultured Parvibacter sp. Taxonomy (GTDB): domain Bacteria; phylum Actinomycetota; class Coriobacteriia; order Coriobacteriales; family Eggerthellaceae; genus Parvibacter. The sequence goes on along the minus strand of CANSTH010000002.1, from coordinate 28,518 downwards.
CAACCGCCCGCTGCCGGGCCGGGGGGCGGCCGGGGCCGAGGGTGCTTCGGCAGGGAAGCACCCGAGGGGTGCCGGGCGTTTTGGCGAAAAGGGCGAAGGAGCGAATGGCTCCCAAGGTGGCCGCTCACCTAGAGCCGGGCTGCTGGGGTTATTTGGCGGCAAGGGCCGTGGTGTCCAGGCCGATGGCGCCAGCCGACGAAATGCTTCCGAGCTGGCGATTCCCCCTCAACCGGGCGCTGGCGGCGCCGCGGAAACCCTGAAGGGCAAGGGCGGCTTTGCCACCAACGGCCTCTCTAACGATCACGTGCAGGCAGAGCTGCGGGAGCTTGAGCACGAATCCACCCGCGAAGAGGAAGTGCGCCAGCGCAAACCTTCCAAGATGCTGATGGTGTTGGCTGCTATGGGCCCGGGCATCGTCACTGCCATGGCCGGCAACGATGCCGGCGGCATATCCACGTACTCCACCGCCGGCGCCCAGTTCGGCTTTGCCACCCTATGGGTCATTCCCATCATGTGCGTGCTGTTGATTGTGGTGGAAACCACTGCCGGTCGCATGGGGGCCGTCACTGGCAAGGGGTTTGCCGCCCTCATCCGCGAGCGATTCGGTATCCGGCTTACAGCGCTTGCCATGTTGGCGCTGCTCATCGGCAACGTGTGCACTACCTTCTCGGAGTTCGCCGGCATTGCATCGGGCATGGAGATGTTCGGCGTGTCGAAGTACGTCTCAGTTCCGCTTGCCGCCATGGCTGTGTGGCTTTTGGTGGTAGGGGGCAGTTACAAGCGGGTGCAGAAGGTGTTTTTGGGGCTTTCGCTGGTGTTCGTCACCTATATCGTTGCCGCGTTCATGGCACAGCCCAACTGGGCAGACGCCCTGCAGCACACCGTGGTGCCCCAGTTTGTGGGGCAGACCAGTTTCATTTCGCTGGTTATCGCCATGATTGGCACTACCATCGCCCCGTGGATGATGTTCTTCACCCAAAGCAATGTGGTGGAGAAGGGCCTCACCAGCGATGATTTGTTCTCGCAGCGGGTGGACTCGGTTTCCGGCACCATTGCCGCCTGTTTGGTGGCATGGTTCATCATTGTCACCACCGGCGCGGTGCTGTTTCCCCAGGGCATCACCATCGACAGCGCCGCCGATGCCGCGGCGGCCCTTGCCCCCTTCGCTGGGCCTTACGCGAAGGTGCTGTTCGCAGTGGGGCTGGTGGCTGCCAGCTTCCTGGCAGCCTGCGTATTGCCGCTTACCACTGCCTTTGTCATCTGCGAGGCCTTTGGCTGGGAGGCAGGCGTTTCCCTGAAATGGCGCGAGGCCCCCACGTTCAAGGGCCTGTTCACCTTCGTGATTGTGTTCTCCGCGGTGGTTGTGTTGTTGCCGGGGGTGGACCTTCTGGCCATGATGCTCACGGCGCAGTTTGTGAACGGCGTCATCTTGCCGGTGCTGCTGGCGTTCATGGCCATCATCGCTGCCGACAAGCGGGTGATGGGGGGCTATCGCAGCGGCCCGGTGGCCAAGGTGCTGCTGTGGGCCACCGTTGCGGTAGTGGGCGCCCTCACCTTAGTCCTCTTCGCCATGCAGCTGATGGGCCTGGCGTAGGGTTACCGCCTCGGCCTTCCGAGGGCGGACATGTTGTCGCACTCCAGGCGGAGATAGAATCTCCGCCCTACGAAGGGTAACGCTGAGTTTTCGTAGGGCCGAGATTCTATCTCGGCCTAATGGTGTGAGGGCGGAGGTGTTGCGTGCTTACAGCTTCTGCACGCGCACTATTGAGATGCGGCGCCGACGCATGCGCTCGATGCGGAATTGGTAGCCGCCAATTTCCAGCTCATCGCCGGGCTTGGGCACGCAATCCAGCGCCGCCAGCAGCCAGCCGGCGATGGTCTCGTAATCGTCCGAGTCGGTAACCGGCCAGCCCAGCTCGATGGCATCGTCGGTGGGGAAGCGCCCGTCCACGCGCCACACACCGGCGGCCACCAGGGTTATCATCTCATCGTCGGCATCGGTTTCGTCCATGATTTCGCCCACGATTTCCTCGAGGATGTCCTCCACCGTTATCAGGCCGTCGGTGCCGCCGTACTCGTCCACCACGATGGCCATCTGCTGCCGTTGCTCTTGCATCTCCCCCAAAAGCGGCACTACGTCCTTGGTTTCCGGCACGAACAGCGCATCGTACATGTACTTCGTAACCGGCTCGTCGTCGCGGCCGTCCATCAGGGGGCCCACGAGATCTTTGTAGTGGACAATGCCCACAATGCCGTCGATATCATCGTGGTACACCGGCAGCCGCGAATATCCGGTGCCTCGCATGCGCTCCAGTGCCACGCGGCAGCTCTCGCAGTCCTCCACCAGCATCATGTCCACCCGCGGGGTCATGATTTCCCGCACCGCCATGTCGGCCAGCCCCAAGATGTCGCGGATCATCCGTTTTTCGTCCTCTTGGATGTCCGCATTCTCGTCCATCAGGTCCAGCAGCTCTTCCTCGGAAGGGGCATCGTGGCGAAGCGGCCGGAGAAAATCCAGGAATCCGCGGGGCTTCTCCCGCTCTTTGTCCCGATCGTGGCTGCTCGCCCTGTCTTGCTCTTTGCTCTCAGAGGTATCTGCCGTTGCCGGCTTCGGTATGTCCATAACCGCCTTCCCGTCGCGTAACATGCATCGCACCAGTATAGCGGTTTTGCGCTCGTGGCGAAGGTCGGGTCATTTGTCATCTTGTTTGCTGCATCTACTGCACTGGATGCGATGTTGGTTCGTGCAGGGGCGGCATGTCGGGAGATGTTCGCTTTCGACACGCCGGCAACCTCCGGTTGTCCTTCTTCTGACTTCTTCATTGATGGGTTAAAGATGAACGTCTTCTGACGCGTGGTCGCTCCACTTCCATAACTGATGTCGAATGACCCAACCTTCGCCATCCCGTCAAGGTGCCGCCGCCAAAACCGCTATCATGGTTGCAGCCGTAATTTCCGTCCCGCGCGGGCGATAGGGCCGTGCGGGTGGCGAGTCCATGCGGGCGGCGCAAACTTGAAGCAAAGGATGCTTTATGAGCAACGTCATAGTGGTTGGCTGCGGCCGTGTGGGTTCGCAACTGGCCAACATGCTTTCCGATACCGGTGGCAACGTGTGCGTGATCGATGTGAATGCCGATGCGTTCTCTAACCTGGGCCGTGCGTTTAACGGCTCAACCATCCAAGGCATTGGCTACGATGAAGACACCTTGTTGAAGGCCGGCATCGAGGACTGTGATGTGCTGGCCGCCGTCACCCAGTCCGACAACGCCAACCTCATGTGCGCCGAGGTGGCAACGCGGCTGTTCGATGTGCCCCATGCCATCGCCCGCCTGTACAACCCCGACCATGAGCGCGCCTACATGCAACTGGGGCTCGATTACGTGTGCGGCACCTCGCTGGTGGCCGAGGATGTGTTCTCGAAAATCGTGTCGGGCCACGGCTCGCACTTAGACACCTTCGGCGAGTTCGAGGTGATGCGCTTCTCGCTGGACCTTTCCTGGCGCGAGAACAAGCGCTCTATACGCGTAGCGGAAATGGAGCGCGACCATGAGGTGCGCATCATCGCCTTCGAGCGCAGCGACGGCAGCGCCAGTTCTATCCCGGCACCGGACTCCATCCTGTACAACGGCGACTTGGTGCTGGCTTGCGTGCGGCATGACTTGCTGCCCCAATTCTCCCGGTTTATCCAGGACTAGCGGCACGGCAGAGCCGGAGGGCGCAGGAGTTGCGGAGTGGCGAATGGAACGAGGGCAGGCAGTGCGCTGTAGCGTTTGTGCCGCAGTTGTGAAAGGTGTGGCGAAAACGAGGATGCGGGCCGCGACCAGTGTTTTTAGCGGAAGGGACGTTTCATGAACATCGTGATAGCCGGCGGCGGAAAAGTGGGTGCCTACCTGGCCCAAGTGCTGCTGAAAAGCGACAACGAAGTGGCCGTTATCGAGCAAGATCTGAAAACTGCCGATCGTCTTTCCATGCAGCTGGAGGGTCGCTACCTGGTGATTCACGGCGATGGGTGCGATTCCCGCTTCCAAGAGGATGCCGGCATTCGTCAGGCAGATGTGTTCGTGGCCACTACCGGAAAAGACGACAACAACCTGGTTTCCTGCGAGATTGCCCAGCGGGTGTTTCGGGTGAACCGTTGCATCGCCCGCGTGAACAACCCCAAGAATCTGCGCATCTTTCGCGAAGTGGGCATCGAGTGCGTGTCCTCCACCACGCTGATCGCCAACCTCATCGAAGAAGAAGCCATGTTGGGATCGGTGAGCGTGGTCACATCGTTTACCCACGGCAACGTCTCGCTTTCCGAGATCGTGGTGCCCCAACAGCGCCACCACAACGATGACGGCATACTCGTGGCATCCATTCCGGTACCGGAGGGGGCCATTATCGCCGCTGTTGCCAGTGCTGACGATGTGGAAGTGGTGGGGGAGGACACCGTGGCGTTTCCCGGAGACAAAGTGATCGTCATTGCCGACAACGACGTGCTAGACGAGGTACGCGCGGTGTTCCGCAACTTGTAGCGTGGGCCGGAAAACCATAGATTCCCGGCTCGTCGCTCTTCCAGAGGTGGGCCGGTTCGCCAGGCCTGCGCTCGACGAACTGCTCGCCGGGGCCTCCCCTGCGGTGAGGTGTCGGGCGGCTCGTAAATCTATGCATTTTATGTGGGTGAACGGTACTTCGAGTTGGGTTAAAAAGAGGCTTTCACCTGGGAAAATGTCGAACGGATGCAAGGGAGCGCAAATTAGGCAAAATGTTGCCGAATCTTGCTTCTTTTAGGGTTCAAAGAAGGCTAGAATATACAAACCGAAAAATGCGCATGAGGGTTTGTGCGCCCATAACAAAGCGTTTGACAGCACACTCAACTTACCCACACCACGCTGAATTGACGCTTTACCCGACGGTAAAGGAAGTAACGCGTGGTTTCACGTACCCAGCATAGAACTCCGGTTGCAGTATGGCTTTTTGCCATTGCTGTGGCTTTGGTGTTGGCGGGTGCGGGCCTGTCCGTCTTTATCAATTTTGCTGGTGCTGCCAACACCCAAAGCGATGGCTTGGTTGGCATCGATGAGACCAGCGGCTCGTTTGAGCTGCAGGAGGCCTCATCTAATGCCACCATGGAGTTGGCTTCTGAATCTTCTAATGAAGTCATTGTGCGCGACATGTCTGCCGGCTACGAGGAAATCGCCCAAGAGGAAGAGGCGGCTCGCCTTGCTGCCGAAGAGGCGGCTGCTGCTGCCGAGGCCAAGGCGATTCAGCGGGCGGACGATGCGCGCGCCAAATATCTGAACACCTTTGGTAGCCTGCCGGCCGGCGATGTGGACTTCTCTGTTGGTCGCGAGGCGTTTATCGATGAGTGGGGCACTCGCATCGACGCATATCTGGCTGGCACCAACCTCGCCGGATATGGCGAAACCTTCGCCACTGCGGCTTGGGAGTACGGCGTGGATCCCCGTTGGTCCCCGGCCATCTCGAATACCGAGAGCGGCAATGGTGCCAATTGCTTCCTTCCCCACAATGCATGGGGTTGGGGCAGCAGCTCATGGAGCAACTGGACCGATGCCATCTACGCTCACGTGCGCGGCCTGGCCAACGGCTACGGCTTCACCATCAGCTACAGCTATGCCAGCACGTACTGCCCGCCTTTCACGGATCACTGGTATAACAACACTCTCTCCCAAATGAAGCTTATTTAGGCGCCCCTGCACGCAGCCTTCCCGTTCAAAGCTTTCCCTCGTGTACCTTTGTACACTCGGCCGCTTTTCGCTTGAACTCTGCGCACATGGACACCTAAATTTCTTTAATGTGTTCTACGAACGAAGTTCTACTCGTCTGCCGAGGCTTCCCCATGCACTTCATCTTGGCGCTCAGGCCTTTCCTTCGCGTACCGTTGTATGCTCGGTTGACCCTCCGACCAGTTTAAGATATCGGCACGGCTTGAAAAGGTTGCTTTACGTAAAGCATAATGCTATTATGCGCTTTGATGGAAGGAGCGCGAAATGACTACTGTTGCAATGCTTAACGTGCGCATCGACCGAGGGCTGAAGGCGGAAGGCGATGGCGTGCTTTCTCGTGCGGGCATCAGCGCGACTGAGGCCATTCGGTCTTTGTATCGTTACCTGGAAAGAACACAGGAAGTGCCCGAGTGCTGCATGGAGGATGGGGTTTCCCTGACTGCGCAGCAGAAGCGCGCTGCCATGCGACAGCTCGTAGGCATTGCGCCGCTTCGGCCCGGCGAGACAGCCGATACTCTGAGGGACGAGCGGCTCAGCCGCTACTCTTTCTAGGAATGGTCTATGAAGGTTCTTTTTGACACGTGCTCTGCGGTAGACATCCTTGGGAAATCGAACTGGTTTTTCGATGCCTTCTGCTCTTACGATGCTGCGCTGCTGCGAGGATTCTCCCCCTGCTTGTCTGTCTCCTCCACTACGGATATCTGCTATTTACTCCACGCCCGGGGCTTCGCTACGAAAAAGCGGGCACGGCAACTCATGACAAGTGCTCTTACCCTTTTTGAGCTTATTGATAACATAGGAGCAGATTGCGCGAAGGCCTGCGCAAGCGAAATGCCCGATTACGAGGACGCCCTCATAGCCTACAGCGCTCAGCGGGCTGGGGTCGATCTCATCGTCACCCGCAACAAGAAGGACTTTTCGCATTCCCCTGTCGCGGCCATAACGCCGGAAGAATTCCTGCGCGACTACAAACCATCCGACATAGAGTACGCGGAAGTGGAATTCGAGGACTGAGGCTGGCTTTGCACGTCAGCCTGGCCAACCAGAATCGTTCCTGCGCCGATGCGTGGGGTGCGCGGGTGCGCTTGCGTGGTACTCTCTGCGGATAAGGATTTTCGGATCGAAAGGAACCGCGCAGAGATGATCGGTCGCTATACCCGCCCAGAGATGGGGCGCATTTGGGAGCTGGAAAACAAGTTCGCCATTTGGAAGGAAATCGAAGTGCTGGCCTGCGAGGCGCAAGCGCAGCTGGGGCAGGCGGGCATCACCCCCGAAGAGGCCCAGTGGATTCGCGACCATGCCGATTTCACGGTGGAGGAAATCGACGAGATTGAGAAGGTGACCAATCACGACGTGATTGCCTTCACCACCTGCATGGCCAACTACATCGACGCCGAAATCCCCGAAGGGGCCGAGAAGCCCTCCCGGTGGGTTCACTATGGCATGACCTCTTCTGACTTGGGCGACACTGCGCTGTCGTACCAGGTAACCCAGGCCTGCGACATCATCATTAACGACATCAAGCAGCTGGGGGAAACTTGCAAGCGCCGCGCTTTCGAATTCCAGAACACCCTGTGTGTGGGCCGTACTCATGGCATCCATGCCGAGCCCATGACCTTCGGCATGAAGTTCGGCAGCTGGGCGTGGGCGTTGAAACGGGCGCTCGACCGTATGGAGCAAGCCCGTGCCGTAGCCGCCACTGGCGCCATTTCCGGCGCGGTGGGCACGTACTCTTCCATCGATCCGTTCGTGGAGCAATACGTGTGCGAGAAGATGGGGCTCACCCCCGACCCACTGTCCACCCAGGTGTTGGCCCGCGACCGCCACGCCCAGGTGATGGCGGCGCTAGCGGTAACAGCTGCCACGTTGGAATCCATTGCCATGCAGGTGCGTCTGCTGCAGCAGTCCGATGTCATTGAAGCGGAAGAGCCCTTCACCAAGGGCCAGAAGGGCAGCTCGGCCATGCCCCACAAGCGCAATCCCATCACGGCCGAGCGCGTGTGCGGCCTGGCCCGTGTGGTAAAGAGCAACGCACAGGTGGCCTTCGACGATGTGGCCCTGTGGTACGAGCGCGACATCTCCCACTCCGGTGCCGAGCGTGTGGCGCTGGCAGACAGCTTCATCGCGCTGGACTACATGTTCGGCAAGATGCAGTGGATGCTGGACGGCCTGCAAACCTATCCAGCCAAGATGGAGCACAACTTGTGGCGCACCAAGGGACTTATCTTTAGCAGCAAGGTACTATTGGCGCTGGTGGATGCCGGCATCAGCCGCGAAGATGCTTATGTCATCGTGCAGCGCAACGCCATGAAGGTGTGGGAGGACATCCAAAACGCAGTGGACGGCCCCACCTATCGCCAGCGCTTGGAGGCCGATGACGAGGCCATGGCCTTGCTCAGCCAAGATAAGCTGGATGAGATATTCGACCCTTGGGACTTCCTCACTCGCAAAGACGTGGTGTTCGATCGCCTGCAGCAGTTGGAGTTCTAGCCCTGTTGGGATAGCGGTCGGTGACAGGCGCCCCTAGGCGCTCCATACGCGAACGAGGCAGGTGTGCTCGGTTTCGCCTTCGATGTCGGTGTGATCGATGTTGGCATAGGTTACCACCCGCTGGCCTACGCCAGTGGAGGCCAGGAATTCGCCGTAGGTGTCGCTGCCGGGCTTGGTTTCCAGAGCGAAGTAGCGCTGATTGGGCAAATCGACGGCAATCACCGCCATGGTGCTTTTCACTATGGTCCAGCCACCGCACCAGGCTGGGGCGCATACGGGGTTGCGGGCGAAGCGAAACCACTGCGCATCGCTGTAGCGCTTGGCGTTGATCTCGGCCGAAGTGGCGGGCACGATAGTGGCAGCGCGCTGGGTTTCCCCTTCCACACGGGCGGCGCCCACTTGCGCCGTGCCCTCGGGTGCCTCCATGGGGTAATAGGTGCCCAGCTTGGAAATGCCATCGCCGAAGGAGTAAATGGCGTCGAAGGCGAACGAAAACCCATTGGGGCCGTAGGCGGTTTCCATCGGTGTCATGGACGAGGGCAGGATAAGGGTGTCCAACACCTCGGCACTGTTGGCGTCCAGGCAGGTGAGCTGGTAGCGCACGCCGCTCGTGTCGGCGCGGGGAGTGGTCACCACGTAAGAGCCTCCGCCGTAGGGGGCAGTGGCGGGGCGTCCTTTCACCTCGTAAACCACATCAACATCGTCGGTGCCGAACATGGCGCGGCACAGCTGCGAGGGCTGAGTGCGGGCGGCGCCCCCTTTGCGCGGTACTCGCTGCCACCAGCCGCAGCTGCCGGCTGCCGCCAGCGTGGGCATCTCCCAATCTTCGTCACCTTCTTGGGCTAGCGCTGCATCGCCCAGTGCGCCATCAATCAGAGGCGCGGTGTAAATGCGCCACGTGTCTCGCAAAATGTTGGCCTCGGCCCAGATGATGCCCTGGTCGCAGCCGCGCACATCGTATATTTCGAAGCCATCGTCTTGGCCTATCGCCTGCGCTACCGCGGTACTGTCAGTGCCGTTGCCCAGCCCCAACACATGGATGGAATTCAAGGGCTTCACCTGCTCGGTGGGCACAAGCGCCACGCCGTAGGTTTCGCCATTGGCCCAAACTTGACTGCCGTAGGGAAGGTTGATGGTGGTAGCCAGCCCCAGCGGGCAGTCGCCCTCCATCTGGTCCAGCTGGTCGGAGGCGAAGACAGCGCTTTCGGGAACTTCCAGCACCGGAACTCCCGAGGGAGCTTCGGGCAGTAGCTGGCTTACGGCGTAGGCCCCCGAGCCCAGAAGTGTCAGCCCGGCCACTGCCGAGGCACCCACCACCATTTGACGGCGGGTGATGGCTACCTGGCCGCCGGAAGGCAGGCTAACGGAAAAGCCGTCGCTGTCGCGTCGGTGCACTCCGCTGCCGGAAGTTCGCGCGCTACTGCGGGGCAGCGGCTGGGAAGGGGTGCGGCCGATAGGCTGCGAGGTGGGTCGCGCGCCGGCGGGTTTGCGGCGCGTCTGGTGAATGGCGGCAGGGGAAAGCGCGCCCGGGGCCGCGTGGGAGGCCCGGGGCTGGCGGGACGTGGAAGAGCGCGCCTGCTTAGCGCGCCCGCTATGGTTTCGACTGGCTGAAGGCGAGGGGGTTCTGCGTGAGGCACCCGCTGGGGACGCCGATGGAACCCTGCGCCCGCCGGGGTTTCTTCTGCTTGGCATGGGTGTATTGTGTCATTTGCTACACGCCTTGGCTGTGATTCGGGGGCAATTGCTAAAATAATCCCCAATTACCCCACAGGTTAGATACCTTAGGCCTGCTAAGTGCAGATTTGCCTTGGTTGACTGTGTACATCCAAAAAAGGGAGTCATTATGAGCAACGAGACCCGTCGTATTCTCCTCGTGGAAGACGAAAAGAACATCCGCGATGCGGTGACCGCCTATTTGGAGCGCGAGAGTTACTGGGTCACGGCTGTGGGCGACGGCCAAGAGGCCCTCGACGAATTCCAAAAGCATCATTTCGACCTCATCATCCTCGATCTTATGCTGCCCCATGTGTCCGGCGAGCGCGTGTGCCGCGTCATCCGCGACACTTCCGATGTGCCCATCATCATGCTTACCGCCAAGGGCGAGGTAGAAGACCGCATTATCGGCCTTGAGCTGGGTGCCGACGACTATTTGGTAAAGCCCTTCAGCCCCCGTGAGCTGGTGGCCCGCGCCCGCGCCCTGTTGCGTCGTGTGCACGCCGATTCCGAACCCCAGCGCGAGGTGCTGGAGTTCGGCGACCTTACCATCGACGTTTCCGGCCACAAGGTGCTGGTGAAGGGCGAAGAGATTGATCTCACCGCTAGCGAGTTCAAGCTGCTCACCACCCTTTCCCGCTATCCCGGTCGGGTGTATAGCCGCATGGAGCTGGTGGAGAAGGTACTGGGGTACGACTTCGAGGGTTACGAGCGCACCATCGACTCGCACGTGAAGAACCTTCGCGCCAAGATCGGCGACAACCCGCGCAAGCCCAAGTGGCTGCACACCGTGCATGGTGTGGGCTACCGTTTCGAAGATCCCACGAAAAACGGCAACTAGCCCCATCGGCTGTCCGTTTAAGGCCTGCCCATGAACAAAAAGAAGCGTTTCCGCTGGTCGGGATTTTCCTACACCACCCGTCTCACGGTAATGTTCGCCCTCATAGCCGCCATGACCGCATTGGTGGCTATGGGGGTTGTTTCGTTCGTGTGGGAGGAGCATTTCAAAACTTACACTACCGAGAACATGGAGCGATTGGCGGAAACCACAGCGCGCCGCATCGGGCAGTCCTATTCCGAAACCCAATCGCTCACTGATACTGCTACCATTTCGCCTGCCATTGAGGCATCTGAGGTGACGGGCGGTGTTGCCGTGCGGGTGGTGGATGCCCAGAACCAAACGGTGTACGACTCATCTGCGGTGGTTGAGGACGTGCTGGGGGGCAGGCGTTGGATCCAGACGCTCGAGCCGCTGGACCCATCGCGCGTTGCGGTGGCGCCCATTGTGAGCGATGGCCAAAAGGTGGGCTCGGTGCGCATTTGGGTGTACGGCTCCGAGACGCTGATGCGCCAGCCCGACCAGATATTTCGCCAAAACTCTTACCAAGCCATGCTCATTGCGGCCATAGTGGCTATACTGCTGGCCTCCTGCATTGGCTTCTTGTTTGCACGTAATTTGGTGCGGCCCATCAACCGCATGTCCAAAACTGCTACCGCCATCACCGACGGCGATCTTTCGGCTCGTACTGGCCTGCGCGGCGAGGACGAGATCTCGCGTTTGGGCGAGACGTTCGACGAGATGGCCGAGGCGGTGGAGAAGGATCGCGAACTGGAACGGCGCCTGACCACTGATGTGGCCCACGAGCTGCGCACGCCGCTGATGGCCATTCAAGCCACCGTAGAGGCCATGATCGATGGCGTGTACGAAGCCGACGAGGAGCGTCTGAACACGGTGAACTCCGAGGTGCAGCGACTGAGTAGGCTGGTAGACGCCCTGTTGAAGCTGTCGCGTTTGGAGAACCGCTCCACTCCTATGAAGGAAGAAAAGGTGAACGTGGGGCAGCTAATCGAGGGTATTGTGGCCACCCATGAGATGTTCGTGGCCGACTCGGGCCTCACGCTGAATTACCATGCGCAGCCAGATGTGTATGTGCTGGGGGATCCCGATATGATTCGGCAGGCCACTGCCAACCTCATTTCCAATGCGGTGCGCTACACCAAAGAGGGAGGCCAGATTGATGTGACGGTGGCCAAGGGCGACCTCATGGCCTCTATTGCCGTGAAGGATACTGGTATAGGCCTTTCGCCGGAAGAGGCGAAGATGGTGTTCAGCCGCTTCTGGCGCGCCGATGCCGGACGCAACCGTGATGCCGGCGGTTTGGGCGTGGGCCTGGCTGTGGTGAAGGAGATCGTGGATCGTCACGGCGGTTGGGTGCGCGTGGAGGGCGAGAAAGGCAAGGGCGCCTGTTTCACCATCTACCTGCCGCTGTATGTGGGCGAGAAGCCCGGCCGCCAGCTATCGGGCCTTGGCCGCGACCGCCAAAAGAACCAAAAGAAGCCTCGGCGCTAGCCTGTTCGCATTTCGACGACGGAAAACCGTTTCATCAGGCTCTTCGTAGGGCAGACATTCTATGTCTGCCTGGGGCGCTGGTATATGCGGGCCGTCGGTTAGACAGAGATGGAATGTCTGCCTACGAAAATCGCGTTTGCCATGCCATCATCCCCGTCCCCTGACATGGGGCCCTATGTCGTCTGCAAGAAGGGCGGGGCGCGGGGGCGTTTCTGTGCCATAATATCCGCTATGCGAAAAATCGCCGTACGCGGCGAATTCACGGCGCATTTAGAGAGGAAAGCCATGGCTGGTATCGACATTGCTCCCGACGCGCAGGGCAAGGTGCGCGACATTTACGATTTGGGCGACAAGTTGCTGTTGGTGGCCACCGACCGCATCTCCGCCTTCGACTACATCTTGGAAGACGAGATTCCCAACAAGGGCAAGGTGCTCACGCAGCTGTCGCTGTTCTGGCTGGACTTGCTGTCAAAGGTGATCGACAACCACCTTATCAGCGCCGACGTTGCCGACTTGCCCGAGCAGTTCCAGCCCTACGCCGACTATCTGGACGGCCGCTTCATGCTGGTGAAGAAAGCGGACATGTTCCCGGTGGAGTGCATTGTGCGCGGCTACCTTGCCGGCAGCGGCTTGAAGGAGTATCAGCGCGAAGGCACCGTGTGTGGCATCCAGCTGCCGGAGGGGCTGGTTAACTCGTCGAAGCTGCCGGAGCCTATCTTCACCCCTTCCACCAAGGCGGAAATTGGCGACCACGACGAGAACATCTCCTTCGAGCGCTGCGCTCAGCTGATTGGCGAAGAGGACGCTGCCGCTCTGCGCGACTTGGCGCTGCAGGTGTACACCACTGCGCGCGACCATGCGGCCGAGCGGGGGGTTATCATCGCGGACACGAAATTCGAATTCGGTGTGATCGATGGCAAAATCATCCTGGCCGATGAGGTGCTTACCCCTGATAGCTCTCGTTTCTGGCCCGGCGATGCTTACGAAGAGGGGAAAGACCAGCCCAGCTTCGACAAGCAGTACGTGCGCGACTGGCTGAACGCCAACTGGGACCGCACCGGCAATCCGCCGCGGCTGCCCCAGGAGGTAATCGACAACACCTCTGCCAAATACCTGCAAGCTTACGAGCTGATCACCGGCAAGCCGCTTGCCTAGCTGCCCGACTTCCCGCTGCCAAAGCAGGAGGATGCCCGCAGGTTGATTCGTAGGGCAGAGATTCTATCTCTGCCGCCGTGCCAAGCAAGAAAGCAAGAGCAGGCCCCCGCCCGCTCCGCACCCGCAACAGAAGGAAAGCCCATGTCCCAGCGAAACCCCATGAACGAGCGCTACACCGCCGAGGATCGCACCGGCAAAACGCGCAAGAGCGCCGCTTCCGCCAAGCCGAAGGCGAAGGCTGCTGCCAGCGTGCGCATCGAGCCCACTAAGAAAACCCCTCAGCAGAAGAAGGCCGAGGAGAAGGCCCGTCGCAAGCAAGAGGCCGCCAAGCAGCGCGAGCTGGACGCCAAGTATTACAAGCCCGACACCGAGCGTTACAAAAAGCTGCGTCGCGCCTGGTGGGCGTGCCTTATCGGGGCTGCCGTGTGCACCATCGTGTCATTCGTGTTCCAGGCCTCCATGCCCGTTTACCTGGCCTTCGGCATTCTGATGGCTGCCTATGCGCTTATCATCCTGGCGTTCTATATCGACCTCTCCAAGATCAAGAAGGAACGTGCCGCCTATCAGGCGCGCATGGTAGCGCTTGAGGAGAAGGAGAAGAAAAGGGCCAAGGCCGAAGCGGGAAGGGCTGCATCGCAGGGCAAGAAGGGCGCGGCGGCAAAGGCCAACGGGGCGAAGAATGCGGCTGCTGAGTCCGATACTCCCAAAGATGCCGCAGGCGAGCAGAAGCCGGCAAAGAAAGGCCTGTTCACTGGCTTGCGCAAGGGCAAGCCAGCCGAGCCCGACAGCACTGAACCGGAAACGGCCTCGAAGTAGCAAAAAGGCTCTCCTATCGGCGAGATAGGAGAGCCTTTTTCATGAAGGATTGCGGGCGGAACGCAATCTCTCAACAGCTTCCGGGGGCAGGCTCTCATGAAGTCGATCAGGGTCTTGGCCTCGTGCCGCATGTCCGAGTATCCATGAGCGCTTCCGGCCTGCTCTCGTCCGCCGCTGCCAGGTGGGCGGCTGCTTGCTGGCCACCCCCATGCGGCACCCTCCACAAGAAGGGCAGCTTTACTATAACCGCTATGCGCTTCCGAACCTTGTGGCGCTCCGCACCGGAAACCCTCTCGCGGGACTTTCGTAAAGCTATCGTTCTAAAAACCTAGCTCAGCGTGACGGTTGCTCCGTCCTTTACGCTTACCTCTACCGCCTTCACGTCGGCGGGATCCACCAGGCGGTTGAAGTTCATGCCGAAGTTCGTGCCGCTGCCCATAGCGTACATCGTGTTCTCCATGTTCTGCGCGGAGTCGAACACCGTGTAGGTTTCGCCGTTTGCCAACTTCAAGGTAATGGCCGCAATGGAGCCCGGATCTTTGGCGGCGGAATCGTCCAGCCCTAGTCCGTTGCTCATATTCAAGGTGAGTCCCAGGGGCGAGAGGCTAAGCTGCGCGCCGCTGTCGGAAGTGAAGGTGGTTGCCGGCACCACCGGAAGCCCCGAAAGGTCGACGGTTTGGGTTTGGGACGCTTGGCTCACGTCGCTTAAGGCCCCATCAGACCAGCCGATTACCATCGCCAAGCTTTCGCCCTCGGGAATGCCATCGGGAAACACCAGGTACTCGTAACAATATAGAACGCCATTGGTGCTGCGCTGCGGGTCAACATAGATGGAGCTGCCGATGGGCACATCGCCTAAATCGGCCGCTGCCTTCGCAGCGTCATTGGCCTTGTCCGCCGGGGGTAGCTCGGAAGCCGCCTCGGCATCGGCGGCCAGCGCGGGAACCGTGCTCCCCGGTTCGGTGGACAGCTCTCCTTCAACGGTGGCCGAAACGCTGTTGGGCTTGGCCAACTGCGCACTGGTGCGATAGTCCCAGCGCAGCTGCGCGTTCTCCTGGAATCGCGCCCCTTTGGTGGCGTTGGTGCGCTCGTCCCAGTACAGGGTGGGGGCGGACGAGTCGTCTTCCAGCGTGTAGGCCACCAGCATGGCATTTTCGGAGCGCACTGCCGCGTTCACCGTTATCGTGCGCGAGCCTGCCTGAATGGTTTGGGACTCGGGAAGCATGCAGCTTCCCAACAGCGCTTCCGCAGAGTTCAGGTCCGCATCCACATACTCGTGGGAGGGAATAGTGGCGGTATGTTCCACGCCGTCACCTTTATCGTAAGTGTAGGTTTGGGCCGGCGTGCTGGTGCGGGCGGATGTGCCCAGCAGTTCGCCGAACAACTGCTCGTGGTTGGCGGCCGCATAGGCGCCCATCGGCAGGGCCACGCACATCGCGGCCACGGCGGCGGCGATCTTCCAGGAGAGATTGCGAGCGGCGTTAGGGCTCTGGGCGCGGTGGCGATGCCGCTGGCTCTGAGCGCCGTAGGGTGCGCGAGCAGTATGCTCGCCGCGCGCCACTTCGGCAATCAGCGCCCGCTTGCGCTGTTCGTAGGTGGCGGAGAATTGGTGCGGGGCCATGGCCTTTTCCGCAAATTCGCTATTGTTGGCAGTACAGGGGTTCATAGGTTTCCCCTCCGTTCATGTTTCGTCGTAGAAGATCCAAAGCGCGCTGCTGACGTTTACGCACATTGGCTTCGCTTATTCCCAAGTGCTCGGCGGTTTCCCGCGTGGAGCGCTCTTCCACGAAGCGGTCGTGCAGCACATCGCGGTACTGCTTGGGCAAATGGGCAATCATCTCGTCAGCTGCACCTGCCGCTCCGGCTGCGTCGGCAGCGTCAGGGCAAGGGGCAGATTGAGCCATCGCAGCCGATGCTTCTGCCCTTTCCGCCAGTGTTGTTACGAAGCGCTGACGCTCGCGAGAGTTCTTTCGGTAGATATCTATGGCGCATTGGCGTGCCATAGAGGCCATCAGATGTTGGGCATGGGAGGAATCGGGGTCACAGGGCACGCCCTGGTGGCGCACCACGCGCTCGAAGGCGCTCATCACCGCGTCTTCCGCCTGACCCTCGTCTTTCAGCACCGCAAACGCGATGCGATACATCTGCTGTTCGTACAGGGCGAACAGGCGCTCAATGGCATCGATTGGCTTCAGCGTGGGCAACAACTCACCTCGCTTTCGGACAAGCAAATACGGGTTCCTGAATAAGTGCAAGCAGGTTGCATATGCTTTCAAACTACGGCCGTTTGAACGTTCGCCCTATATAACGCCCGAAAAGGCGCTCGCCGTGACAATGAATCAGGAAAGTTAAGGATTTCTTAGGCGAGAGATAGGCAATTTGGCCATGCCATCCTACCTGCCGAATGGGACGACCCGGCGGACGAGGGCCTTTACGATGACCTTGCGGAACAAAGATAGGGCGGGTGCGACGACATCTTTTGTTGGGAAAGAGGGGCACCCGCCCTGGGAAAAGGATGAGAGCGCAACCGGATAATTTGGGGAGTCGGGGGCTCGCATCCTTTTCCCAGGGCGCTCCTGCCGGAAAAGTGCGGGCACGCGGGCGGCCATCGGGTAAGCCGTCCCTGTGCCCATGCACGTGCGGCAGGAGCCAGAGGGAGCACACGGAGGCGAGGGGGAGATGGGGGACCGCCTCCGTGCGGAAAAGGCCGTCGCCTGAGGAGGAGGGAAGGGGCGGCCTGCGGGTTGGTTAATCTTCGGCGTTCTCCAGCATCTCTTCCAGCACGCGCTGGTCTTCGGTGAGGAAGCCTTCGGTAACGCGGCTTAAGCCCCGGTACAGGTCGGTTTTCGCAAACTTCAGCATTTCGGTGGTGAACAGCGGGACCCACGCCATCAGGTGGTCATCAAGGAAAGCAGCTTGGGCGCGCACGAGCGCCAGCGCCTCGTCTGCGTCATTGCTGCGCAACGCTTCGGCGCAACGCAGTGCCATCAGCTGCATGAACTCCAGCTCAAGGGCAATGTGGTCTTCCGCATCCTTGAAGGAGGAATCTTTCTCCAGGCCGTTGGCGCGGAATAGGGCCAGAACCTCGGTGCGGGCGTCTTGCATCAGCAGTCGGCGCTCGGAGGTGTACACCGACTCGTAGGGGTAGGCGGCGGAGTGGCCATCGATGCCGTGGCCCAAGAAGGTGCGCAGGTAGTCGGCTGCCAGCTCGGTGAGGGTGTTCTCCCAGGTTTTGGACAGGTAGGTGACCATCATGCGGTAGCCGCTGTCCACCAGGCCATTGCCCGTGTCGAAGGGGAAGTGCACGGTCTTCAGCTCCTCCAGCAGTGTCTGATCCACTTCGCGGCGGTATAGGCGGGCCAGCAACCCGTAGGTAGCGGCGCGCGATTCCATGGCGCGGGCAATTTCCTGGTTATCAGCAATGGCCTCGGGGGCGATGTTCTCAATCATGTTTGCTCCTTAATAACAGCGATGACCCATGTCAGGGGACGGGGATGATGACATGGGTGTCTGGCGCGGGGGTGTCTACCAAACGGCACCCATGGTGGACTCTGCGGCAATGGCGCGGATGCGCGCTTGCTCGTGAGCCTCGGATGGGTTATAGGAGTCGTCTATATCGGCCAGGTCGGCTAGCAGTTTCCTGCCGAAATCGGTAGTCACCCAGCTGTTGTTGCACCAGGCTACTGCCTCGTGGCGCTCGAGATTTTTCAGGAAGTGCTGTACGAAGTAACGGGGCTCTTGCACCAGGGGGTCGTCATCCACAGCACCGGACAGCTGCGCCACCGACACGCCGCTTTCTTGATTGGCCAGGCGCAGGATGCGCTTGAAGACGGGCAGGTACTGCGTCTCTTTGGCGAACAGCGCATCGATGCGCGATTGGGGGTCGTTCGCTTCCACCATGGCGTGGCCTGCCTCGGCGGCCACCCACATCATGGCCGGTGCCTCGCCGGGTGCCAGATACTCCACGCCGTTCTCGTCGGTTTTGACTACCGGCTCCACTTCCACATCGGCGTATGCAGTGCCGTCTTCGGTGACGCAATCGATAGCGCCAGCGGCTTCCAGCATGGACAGCAGGTTGGCACCCGAGTAAGTGGATTTGAAATTGGCATGCAGCTGAGCGAAGCGCTCCATCATGGCCTCGGTGGTTTGCGGTTGCTCGCAGGTACGGATCAGCTCCAGCAACACCAAGCGGTAGGGCTTCATTTGTGCGAACAGCTCGGCGGTGCGTTCAGCGGCCGGCCGTTGCCGATAGCCGTCCTCGTTGCGGCTCAAGGTGCCCTCTACCGCTTCCACACGGCTGGGGTCGGGCGCCAAAAACTCGGTTACCGCCTCTTCGTCCTCTTCGATTCCATCGAAAATGCTGTCATCGAAGTCGTCTGCCAGCGGGTCGAACTCTTCTTCGAACTCGTCGGCTGCGATGTCGTCGAACTGGGTCATGTGTGACTCCTTTCTCTTTCCCAACGCTGCGCAGTTTATGCGGCAGACGGAGAGAAGGGGTCATAGCAGTCCTATGATTTGGAAGTATGATTCCCAAGTATGATGCGCTGAACTGGGAAAATTCCCATCGAGTTTTCCGTTATGCCGCCCGACAGCTCATCGCAAACGGCGGGCAGCGGGCAACGGAACCTATTCAATGGCTTCAGATTCCACGAGATCCATGAGCTCTTTTTGGGAGTGGACGTTCAGCTTGGCGTAGATGTGGCGCATGTGGGTGCGGGCGGTGCCTTCGGAGATGAACAGCTTCTCTTGGATGAAGGCAGCGTTGCGCCCTTTCGCTAGCAGGAACAGCACCTCGGCTTCGCGGCGCGAGAGTAGGTAGCGGTCGGCCACTATTTCGCATTGGCGGCGGAAGCGCCCCTGGCGGGCCTTGGCATCCGCCTCGGAACCAGCATTGCCAGGATAACGCAGGGTGGTGGCTTGCTTGCCATCATCTGCCCCGCTCCCATTGTTTTCCACCTTTTCGGAAGGATGACAAACAATCCGACCTGCGTCATCTCGACCTTCGCCATCCTTGTCCTCTACCGCGGTCGGTGCTACCCCGTCTGGTTCGGGCGCGGTTACGTCTTGAAGTCCTTTGGCGGGAAACAGCTGCTTGGCGCGGTTGGGATCGTCGGGGATGAGGGCCGGAGCCACCAGGAAGTCCTCATCGAAGGCCAGCGCCGGGCAATGGGCGCCTCGCTTCAGCGATTTCAGCATTTCCTTGTTGGTGGGCAGCATGGCGAAGCCGATGCACAGTGCCACCAACATCACCACTACACCTTGAGAGGATTCTTCCAGTGTGCTGGTGGCCGCCGTTACCGGTGCGGTGGTAAGAGTGCTCACCAGCGTGCCAAGCGCCAGCGCTCCGCGCCCTACGCCGAACGCCTGGAACGCGCTGATGCGATAGCGCTGGGAGATGTCGGAATAGAACATCCAGCAGGCACCCTCCATCACCAAGTACCCGGTGAACAGGATGCCGATGTTCAGCACATCGGCGTTGCTGCCATCGAAGAGCGCCACTGCCATGCACAGAGCCGAGACCGGCAACAGCGTGCGGAACATGTAATTCACCGTGGAGTGCTGCATGATGGCTACCAGCAGAATGAGCAGCCCGCTTGCCAAGCACCCCACCACAATAGCTATCGTGCCGAGGACTTCCAGGTTGGGCAACCATGTGCTGGCAAGGGCGTAGCGGCGTAGCCCAGCGATGGCGAAGCCGATGAAAAAGCTAGGGGCAAAAATGTGCAGTCCAAAGGAAAGCTTGCGCACGGGGAAGGTGCAGGAAGCGAAGGAGAGCTGATCTACCAGTTGACGGCTGCAGCTGCGCAGGCAGAAGAACTCGGCCAGGGGAATAAAGGCTGCCAGCAGCGCCGTAAGGGAGGGGCTTACTGCCCCCAGCGCCGAGAGCGCCAGAAATGCGATGGAGGCCACGATCAGCGAGAGTGCAGTGCCCATGGCGATGGTGGGGGAGTCCAGCATGCCAAAGGATACGCCGTAGCTCATCAGCAGCACTGCCGAGCCCATGCCGGTGAGCAGCCCCGATGCCACGATGCAGGTCCACCCGATAGCGGTGGCAGTAGAGCAACCGAAGAGCAGCAGGCCGCCGGCCACCGTGGCTAACGCTGCGCTTAAACGGTTGCGATTACGGTGGGCCGGTGTGTCGAACAGCCTCCGCATTTGCTGCAGAAACGCGGTATAGGCGAACAGCGTGAGTACGAACACGCAGAGCGAGAACACGTGGCTTATGGCAGCGGTGCCCTCGGGTGCCCCCTCGAAGAACAGGTGACTGGCAGAAAACTGCACCAAGAACATCCAGGTGAAATGAATGCCGAAGCCAATCACAAGAGCTGGCGAGATCTTCCCGAACGAAAGCGCGCCCTCTTCGTCGATAGCAATGGTGACCTTCGGTAGCTTCACCAATGTTGCCTCCCCTTCACTCCCCTTAGCGAAAAAAAGCGCCTCCATCTTAAATCATACCGATTGACCTGAAATGCGGAATTGGCTCCTATTCTGGCCTTTTGGATGAAAATCAGCGGGCTGGTATTACAAACACATGTTCGTAATAGCTTTAAAAATCAGCGAGCTCCTATGAAGCGGCCCATTTTTAGCCAACTACTATCAGCTCATCGCAAGGGCGGGGAGCCGCCTGGGCGACCCCCGGTAAACGAGAGAGGAAAGGTGGGGATACATGGCTCAGCTAACGATGTCGCGTCGCAGCTTCATGAAGACGATGGCGATGACCGGAGCCGCTGCCGCGCTGGCAACCACTGCTGCCGCGCCGAAGCAGGCGCTGGCTGCAGATGAGAATGCGAGCACCGGCGAGGTTAAGCGCGTGCGCTCCTGCTGCCGTGCTTGCGGCAAAGTGGAATGCGGCGTGTGGGTAACCGTGCAGGACAACAAGGTGCTGAAGGTGGAGGGCGACGAATCGGCGCCCCAGTCTCGCGGCCATTGCTGCGCAAAGTCGCAGTCTTCCATGCAGGCGCTCTATCATCCCGATCGCGTGCGCTATCCCGTCAAGCGCACCAACCCCAAGGGTTCCGACGATCCCGGTTGGGTGCGCATCTCCATGGACGAGGCCTTTGAGATTTGCGGCCAGAAGCTGGGCGAGATAAAGGACAAGTTCGGCGGCCAGGC
Organism: uncultured Parvibacter sp.; assembly: GCA_947649875.1. Taxonomy (GTDB): domain Bacteria; phylum Actinomycetota; class Coriobacteriia; order Coriobacteriales; family Eggerthellaceae; genus Parvibacter. The sequence continues at coordinate 7,152 of CANSTH010000002.1, read as the reverse complement.
AATCTTCGTGATGTGCGGCACCTCCCGCGTATGGAGTCTTGGTCCCTACCAGGGCATGAAACAGCTGTTCGGTACCCCCAACGCTCACCTGGCCTATCAGGTGTGCAAGGGCCCGCGCCACTTCGCCGGCATCATGACTGACGAGATGGGCTCGCCCTGGATGGAAGTGGAAGCCGAGCCGAAGGTGTACGTGCAGTGGGGCACCGCCGTTGAGTACTCCAACTACGACACCACCAACCGTACCATTTCCGACGTGGCCCCCCATGCCGAGAGCCACATCATCGTGGACCCGCGCGTCACCCCGCTGGGAAAGGAAGCCGATGTGTGGCTGCCGCTGCGCCCCGGCACCGACGGCGCCATCGTGCTGGGCTGGACCAATTGGGTCATCGAGAACGAGGCCTACGACGACACCATGGTGCGTCGCTGGTCCAACGCCCCGTTCCTCTTCATCGAGGACAAGCCGTGGCTCACTGAGGGCTGGCTTGTGGAAGGCAACGGCGGCATCGACATGAAGACCAAGCTGCTGACCGAGGCCGACCTGGTGGAAGGCGGCAAGTACCAGCGCTTCATGGTGTGGGACGAGGCCAACGAGCGCCTCACCTACTGGGATGCCGAAGAGGGCAAGTGGGAAGGCGAGGAGCATCGCATCCCCACCGATGGTCGTTTCATTGAGCATCCGCTGACCGGCCTGGTGGCGGACGCATGGCTGCCCACCCCCTCCTCCTTCGCCGACCCGGCTACCGAGCCCGACCGCTTCCCCAACGGTTCCGAAGAGTGCAACCCCAAGGGCGTGGCGAAGATCCCGGCGCTGTTCCCCGGCGAGATTGACGTTACTTTGAAGGACGGCAATTCCTACAAGGCCCGCACCGTGTGGGACGCCTTCCATGACCTTACCAGCCAGTACGACTTTGCCACGGTGGAGCAGATCACCGGCGTTCCGGCCGACAAGCTGGAAGAGGGCGTGCGCATTTGGACCACCCGTATCGACCCCGACTACGGCAACGGTGGCCTGCACTTCCAGCTGGCCTGCGACCAGAACGGTAACTCCATCCAGAACAACCGCAGCCTGCAGATTCTCTCCTGCATCACCGGCAACTCCGACGAGCCGGCCGGCAACCGCGGTTCCTCCAAGAGCCAGTTCGACGGCAACCCGGGTCGTTCCAACATGCAGGCGGGCGCCCCGTACGGCGATGCCGCCAAGATGTGGCCGGGCCGCGACTACAGCCTGGAAGATATGGCCAAGTACATGCAGGATTTCGTGCAGTACCTGCTGGACAACAACTCTCCGTTGGCCGCTCGTTACGGCAACAAGGTGCCCTCCGACGAGGAGGCCATTGTGATTGCCAAGCGCATGGGCGGTGCGATGCGCAACTCGCAAGCATGGCCGAACCCCAAGACCGTCTTTGAGCGTCAGGCGGGCCAGGTGGACGCCGAACGCTTCCCGCTGAACCGCTACTGGGCGCGCTGGGCCGACAGCAACACCATTTGGGATGCATGCCTGCAGAACGCCGACGTGGCCTACAACGTGCACCCCACCCCTTACGAGCTGCACGGCGGCGTGTGCCAGTCCGGCGACATCATGAACATGGGCAACATCACCCGTGCGTGGGACGCCACCAAGGAGCTGGACTTCTTCACCGACATCAACCTGTGGTTCTGCCCCAACAATGGCAACGCCGATGTCATCTTCCCCTGCGACCACTGGCTTGAGATCGACACCACTCGCGTGTCCCAAGGTGCCGGCGGCTTTTTCGGCTGCGGTTGCAAGGCGGTGGAGCCCACCGGCGAGACCATCTATGACCCCGACTGGAACGTGGGCATGTACAAGTGCATGGGCGTGCCGTGGAACACCAAAGATCCGGATGCGGCGCCGGCCCAGAACCTGAACTTCGCGCCGCAATGCCAATCCTCCATTGCTGAGTGGAGCGAGAAGCTGGGAGATGTGTACGATGCCTCCGGCGCCCCCAGCTATCTGTGGCCCGATCACGACCGCGTGCTGAAAGACAACGTGGACGCCTGGAAGACCGCCGAATTCCCCGATGGCCCCACATGGGCCCAGGCCAAGCAGCACTTCCAGGAGAACGGCTGGATGGATTGCCGCGAGTGGCATCCCGAGCGCTGGGGCACCTACCGCCGCCACGAGATGGGCTGGCGTCGCCAGCAGGGCGGCTTCAACCTGTTCCCGTTGGTGGACCTGCACCCCGGATTCATGACCGCTTCCGGCCTGATAGAGATTTGGTCGCTGGTATGCGAGGCCTATCTGGGCGACGAGGCCAAGTTCCCCGCCTACAAAGAGCCTGCCACTTCGCCGGTTACCACCCCCGAGTTGTTCGATGCCTCTATGGCCGATCAGATTGACGCCACTGATTTCATGGTGCCCACTTATGTGGACGACTTGAAGGCCATGCCGGAGAACTCCTTCCTCATGACCACGGGTTCCCGCCAGCCGGTGTACTTCCACAGCGAGCATCGCCAGCTGCCCTGGTGCCGCGAGCTGTGGCCCAGCCCCCGTGTGGAAATGAACCCCAACGACGCCGAGCGCCTGGGCCTCAAGCAGGGCGATTGGGTGTGGATCGAGAGCCCCTGGGGCAAGGTGCGCGAGGTGCTGGACGTGTACTACGGCATCAAGCAAGGCGTTGTGAACGCCAACCACGCCTGGTGGTTCCCCGAGTTCGATACTGCCGGCCATGGCTTCGACACCGTATCCATCAACTGCGTGATGAACCCCTATGGCCAGTGCCCCACGGCCGGTTGCGCCAATATGCGCTCCACCCCGGTGCTGGTTTACAAGGCCACGGCGGAGAACTCGCCGTTCGGCAACCCCGTGCCCTGCGATCCTAACGGCAACGAGTGCATACACGATGCGTCCGACCCGCGCCTGAAGGAATGGGTGCAGACAGGAAAGGGCAACCGTGCGCGCTGCGAGGGCGAGCCGGATTGGACAGGAGACGTGATCTAAATGACGCAATTTGCAATTGTTACCGACCTCAACCGTTGCGTTGGGTGCCTGGCCTGCTCTACCGCCTGTAAGGCTGTGAACGGTGTGAACGTGGGCGACTTCTGGATCAAGACGCTGCGCATCGGCCCCACTCCCAAGGAGGGTGGCAGCGGCGACTGGCCCGATGTGGAGATGTACTTTTTACCTATCCAGTGCCAGCATTGCGCCGACCCGGAGTGCGTGAAGGTGTGCCCCACTGAGGCGTCCCACAAGATTGCCGACGGCACCGTGCAGATCGACAAGGCGAAGTGCATCGGCTGCCAGTTCTGCGCCATGGCCTGCCCCTACGGCGTGCGCTACTTGAATGAAGAGGAGCGCGTGGTGGAGAAGTGCACTCTGTGCGAGCAGCGCACTTCCCAGGGCGAACTGCCCCAGTGCGTTTCCCAGTGCGGTTCGCGCGCTCGTTTCTTCGGCGATTTGGACAAGGGCATTGCCACCTTCGAGGCGCCGGCACCCACGCAGGACCTGTCCACCGACTACGACACCATGACCGCCACCCGCACCACGCTGGCGGATTGGGTGGAGCCCTGGAGCGAATCGGACGTGTACCACCTCGCTGACATGGGCAACGGCCCGCAGATTTGCTACATCCTGCGCAACCGCAAATGGCAGGGCTAGGCTAGCGGCACTGGGGTGGTAATGCTAAGCCAGTAGTGACGTCGCGGCAATACTGGGGTGCAGCACCAGATTGGCGGCGCTCGTGCGGCAATGCCGTGCGGCAGCGCCAGGCGGGCAGCAGCGCCGTGCCGCAGCGCCAGGCGGGCAGCAGCGCCGTGCAGCCATCACGGCAATATCGGGCAGACAGTGTCAGACGTTTGCCGCGCCTAGTACAGCTAGAATCTGTCAAAAGAGGGCGCCCTTCGGTGGGCGCCTTCTTGTTTGCTGCCCCATGTCTAACATGCTGTACAAATCTCGCGTTTTTGCACAAAGCAGACCCTCCGAGGAACGAAAACGCGAGATTTGTACAGAATCATGCGCAGAATCCCAAGATTTGTACGCGTAATGGCTCTTGTGAGAATCGGGCAATATTATTTCCCCAGCTCAGATGGCAGTTAAAGAACCGCCACTGTCCGAAACACCCACAAATTAGCTGGCAAGCCGTACAAATCTTGCAATTTGATGTGAAGAACGTCCCTTACTGCGCGAAATTACAAGATTTGTACGGATGATGAGCCTTGGCCTCGGTGCGAAGGGTTCCGATTTCTGCGTTCTCAACGGTTACGACAGACAAGAAAAAGCGGGACAGAGATCGATCAAGCTGGAAGAGCTTGTCGCGCTGCTCGCTGTAACACTCTGGTCGTTTGCTTTGACGAATGTCCAAATGGAAACAGATTTCCTGGGCAACGAGATCCATGTAGTCTTCACGCTTCAAATGCCCAGGTCGAACAGAGATGACCTTCATTCCATCAGCTTCTAGGGCAAGGCGCTTCGCCTCATCTCGCTCTGCTTGTGCCCTAGAAAGGTGCGCACTGTCGGAATCGTATTCGACTGCAACCATTTTGCCATTGCAAACGAAAGTGATATCAGGTCGTACCACCTCACGGCCGGCAATTGCTTGGGCCCTTTGCGATGGCATGTATGTCCAGTTGGCAAGCGAGTGCGCAATTCCCGATCCGCCATATTTCTGCGGTAGGCTCAAGGCCATGCTCATGAAAACCTCGGGCGGAGACTCGGCTCCCTCTGTAATGTACGAAAGAGCCTGCTTAAGCGGTCTAAAGCCATAGGGTTGTGAAGGCGAGTTGAGGGATTCTCGGATTTTTGCAATGGAAGTCAGTGGGGTCCGGGGGGAAATACCAAAGGGCGAATTGGGGTCGAAACGAAAACCGCTGCAGAAAATGCTGCTGAGGTAAATCAACTCATGGATCGAGAGGTGCTTTCCTAGGCTTGCGAGTGTTTGTTCGGGAGAAGGAGTGTAAATGCCAGGGGCAATTCGTGCAAATTGCTGCTGACTCCATTGTTTGGGAATCTGGTAGAAGCGGAAGCTTTCGGTTGGATTGCGTCTTCCTTGGGTAACGATGACGTGGAAGGGCCAGGGGATGTGAGGATAGGAATCGCGGAGGTAGTCGATGGTCTTTTGAGTTGGAGCGAACCGGGTAATTTCTGTTGCCTTGCAGGTGCCTAGCGCGCTCATGGGCTGTGCGTTGGTTAGCCAAAAACCTGCTGCAGTTAGGGGGTGCAGGAGCATTTTCATAGAGAACTCGTTTCGTTGGACAGGAGCTTGCTGCTAAGATGGGTAGCGAATACATCGGTGGATATCCTTGTTGACCTGGGAATAGCATTGTACATGGCCAACCGAAATCCCATTACACGAGCTTCCATCAAGGTTTAGCGCCCCATGCGGCGTGAATGCGCCAGAAGTTCGACGCCCGTTCGCGCCTTATGAGCAAGCGAAGCGAGAACGATGGCAGTATTATCCGATGGCGTTTATGGTGACGATAGGCGAGCTGCATGGTGGCGGCGAGATACCATTCGGTAGTTTTCCCAGTTCAGAGGTTTGGGAAACTGATAGTTGCGGGTAGCGGGTACAATTGACCACAGAACTTGGTGGGAATTGACGCATCATTTCGATAGCTTGGACGCATCGGCAGCCGCCATCCTGCAGAGAGGACTCCCATGAACCAGAGAATTGCCGCCCGCTTAGTGGAGTACCGCCAGAGCGCCGGCTTGAGCCAAGAAAAGCTGGCCGAGCAGCTGAACGTTTCGCGGCAGGCCGTTTCCAAATGGGAGCGGGGCGAATCGCTGCCCGACATAGGCAACATCATGGCCCTGGCCGACCTCTACGGCGTAACCGTCGACGAGCTGCTGCGGGGGAAGGTGGCAAGAAGAGACGCAGTAGAGGCCGATAAGGGAGCAGCTACTGCGGATGCCGATGAAGAAGGTCTAGGGAATGGCAAAGCGGCATCGACCGATAATGCATCGGAAACGCAGAACCCACAAAGCGAAAACGATGCATGTGCGCAAGAACCGAACAGCAGCCACGGTGAGAAGAAGGCATCAAGTAAGCGGAAGATGGGCACCGCCCGAGAAGTTCTCATAGCTTTGGCGGCGGCGTTTGGCGCGCTCGTATTTATAGGCGTCTTGTCTGCGGTGGCCTTTATGGTGGATGGCACGGTTGTCGAAACGAACGATGAGGCCTACGAAGTGTCGCCCAACTACCCTATGGCCCAGCTTGTCAACGAGGACTACTATGCAGAAGGCGCCGGTAGCTTTACCGCATCGGGGGTTGTTTCTGCCATTCGCGTTGATTGGACGGATGGAGACTTGACCATCAGGGAAGCAACTCCCCAGGAAACGGCCGGTGCAGTGGTTGTAAGGGAGAGTGCTCCTAGGAACGGCACAGCGCTTCAATGGAAACAGGAAGGCGGATTGGTTACCATCGAGCAAGTTGAGGCGCCGAACGGGGACGCTTCGACTCCAGTCGGGTCTCAACTCGATGAGCCTTCCGCTAAGCCAAGGGTAGAAATCCTCGTGCCCGAATCTATGGCCATTATGGATATGTTGCAGCTAAGTGTGAGCGGAGGCAACGTGGAAGTGCGGGAGCTTGATTTCATGAACCTCAAGCTGCGTCAGTCTTCGGGCATGATGGCTTTTCAGGGTAACAGCATCATTAGTGGGAAGATGGAGTTGGTAGAAGGGGAGCTGGACATGCAAGGCCGCTTCTATCAGACAATAGAGTTGGTTCAAAACAACGGCTCATCCACCATTGCGTGCCAGGGCGAGGCTCCAACAACGATGCATGTGAATTTGAACGGGGGAATCTCGGCCATTGGCGTAAGTTCCGCAGAAGGCTGCCAAGTCAACTACAACCGTACTGGCGGAGAGCTCACGCTTAGCTTCCCTTCCGCAGAGGCATTTCTCGATCTTACTCAGCCAGCGGGTTCCTTTACGGTGGGCGAAGGGAAGACCCTCATAGATGCTCAGATTTCGGGTGGCATGTTGGCTGTAGGGGACTACGCACGCATGAAATAGTGGCTATCGAAATGACGCTCGGCTGAAAATTCCTCGGGTCGGGAGCTTTTGATTTCATGGTCTGAAGAACATAGGCTTTTACCCCTCTTCCCGTTCGATGAACGCAAAAAGTCTAAGCGGGGCGAAGCCATTCGCTGTCGGGGCGGCAAATGAGCCGTGCGTGCTTGTAGGCTAAGTCCATGGTT
>CANSTH010000001.1 GCA_947649875.1 uncultured Parvibacter sp. | reverse complement strand
CGATTTCCTGCTCGGGGTTCGGAAAATCCTGATGCAACGTGAAAAAACCGGTGAATTGTGGATGGGCGGCACATTGGGCAGCGATAAAGTCGTTGATGGAAGTCACCTGATGGGGGCTGAGGGCCACCGAGTGCACCACATGACGGCCGATGGGCGAACCAGCACACGATGCCAGCAAAGCCTCGGCCGATCCGTCAGTCACGTCCATGGAAATGTTGTAGAACTGCCCCACGCTGCGAACCGCCTTCTCCTTTATGGGCTCGGGGTAGATGTGGCAGTGAACGTCAATTACTGTATTCAAAATTTGCCTCCGCGTAACAGGTCTCCCTCACACCATAGCAAATGCCCGGCCAGAAGGAGCCGGGCATTCGGTGGCAACAAATTATCCGGAGTGTGTTTCGCCTGCAGCTACTCCTCGACGGGGCGATCAACCACCATGCGAATACGGTCGATGCGCAGGCGATCCATGGTAATCACCGTGAAACTTACCTTGGTACCCTTGTGTTCCAGCACCACCACATCGCCCTCATCGGGGATGCGGTCGAACAGGGTGAGCAGAAGACCGCCAGCAGTTTCCACTTCCTCGGCCTCATCGGGAGTGAATTCCAGGATATCTTCTAAGTCGGCAATGGCCAAGGCTCCATCGATGAGGTAGGAGCCGTCCGGCTCTTTCACCACATCGTCATCGGTGTCGTGCACGTACTCGTCGTCGATGCGACCCACAATCTGCTCCATCACATCGGACATGGTCACGATGCCGGCCGTTCCGCCATGCTCATCGATCACCACGCAGATCTCTGTGCGCTTTTGCTGCAATGTATCCAGCAACCGCGCAATGCTGAGCCCCTCGGGCACAGCGGGCATCTCACGGATCTTCCACTCGGAAAGCGGGGTGTCGGGATCCATGCCGTAAAGATCCTTCACGTGCACAAAACCCACCACATGGTCTTTCGAGCCACGCACTACCGGATAGCGGGTGTACTTGTACTGATGAATGATGTCCAAGTTCTCTTGCAGCGAATCTTCCAAATCGATGCACACCACATCGGTACGGGGGGTCATAATGGCCTCTGCGTCCTTTTCGCCCAAGTCGAAAATGTTGTCCACAAACTCATTGGCCTCCGGCTCGATAAGGCCACTTTCGGTAGACTCGTCGATCAGCAACTTGATCTCGTCACCGGTATACACCTCGTGCTCGTCGGCCGGATCGTGGCCGAACAAGCGCATTACACCATTGGTGATGCCATTGAACACCACCATAATGGGATAAGTCACCTTGTAGAACACCCGCAAGGGGCCAGCTGTATGCAGGGCATATTGCTCAGTAGAGAAGATGGCGAAGGATTTAGGGATAAGCTCGCCCACGATAACGTGCAGCGCGGTTATGAGGACGAAGCCCACCGCCACACATATGGGGGCCACTGCGCCTTCCGGAAGCCCTGCCGCTAGAAGCGGCGCTTCCAGCACGGCTGATACCGCCGGTTCGCCCAGCCAACCGATGGCCAGCGATGCCAGGGTAATGCCCAGCTGACAAGCAGAAAGATAGGCGTTGATATGGGTGGTAACTTCTTGGGCTGCCTCTGCACCACGGCGCTTCTCCGCCACTGCCACTTCGATCTGGCTTTTGCGCACGCGCACGAGGGCGAACTCTGCCACCACGAAGAATGCGTTCATGGCCAAGAAAAATACCACGAGCAGCAAACATATTACGGTTGTCATGAAAATCAGCTTCCTTGTTTTGGATGCGCCCCCTGCGGCGCAGCGAACACGTATCTCATATTTTCGCGCATTTGGCGGTAAACGCCACCAAGATTCGGCTAGTTATACGGGCTTGTTTCCTGAGGGCCCAAACAAAGATAGCATCGCCCCCGCCCCTCCCCGGCAGCCCTACTTCGCCGCGGGCTCTTCGTGGCAGATGGTCAGTTCCTCGGGGGCCGGTTGGGGCTCGGGGATGTCGGCGTCTTCGGAACGGGAGGCCAGATAGGCCTGCATGGAGTATTGGGTGATGTCGCTGCGATTGATGATGCCCACCAGCTTGCCGTTGTCCACCACCGGCACTTTTTTCAGGTGGCTCTCTGCCAGCACCCGGCAGACCTGCGGCAGATCGGCGTGCACGCTGACGTTGATGGAGCGCGGTGCGCCTATCTCGCACACATTGGTCTTCATGAGATTGCCCAGCCTCTCATCGTAGGTGCGGCCATCGCAAGCAGAGCTCATAATGAGCACAATGGGGTCGATAAAAGACCCTTGACGTGGAGAGAGGCGCTTCAGGATATCGCCATCGGAGATGAAGCCCACCGCTTCGCCTTCGTCGTTCACGATAGGGGCGGCAGAGATGTGCTTGGTGACGAACAGCCGCATGGCGTCTTCCACCGTCGCACTGCGGGGTAGCGAGTACACATCGGTTTTCATGATGGACTCCAGCAGGCTACGCTGGGCACCGTCCGTATCGCGCTGAGCGTCCTCGCCCTTCCTATCGCGCACCAATGCCACCGTGAGGATAAAACCAATAAGGCACAGGGCAGTGCACACGCCAAACGCCACGTTGATGCCGTAGAGGGTGGCGGAGGCCTGGTCCATAGCGCCGCTCAGGGCATTGGTAACGATGCTGGAAACCGAGATGATGACCGCTGTGCCCAGCGAGCCTGCCACTTGCCGCAGCGTATTGTTCACCGAAGTGCCGTGGTTCATGAGGTCGTTGGGCAGCGCATTCATGCCCCAGGTGGTGATGGGCATGTTCACCAGCGCCATGGAGAACATGCGCACCGTGTAGAGAATCGTCAGCCAGATAATGGGTGTATTCAAGGTGAGCACGGCAAAGCCGACAGTGGTAAGGGTGAGCAGCCCCATGCCGGCGATAGCCAGTTTACGGGGGCCCGAGCGATCGAACCATTTACCCGCCACCGGGTTCATGATGCCCATGAGGATGGCACCGGGCATAAGCACGAGACCAGACACCGTGGCGGACTGCCCCAGCAGCGTTTGCAAGTAGATGGGCATGAGGATACCGGCCGCCAACAGGGCTCCTTGCACCAACATGCCAATGATGGTGGCCACCAAAAAGCGCCGATTCTCCAAAACGCGCACCTGCTACATGTGCTCAGGCAGGCGGGTTTGTCGAACAAAGAACCATACGACGCCGCCGATGCCCAGCCAGATTTAGGCCACAGTGAACAAAGTTAGGCCGGTTGAGCCCACCGCCGAGAACCCATAAAGCATCAACCCGAAGCCCAGCGTGGACAGCGTCAAAGACAGTGGATCTAGCTTGGCCGTTCCCTTCCGAGCGGCTTTGCGGCGCTCTATAAGGAACAGCGATATCAGCACGATGGCTGCCGAAAGCACCGTAATGGCCATGAACATAATATGCCACTCGAAGCGATCGATCACGAAGCCGGCAACCGTGGGGCCGATGGCAGGTGCAAAGGCAATGACCAGACCGAACACGCCCATAGCCGAGCCGCGCTTGTCCACTGGGAAGGTGACCAGCAAAACCGTCATGGTCATGGGCATGAGGATGCCAGCGCCCGCCGCCTGGATGAGGCGGCCCGCCAGAATGACCGGGAAGGACACGGCCAAGCTGCACATGGCCGACCCAGCCGTGAACAACGCCATCGATACCACAAACAGACCCTTGACGGGGAAGCGGTCCTGCAGATAGGCGGTAATGGGGATCATGATGGCATTCACCAAGGTGAAACCAGTGGTAAGCCATTGGGCAGTAGCAGCATTCACTCCCATTTCCGTCATGATGGAGGGAAGCGCCGGTGTTACCACTGTTTGGTTGAGCACCGTGATAAATGCCCCCAGCACCAAGATGCTGATGGTCATCCACTGCCGTCGCGTCAAATTCATCTCTTCGCCTCTTCCCGCTTGCCCAAAATGGCCATGCTGCAACAGATCTCTTATACGCGTCCCTTGCGTGTGTTCGGAGCTCCACGAGTCAATTGTCTTGGCTGTGGACAACTTTCTAACAGTATCGTTTTCGTGCCATAAAGCAAGAGCGCATCGGCAAAGAAGGTTTGAATTTTTTGAACGGCCGAGTATGCCGCCGACAAGCTAATCAGGACACCAACCGTCCGGCCTTTCCCGTTGACCACGGCCAAACCGGACATGCCGTCCCACTAAGATGAGGAGCACCTGCTGCCTGAGGCGTCAAAATGGCATCAGGCGGCAAAGGCCTAGCCAATCAGCTCTTCATTCAGCCGACAGCCCAGGCCCTCGGGATATTCGGGCGGGTTCAAAGTCACCCGTGAACTGGGAAACTCATAGGGGGGAACGGTGATGTCGGCGGGGAAGAACCGAGAAACCGACCCCACATCACCTGGTGTGCCCAATCCTGGAAGCACCTCGAACGCCGCCAACACTCGGCGAGAAACGCCCGTGTCGAACATGCCGCTCATCCAAACCAGCGCCCCTACTTGCTGGGCGGCAATCGCGAACTCCAGGCTGGGCTGAATGCCCCCGAATTTACCCGGCTTCAATGCAAATATTCGCAACTGCGGAAAGCGCAGGGCCAAATAGGCATCAGCAGCACAGGTGATGGACTCGTCAAGGCAAATGGGACATCCCAGCTGGGGCTGCAGCATCGAAAGCTGACGGTACATCTCGGCGGGATTCTCCCTTTGCCGCTCGGTAAAGGCGATGGGCTCTTCTATCCAGGCCACCGGCAAGTTGCACAGAGCCAACAGCTCGATGCCATCAGCGGACGAGAAGCTCTGGTTGGCATCAAGGGTGACCATCAGCTGCGGGAACAGCTGACACACCGCCCGCACAGCCGCCACGGCGCCGGTTCGCGGGGCGACCTTGAGCTTCACGCGCTTGTAGCCCTCCCCCACCAAAGAGCGCACCTGGGCCAGCGTTTCTTCCACCGAGGCAACGCCCACCACGGCACCAGCCCCCACGTAGGCGCTGGGGTAGTCGGTGAGCGAGCTGGCAACGCGGGGCACGCGCAGCACCATTCCCTCCGAGCTGGGACGCAGGTTCGCTTGCCCCGGCAACGTGCTTCCCGCAGCGCTCAGTCGCTGATGCTCGGCGCGCATTACCGACCATAGCGGCTCCTTTACAATCTTGCCGTACAGGTCCCATAGCGCCCCCTCAACAGCAGCGCAAGCCATAGGAGCGCCGGCCGCCGCCGGCACCGTAGAGCACCATCGGCTGAACTCGCGGGGGTGGGCCATCACCTCGGAAGTGACCATGGGGGCCAGCACCTCGCGAATCACCCGCTCGTCATGGGAAAGCACTTCCGACAAGTACCAGGGGGTGGAAAACGCGTTGCATTCCCCGATGCCAACACGTCCTTCGGCGTCTTCCACTTCTACTAGCAGCACATCACGGTACTTCAAGGTGCCCTTGGCAGTGCGAAACGGACGCTTGAAGGGAATGCGCACTGAGCGCAGCCGCACATCTGCCACCTGCAACCGCTTTTGCCACAGCTGCGCCGCGCCCTTGCGGTCAATCTTGCCGATGCCCTGGCGAGGCAGCTGATCCACCGCCATGATAAACTGCGGCATGGCCACACGGGAGAGCACTGGGGCCAGTTTTGCGCGCATCTCCCACGGAGCGGGCAGTTGGTTTCCCGGGCGAGGCTCTATCAGCGCCACGGGGCGGCGCCCCCACGTTTCGTCGCGAATGCCGAACACGTAGGCCTCGGCCACCCCCGGCAAGCTCTGCAGCGCGTGGGCCACTTCGGCCGGATAGATGTTCTCGCCGCCGGACACGAACATGTCCACCGTGCGCTCCCGCACGTAGATTTTCTGGCCGCGCACTGCCGCAATATCACCGGTGAGGAAGAACCCGTCCACTGTGCGGGCCGCTCGCGCGTTCATATAGCCCCCGAACACCCCCGGGCCCTGAACCGCCAAGGCGCCGAACCCCAACGGATCCGCATCCACAGTGCGGGCCACATAGCCCTCCAAAAGCTGAAGGCCCCCATCGAAAGAGGCGTCCACCCGACTGGCAGCCATAAGGCTGGATGTCTCGGTCATGCCATAGCTGACATACAGGGAAACACCCCGCTGACCTGCGCGCTGTAAGGTGCGCTGATTCGGCGCAGCGCCCCCCAGCAAAATGCACTGATAGCGGGAAAGGGCGTCATCCTTGTCCAGGTCCAACAAGTCCTGCAGCATCTTGTCCACCACCGACACATGGCTGATGCGACATTGGCGCACATCCCGCAGCAACTGCTGGGGATCGAACTTCTCGTACACCACCAGCGGCGTGCCGGCACACACACTGCGCACCAACACCTGGAAGCCCCCAATATGGAAGAACGGCAACACCGCCTGCCACTGGGAACTGCGCGTGCAACCCAACGCCCGATTGGCGGCCAGCGCCGCCGACTCCAGCATGCGCCACGTAAGCGATACCGCCTTGGGGCGTCCGGTAGTGCCCGATGTGAACATAACGATAGCGCGAGCGTCCGGATCGAACAGGTGGGCCGCGCGCTCGGCAAAGTGGATGGCGTCATCGTGCACATCCTGCTTCTCCCCCATGATGGAACGATGGTTCAGTTGATAGTTGCCAGTAGCCAGAGCCTTTTCGGCGAAGGCCAAAAGCTGAGCCGCCCGTTCGCTGTCCACCGTTGTCGCCACCCGCAACCCCAGCGCTCCCACCTCTTGTACGCGGGCCTTCTTCTCCAGGGGCGTAAGCCGGCGGTTCAAGCACACCAGCGAAAAACCGCCGTAAGCAGCCGCCAAAGCGAGGCACACAAATGCTGGGCCATTGGGGAGATCGACCACAACCGCATCATCCGGCTGCATCCCATGCTCTTGCAGATGGAACGCGATGAACGCCGACAGCATGCGCACCCGGCGATAAGAGAAAATCTCCTTGTGCCGGGAGGCATTCACGAAGGTAAGAAAATCCTGCGTGGGGGCTATGCGGGCGGTGCGCTCGAAATGCTCGATCATGGCCGTTGGTGGCGATTATCAGGGGAATTTCGGAAATTGGGTGAAGTCGGGGGCGCGCTTCTCTTTGAAGGCATCGCGGCCCTCTTTGGCCTCATCGGAGGTATAGTAGAGCAGCGTAGCATCGCCTCCCAGCTGGGCAATGCCGGCAAGGCCATCGGTCGCAGCATTGAACGAGGCCTTCATCAGGCGCAGCGCCGTGGGCGAGAGCGCCAGCATCTCATCGGCCCAGGCGCAGCACTCGGCTTCCAACTGGTCGAAGGGCACCACCTTGTTCACGAGGCCCATCTCCAGCGCCTCGGCAGCGGTGTACTGACGACACAGATACCAAATCTCGCGCGCCTTCTTCTGTCCTACGATGGCGGCCAGATACCCAGCCCCATAGCCAGCATCGAAACTGCCCACTTTAGGGCCGGTTTGACCAAACTTGGCAGTATCAGCGGCAATGGTGAGGTCGCACAAAATGGAAAGCACATGCCCCCCGCCAATAGCATAGCCGTTCACCATGGCAATGACCGGTTTGGGCACGATGCGAATGAGCCGCTGCAAATCGAGCACATTCAAGCGCGGAATGTTGTCCTCGCCCACGTATCCGCCGTTGCCGCGAATCTTCTGGTCGCCCCCCGAGCAGAAGGCCTCGTCTTCATGGCGGCCGCCATGGTTTTTGCCGGTGAGCAAAATGACGCCAATGGAAGCATCGTCTCGAGCAACGGTGAAGGCATCGTAGAGCTCGTTCACGGTAAGAGGGGTAAAGGCATTACGGCGCTCGGGCCGGTTGATGGTGATCTTGGCAATGCCGTCAGATGTCTCGTAAATAATTTCGCGGTAGGCTTTGCCCGCCTGCCAAATGCGTTCGGACATGGGTCTCCAATTCCATAGGGAAACAACAATATGCTGCGTTGGGGGTGTGTTAAAGCTACGAAATAAGCGCACCTGCTATATTAGCGCGTAATAGGCGCTCACACGGGAAAAACCTAAGAGAAACACGGGCAAAACAGTAAGTGGCGCGGAAGCCTATACCTTTGCGTGCCGCCCGGCATCTCATCGCGGGGGAGGCCCCGGCGAGCGGTTCGCCGAGCGTCGGGCGCTCTCTCCCGCATCAAGCGCAGGCCTGGCGAACCGGCCCACCTCCGTGGTGGCGGCGAATCGAAAAAGGTGTAGGTTTTCGCTGTGATTGTTGTACGGGCGGTGGGATTTGTGGCATGTGTGCCATATCCGTCACATTATTTTGAGTTGCTCCCTTTACGCTCTGCCCATGGGAGATACGAGGACAACGCTGGGAAAGCAGATTCGAAAGCTGCGCGTGCAGATGGGGCTTACCCAGCAGCAGCTTGCGTTCATGGCGGGCGTAAGTCGCGAACAGGTTTGCCGGCTGGAAAACGGCACCAGCAACCCCAGCCTCGGCCAGTTGGACAAGGTGCTAGAAGGATTGGGCTGCCCCATTGACAAGCTATTCGACGAGGAAAGCTGGAAGGCAATGGGGCTGGTATTCGCCACTCCGGCCGAGTATCAAGAGAAATACAACATCAACTATTGGGTAATGTAACGACCAGGCATCTTCCTCGCGAACATCCCAACTTCGCACTACACCCCGACAACCCCCAACGCCAGCAGCACCACCGAAACCACGCCGGCCACCAGGAAGAAGGCAAACCCCAGTTTGTCTGCTAAGGTTTGCAGGGCGGGACGATGCTTCTTGTGGCGCTGCCAGAAATACAGCGGCAGCCCCACCAAGTACAGCACAAACATCAGAGCCAGGCCGTTGTTGCCGGCGGCGAACCCCAGGAACAGGCTGTACACCACACCGATTACCGCCACCGCACGCCATAGCAAAAGCGGTGCCCCTAGCCGCCCATCGAACAGCTCTTTCTCCCGCAACGTCACACGGGCAAAGTAGGCAGCCGACAGCAGATAGGGCACCAGTATCATAGCGGCGCAGATAACGTAGAAGAACTGATAGGCCTCGCCGGTGAACACCCAGAAAAACAGACATATCTCCACCACGATGGTGGTGGCCAAGATGGTAACCACCGGCGCTCCCCGCTTGTTAGTGCGAGAGAACTCCGCGGGGAAGATGCCCTGCAGCGCGGCCGAATAAGGAGCTTCGGTGGCCAGAATGGTGTAGCCCAGCATGGCGCCTACCAGCGAAAGGGACACGGCAAAGCTGATGAAGCCGGCACCCCACGGTCCCACCACCCGCTCCATAACATAGGCGAGCGACGGGTTTTGCAGCTCGGCCAGCTCGGAGAGCGGCATGATGCCCATGGACAGCATGGACACGGACAGGTAGATGGCCATCACGCAGCAAAACGCAATGAGGGTGGCCTTCCCCACATCGGACTGCCGTTTGGCGCGACCAGAAACCGCCACCGCGCCCTCGATGCCCACGAACACCCACATGGTAAGCATGAGAGCTGACACCACCTGATCGAAGAAGGGCAGACCGGGGTTGGCTCCCGTGCTGAAATTCTGCCAGAACAGAGCCGGGTCGAACTTCCCCAAAAGCAGTATAAGCACGATGCTGAACAGGATGGGCACAATCTTCGAAACGGTGATAATGGCGTTCACCAGGGAAATCTCCCCAATGCCGCGAGCAGCCAGGGCGGCATAGCCCCACGCCAGCACCGAAGCCCCCACTAGGCACCATAGGTTGCCGCCATCACCAAAGATAGGAAAGAAATAGGCCAACGATTCGAACAGCAAGGCGCAGAACGTGACTGTGGTGAGCAGCGCTGACCACCAGTAGCCCCAAGCGCTGGCAAAGCCGATGAACTCACCGAACCCCTTGCGAGCATATACGAAGATGCCGCCAGTGATATGGGGCTTCAATCGCGACAGCGCGAAAAAGGTGAGCACCAGGCACAGCACCCCCACCCCCGAGATGGCCCATGCGGTGGCGATGGCAGCACCGCTGGCACCGCCGGCTGCTTGGTCGCCGGACATGGTGAACACACCGGCCCCCACGATGAGGGTGATGACCGTGGTCGACAGCCGAAACAGCCCCATGCCCTGAGGGTTCTCCTTGCCGAATATCTGCGCCCCCACCGGCACGGGAGCACGGTCGATGGAGGTCACGGGGGCCGACACCTTGCTCCGTCCCCTCGCATTGGGCGACACCGCCCTCTTAAAGCTCTGCTTTTTGTTGAATGTTCCCATCAGCCCGCCTTCCTCGGTGAGACAAATTGCGCTTCAGGGATTCGCGTTTTCCCCATGATAGTACCCATGAGACCGAGGGGATTTTTCAAGCCGAAGCTGTTAGCCGAATGATGAACAGCTGAGCTTTGGACTACAATAACCAAACAAACGCTATCCCTACCCGCAGGAGGCTTTCATGAAGTGCGTCATTTCCGTACTGGGCAAAGACAAAAGCGGCATCGTGGCCGGCGTGGCCACCACGCTGGCTCAGTGCAATGCCAACATCGACGACATCTCCCAAACCATTTTGGGAGATGACGAGATATTCTCCATGACCATGCTGGTAACCCTTGATGCCGACACTGCCGGGTTCAACGAGGTGCAGGAGAAACTGGAGCACCTGGAAAAAGAGCTGGGGGTGCAGATTATCATCCAGCGGGAAGACGTGTTTCAGTTCATGTACAAGATTTAACATCCCGTTGTCATGACCAGGGTATTTTCTTACACGCAGGCCATCGATGCCAACATTGTAGATGCGTTTTGCCTGCTGCAAAAGGGCTTTACCGACCAATTCGTCTACTATCGCAAAGAGGCCCCTGTGCGGTTCATGGGGCTTGGCCGCTGCGTTGCGGTAAGCTCGCTGGAAGACATCGACACCACGCTCGAAGGACCAATTGCCGAACATCCTGTGATGTTCTCGTTCAACCGATTCGATGGTGCCAACCCCGCCCCCACCGACGAGCTGTTCTCATCTTTTCCCCAACTGAAGCTCCTTCTGCCAGAAGTGGTGTTGATAGAGAACGAGCGCGGTGCTTTTTTGCAGGTGAACTCTTTGGGGCCGGTGTATCCGGGACGCGTGCGCCGCTTCTCTCGCGACTGCGAACGGGCCCCCGAGCGCTCCAGCGGCCCTATCCCCTATCGGCTAGAGCCGGATTCTCGCGAGGCGTGGCAGGAAGCCATGGTGCAAGCGGGCGAAGCGCTGGCCGAAGGGCGCGTGTCCAAAGTGGTGCTGTCGCGACGGCTGAAATTGCAGGCCGCACACCCCTTTTCTTCGAAAGACTTGCTGGTAAACCTTATCGATGGCGATGCAGTGGGCACCGTGCTGCTGTACCGCTACGCCGACGTGTTCTTCTGCGGATGCACCCCCGAATTGCTGGTGCGCAAGCAGGGCACTACCGTGGAATCCATGTGCTTGGCTGGCACCTGCCCCACAGGAGCCACCGCCCAGGAAAGCGATGTGCTGGCAGAAGCGCTTCTGGCCGATCGGAAAAACCGCGAAGAGCACCAGTTTGTGGTGGACTTCATACGGTCGGTGTTCGAGCGCGTCTGCTACGATGTGCAAATTCCCTCCACTCCCACCATTATGCGCCTAGCCCACGTGCAGCACCTGTTCACCCCGGCAAGGGCCCGTGTGCTTGAAGGGATTAGCCTCTGGCAGCTGGTGCGGGACCTTCACCCCACGCCCGCCACCGCCGGAACTCCCGTGGGCGAGGCTACCATGCTGCTACGACGCATAGAACCCTACAACCGTGGCTTCTATGCCGGCGCCTGCGGCTATGTAAATGGCGCGGGCGATGGCGAATTCTCAGTGGCATTGCGCACCGGCGTATTCGATGGCGAGATGGGCTACGTGTACGGCGGTTGCGGCATTGTGGAAGAAAGCGATGCCCAGGCGGAATTCGAGGAAATCAGCTTAAAGCTGCGCACCATTCTCTCTGCTTTTGGAAATTAGACAGGAAGCCACCATGACCCTATCCCACTCCCAAGCCACTGGCGTTTTTCTGTGGTCGTTCTTCAACGAGCTGGCACTTTGGGGGGTGAGGGACGTGGTGGTGAGCCCCGGCTCCCGCTCCACCGGCTTGGCCATGACCGCATTCGAATTCTCGCGCCAACACCCCGATTGCCTGCGGGTAATATTGGATGTCGATGAACGGGGGGCGGCTTTTCTTGGGCTGGGTCTGGCGAAATCTTCTGGACGCCCCGTGGCAGTGGTGTGCACTTCGGGCACTGCGGTGGCCAATTTCCTGCCCGCTGTGGTTGAGGCGGAAACCTCGCGTGTGCCGCTGCTGCTGCTAACCGGCGACCGCCCGTTGCGGCTGCAACAGCTAGGTGCCCCGCAAACCACCGATCAGTTGAAGATGTTCGGCGCCCATGTAAGGCAATTCCGCCAAATGCCCGAGCCCGCCTCCAGCCCGCAACTTTTGGCGTTCGCCCGCCAAGCAGCTCGCGAGGCAGTGCTGGCGGCCATGGGGCCGGAAGGCAAAATCCCCCCCGTACGTCCCGACCTCCTGAATCCTCGTCCTGCCACAGAAGTGGACGCACGCATATTCAACGGCTTCCCTCCGGCGGCCTCCGATGGCCTGCTGTTCCCGGTGGCGGCCCAAGGATGCACAGCGTCAGCAGGTCCCGTGCACCTGAACTTCCCGTTGGAAGAGCCCTTGAAGCCGGACTTCTCGGCATTGGGCTTCAGCGATGCCACTTCCCTCTTGCAGCCCGAATTGGCATCCCAAACGCCTCGGCCGCTGTCCACTCTGCCGCCCCTGATACCCACATTCGGCCAAATCAGCCTTTCCGCCCGCGATGAACTGCGGCAGCTGATTGCACAACGGCGCACTCTTGTGCTTGCCGGCGAAGGCTCTTGCGAAACGCTGGGGCAAGCCGAGGCACTGGCCCGATGGGCCGACCAATGGCGTCTGCCGCTTCTGGCCGACCCCCTTTCGGGGCTGCGTTGTCAAACGGCCCCGGCGGTGATCGACAACTACGACAACCTGTTCCCGCTGGCCGATGAGCTGAAGCCGCAGCTGATCATTCGGTTCGGCCGATGGCCGGTATCCAAGAGCGCCACTATGGCCGGCGCCGGCTGGGAGGCAGACCGCCCCGTGCAGCTGGTGGTTGACGTGCAACAAACCCGCGACTTCAACTGCGCCACCGATTTCTTCCTCGGGCTGAAACCCCAGGACTTCATCGAAGGCTTCACTCCCGCACCTGCCGGCATCGAACAAGAAGAGTTCTTCGCCAATTGGACACAGGCAAACGAGCAACAGCGTGCGGCGGTAGTGACCGCAGCGGACGAGTGGCTGCGCCAAACCCCCGATGCAGAAGGCGGCAACGCAGTGCACGAAGGGGCGTTGGCGCTGGCGCTGTTGGAGCTGATGCCCACCTACAGCTGCCTGTTCTGCGCAAACTCCATGGCCATTCGCTGCGTGGACACCTTCTATACCAAAGGCCCCAAACCCATGGCGGTGCTGGGCAACCGCGGCCAGAACGGCATCGACGGCACGTTGTCCAGCGCCATCGGCGCTGCAATAACGTACGGGCGCGCCACCTTGTTCACCGGTGATCTCTCGCTGCTGCATGACACCAACGCCTTGGCTCTGCAACGGGAGCTGCTGGCCATGAACCCCGCGCCAACGTTGGCAGTGGTGCTGATGAACAACAACGGTGGCGCCATCTTCGACATGCTGCCCCAGCGTTCCGACGACCCCTATTTCGAGCGGCTGTTCCTCACGCCGCAAGATGTGAACTTCCAATCGGCCGCCCAGGCCTTCAAGGTACCGGCCGTGAGAGCAACCACTCTCGTCCAGTTCCAAAGAGCTTACGAAAAAGCACTGGCAACCCCGGGCATCAGCCTCATCGAAGTACCCACCGCCCTTCGGGGCGTAAAGGAACGCTACGCCCCTTACCAGGGGAAATAGCCATGAAGCACCCTGCGCCCTTTCTATTGGTGCACGGTTTCGCCCAAGACGGCAGCAGCTGGGAAGAAGTGGCTTCCTTGAACGGGTGGGCCTTTGCCCGCGTGCCCCTGTTTGGGTTCAAGGAAGATCTTGCCGCGTTGCAACCCACCGGCAACGAACCGCTTGCCATTGCTGTCGATGTGCCCGGAGGTGGAAGCCTCAGCCCCAGCTGCAACCAACTGGATGCAGCGGCCGCGCAGCTGCGAGCTTTGGCGCGCCAACTGTGCCAGCACCTCCGCCAGGCTCCCCACGCGGTAGGCTATTCCCAGGGTGGCCGCCTGTTGCTGCAGGCGCTTGTCACCCAACAGCCGACAGACGGCGATACGTTCCCCCTTTCCGCCTTGACTCTGGAAAGTGCTGGGATCGGCCCCGCCAACATGGAAGAGCGGGGCGCCTTCGCCGAGCGCAGCCGCGGGTGGGCAGAGCGAGCGCGCACCCAGGGTACCGCCGCCTTCATGGATTGGTGGGGCGATTTGCCGCTGTTCGCCAGCCAAAAGGCACTGCCCGAACCACGGCAGCAGCTCTTGCGCAAAGGCAGGCTGAACCACTCCGCCGAGGCCTTGGCCTACAGCCTGGAGGGCATGGGGCAGCAGCAGCAAGCATGTCAGGCCGATACGCTGGCTGCCCTTGACCGCCTCATGGGCAACCAGAACGTCCCTGCCACCTTCGTCACCGGAACACTGGACGAGAAATATTCCGCCATAGGTCGGTCGCTCGATCGGTATTTCGCCAGCCAGCCCCTGTTCACGTGGCGCGAAATCGCCAATGCTGGCCACAACTGCCATTTCGAGCAGCCGACCGCCTTCGCCGCCCTGCTCACCTAGGCTCTCGTGCTTGCAAAGGGTGTCAAACCACCCGACATCCCATTTGCTGCCAAAAGCGATAATTTCCCCGCTCCGTCAAGGAGGAGAAACGGTTTCGCCACAGAGCCGGCGGCACGCCCATGCGCACCTGCCTCCACTCCTAATATCGAAGAATCGGCCGCAGGGGCCTTTGGCTCGATGTCGCCCCCTGACCCCTCGCACCACTGCTTATACAACTTCGTTTGCTAGGAGCTGCCATGCTTACCATCGGTTGTCATCTTTCCCGTCGCAAGGGTTTTCTGGAAATGGCCCAAGAGGCCGCTTCCGTAAACGCCAACACGTTCCAATACTTCACCCGCAACCCCCGCGGCGGGGCCCAAGCGGATGAGAAGGAATCCGACATTGCGGCCTACCAACAGTTTGCCCAGGCCCACGGCATCAAAACCGCACTGGCCTATGCTCCCTATTCGGCCGACCCCGCCACAGACCACCAGAACACCCGCGATTTCGCCATCATGGTTTACGCCGAGGATCTGGCTCGGCTGGAGCAGCTGCCCGGCCACAACTACCTGATTCGCCCCGGCAGCGCTCTTGAGGAAAAGCCCGAGGCGGCCATCGCCGAATGCGCCTCCGCCTTGAACGAGGTGATAACCCCCCAGCAAACCACCCGCGTGCTGCTGGACACCATGGCTGGCGAGGGCACCCAGATCGGTCGCAACTTCGAGCAGTTGGCACAGATCATCGCCCAGGTGAAGCACGCCGACCACATGGGCGTGTGCCTGGATACCGCCGCCGTGTGGGCCGAGGGCTACGACATCGTGAACGATTTGGATGGCGTGCTGGACCAGTTCGACAAGACCATTGGCCTGGACAAGTTACTGGCAGTGCACCTCAACGACAGCAAGTACGACTTGGGCGCCCACGTAGACCGCCACGCCCGCATCGGCGAGGGCAAAATAGGCTTTGACGCCTTGGCCGCGCTCATGAACAGCCCCCGGCTGGCCGGCGTGCCCTTCTACCTGGAAGAACCCGATTCCACCCTCGTCATCTACGAGCATGACATCGCCCGCTTCCAAGAGGCTTATACGGGGAAATAATACTCTGGGCTTACAGCTCTCCCGGAGGTGGGCCGATTCGACAGGCCTGCGCTCGACGCTGCGCTCTGTCGGAGCCAACTCGCCCTTTCGGGCGAGTGGGTCTCCTCGTCGCTCCGCTTGGCCGGACCTCGCTCCGACCTGCCGAACCGGCCCATCCAGGATGTGCTCGCAGGTCGGGAAAACCAACTGGGACTACATCCTGGAGGAGCGGGCGCGGAGGGGTGTAGCGAGGTCTAAGCCAAAGGAGGGAGGAAATCCACTCGCGCGCAGCGCGAGTTAGTTCCGACCGACGACGCGTCGAGCGTAACCCCTTCGGGGCCGCTCTCCCTCCGAAAGAGCATCAAGCCAACTAGCCGAAGTGCCTTATACTGGCTGGGAGCGTAAAACTTGGAAAGGATTGGCATGCGGTTTGTTTCTTGGAATGTGAATGGGCTGCGGGCGGTTTTGAAGAAGAACTTCTACGAGGTGTTCGACGCCTTCGACGCTGACATCTTCGCCATCCAGGAAACGAAGTGCAGCCCCGACCAGGTGGAGCTGAACCTGCCCGGCTACCACCAGTACTGGTCCACAGCCGAGAAGAAGGGCTATTCCGGCACGGCGGTGTTCACCCGCGAAGAGCCGCTGCGAGAGTTGCACGGACTGGGGATTGATTACCTGGATCACGAAGGGCGCATCGTGGCGCTGGAGTTTCCCGGCTTTTGGTTCGTGGACGTGTACACCCCCAACTCACAGATGGAGCTGGCACGCATCGACTTCCGCATGCAATGGGACGATGCCTTCCGCGAATTTTGCGAAGGGCTGGAGCGGGGCCTTCTGCCAGACGGCACCACCGCCGACCCCAAGCCAGTAGTGATGTGCGGCGACTTCAACGTGGCCCACAACGACATCGACCTGAAGAATCCCGACACCAATCGGGGCGCCTCCGGCTTCTCCGACGAGGAGCGCGGCAAACTGACCGAGCTGATCGATGCCGGCTTCACCGACACCTTCCGCCACCTGCATCCCGACCAAGCGGGCATCTACAGCTGGTGGAGCTACCGGTTCCGCGCCCGGTCCACCAACGCCGGATGGCGCATCGACTACTTCTTCGTCAGCGACTCGCTGGCCCCCCGCATCGAAGCCGCCAGCATCTACGACGACGTAGAGGGCAGCGACCATTGTCCCGTGGGGTTGGACTTGGACATATAAGCCGAAGGGGCCTGTATGAACATCACTGTGGTTTGCGTGGGCAAGTTGAAGGAGAAGTTTTGGACGGAGGCCGTGGCGGAATACGCCAAGCGGCTGCGAGCCTTCTGCAAGTTGGACATCCGAGAAGTGCCAGACGTTGACCCCGCCAAGGCCGGAGGCGAAGAGGCCGCCCGCGCGAAAGAGGGAGCGGCCATCTGCGCCGCCATCCCACAGCGGGCCCATGTGGTGCTGCTGGCCATCGAGGGCAAGCAGCGTTCCAGCGAGCAACTGGCGCATCGGCTGGAGCAACTGGCGCTCTCGGGCACAAGCGATGTGGCCTTCGTGATTGGCGGCAGCTGCGGCGTGGCGCCAGAAGTGTACGCCCGCGCCGATGAGACCCTCTCCTTCGGCCCCATCACGCTGCCCCACAACTTGGCACGGGTAGTATTGGCGGAACAGATATATCGCGCTTTCAAAATCAATCGCCACGAGCCCTATCACAAATAGGCAGCTTGCGGGCCTCGGCGGCTGAACAGGGGCCAGCTGTGATAGGATTTGCAAGTTAAGCTTTAGCCTGAGGAGTACCGTTCATGGATAATGAAAAGATAGAAGCCGGCGTTCGCATGATTTTGGAGGGGATTGGCGAAGACCCCGACCGCGAGGGTCTGCTTGACACCCCGGCGCGGGTGGCCCGCATGTACAACGAGATTTTCGCCGGCATGACGGAGGACCCCGCCAAGCACTTCAAGGTGACTTTCGACGAGCATCACGATGGCATCGTGCTGGTGCGCGATATCCCGTTCTATTCCATGTGCGAGCATCATCTGGTGCCCTTCTTCGGCACCGCCCATGTAGCGTACCTACCCTCCGAGGAAGGGCGACTGTGCGGCATTTCCAAGCTGGCACGGTTAGTGGACGCCTATGCCAAGCGGCCGCAGGTGCAAGAGCGCCTCACGGCCCAGGTGGCCGACACCCTGATGGAGCAGCTGAACCCCCGCGGCGTGGCCGTGGTAATGGAGGCAGAGCACATGTGCATGTCGATGCGCGGCGTGAAGAAGCCCGGCAGCAAGACCACTACCAGCGTGGTGCGAGGCATCTTCGAGGGCGATCCCGCCGTCAAAGCAGAGGCCATGAGCCTCATCTTCCGTCCCTAACTCGGCGAATTGCTACATCAAAAAGCGGCCGACCCCGTGAAACGAGGTCGGCCGCTTTTTCTCGAGTACTTACTATCGCCCGCCCCATCAGCGAGGATGCGTCACAAACACAATCCAATAGCGCTCCCAAATGCCCGTAAGGAGGCAAACAATCCCGGCGAGCACAACCCCTAAGGGGCCAAGGAAGCAGGCGGCTATGGCGCACACGCCGGCAATGCCATAGACGATCACCGCGTTGAGCGCCAGATGCCCCTTGGAGTACATGAGCGAAGCGCGCTCGTGGATGTTCATCCACACCAACGCATAAGTAAAACAACGGAACACTATCAGCATGATGAAGGGGATGAGCAACGCCTGTATGGGCGCAATCTGGCCCAGGGCGAACGAGACGACAATGAGAAGCCCCATCCCCATCAAGAGCGCGTCACATACCACCCAGCAGGTAAGCCAGCGAGCCCGCTTCACGCCTGGCTGCGAAGTGCAGCTGAAGGCAACGCCCTTGTAGCAAATCACACCGCACGCCGCGATAAGCGAAAGCACGGCGAACAGACGGAAGAGTACATCCAGAACGGCAACGGCCTCGGGCGGCAGCCCGATGGTGGCCAGCAACGCGAACGTCACCCAGTAGATGACCAGCGCAATGAACAACATGACCGTGTAGAAGATGAGGCTCACAACACCCACCGACAGCGGCGATGTGGGATGCATGACCCTCATGGCATGCAAGAACCGTACGTGGTCGCCCAGGTCGATGACAAGCAGCAGCAGGTCGAAAAGGACGATAAAGAACGCAAGCGTGAGGGCAAAGGGCATGACGGGCCCGAATACCGCAGGCTTCACAAGCCATGCGAGCATCGTCACGAACATGAAGCCCGAGGTGAGGTTATTGAAGAAGAAATCCCATACGACTATGTTCTTCCAGTCAGGGAAATGCACTACGTCGTGCAGCTGATAGGCAGACGGTTGGCCTTCGACCCATGTTTTATCCATCTTTGCGCCCCTTCCTACACCAAGCAAACGATGATCGCAATAGACGCAATCAACAGCATTCCAATGGCCTTGGCATAATCCCCCACCATGAAGCTGACGGGCAACTTCGGCTGATTAGGCAGGCCGTAAACGGACGGGTCGTCCATGAGCAAGTAGAACGAGTTGAGCGGCTTGTAATCCTGAAACGGATCCACGCCATAAAGATTGGCCTTCTCGAACCCCTGCTGATGGAGGACGGCCAAACGTGCCCGGGCCTTTTCGACCATCTCCTCGCGCGGGCCGAACTGAATGGCGCCGGTGGTACATGCCGTGGCGCAGGCAGGCTTCAGCCCATCGCGCAGGCGATCGTAGCATTCGGCGCATTTCATGGAATGTCCGGTTTCCTCGCTTACTTCGGGAACACCGAACGGGCAGGCGGCCACGCACATGCGGCAGCCCATGCAGATGTCGGGTTGGTAGTAGATGCCGCCGAACTCGTTGCGGATGATGGCGCCGGTGGGGCACGCCTCTTGGCAAGGTGATTCTTGGCAGTGCTTGCAATGGTCGGACATGAAGAGCCATTGCCCCTGCTTAGGCTCGGTAAGCAGGGCGTCCATCGACTTGGGGGCGGTGCGGTCCGTCTCGTTGGTTTCCGAAAAGCGCTCGATGAACTTCACATGCCGCCACGTTTCTGCAGAAAGTTTGCGGGTGTTGTCATAGCTGTCTCCCGACCATTGGATGTCCGTGGTTTTCAGCATATTCCATTGCTTGCAGGCCACCTCGCAGGCCTTGCATCCCGAGCAGATGGAGGTGTCTGTGAAGAAGGCCATCTCCGTTTGCGCCGGAAGCGGTTCGTAGCGCTTGAACAGGGCGTAGATGATGTCCAGCCGGTGGTTTTTATGCGGCTCGTTCGCATCGTACTTTTTAGCGGGAACTTTGAGTATGTTCAGCTCATTCAGGTTCATGACTAATTCCTCCCTTCCGGCTGAGACGCCCAGGGCGTATCCGGGATGGGCTCATCGAATATGGAATTGTACTTAAGGGGATAGGGGATCATCTTCTTCACTTCTTCGGGATCGCCCTTGGTGATGCGCACCGTAAAGCCCTTCGATGCCGGAATGAGCCCATCGGGAGCCATGATGGCAGGGCTGAGATCGTTGGTGATATCACTGACCATCAGGCCCTTGTACCCCGACACCACAAATGACCCGGCAATGGTGGCCGGCTTTCCATATACGTCGCCGATGCGCAAGCGGGGCGTGACCAAGGCGCGCACCTGCAGCTTGGCTCGCTCGCTTTCAACCGTGACATAGTCCCCGGTTTTCACGCCAATACTGGCGGCATGTTCGGGAGACAGCTCCACGAAGCACACCGGTTGCAGCCCCACCAGCCAGGGAATCCGGCGGGTTTGCGCACCAGAAAGCCAATGCTCGGTCATGTGGTAGGTGGTCATGATGGTGGGATACTCCATGTCGCCTACAGGGGCTATGGGGTTCTCAACGTCATCGATGATCTTCAGGCCAGGGTCGCGCGATTGCTCCCACAGCTTGTTCTCGTAGGGCGATTCGGTGGTCTCGTAGTAAATGGGCATCGGGCCCTCTTTTATGCTGTAGGGCACGAAGAGCCATGCCTTGCCATCGGAATGGGCCCCAAACGGGCAATCGCCCGCCAGCGCCATATCGCCCGTGGCCCCCGGCTCCGGCTTGTAGGTGGGCGGCTTCTTCACGTTGCATTGCGGCTTGTCATAGCCCACCCACTGTTGCAGCTCCTCGTCCCACCACACTAGTTTTTTGCGCTCGGACCAGGGTTTGCCCTCCGGATCGGCAGAGCAGCGGTTGTACAGTATGCGGCTGTTTTCCGGCCAACTGACGCGGTAATCCGAGAAGATCGATTCGTTGTAGATCTCCCCCGCCTCCACGCGATTCATCAAGTTTTCACCGTGCGCGCCAAGCATGCCCGACAGCAAACGGCAGCCGCACACGGTGGAGCCATCGTCTTTGAGGGTTCCCGCGCCCTGGCAAACGGTGCCATCTTCAATGTTGAAGCCGTTCATCTCCCGAACCACCTTCATCAGGTCGGGTTCGCCCTCGATGCTGGTCAGCTCGAATTCCTGCTCGGTTTTCGTGGCGGCATCAATGGGGTCGTAGTCCCAGTACAGCGCCCGCATTCCGGCATCGCGCTCCTTATCGGAGGCGTTGGCCTTGGCCTGCAGCCGCTTGCCCATCTGGTAGATGTACCACGCATCCGAATGGGCATTCCCCGGCGCTTCCTGAACCCGCTCGTGCCACTGAATCAAGCGCTCGGTGTTCGTGACCGAGCCCTCTTTCTCCAGGCAAGTGCATACCGGCAAGTAGAAAACTTCCGTCTGGCAATCCTTAGGTGCCGGGCCGTCTGGGTCGGCGTACCACACCGATGCGGTCTCGTTCTCGAAAATATCCAGCACCACCAGCCACTTGAGGTTGCGGATGGCGTCGCGGCTCCAGCCGGTATTTGGGTTTGTGACCGCAATGTTCTGGCCGAACACCACCATGCCGTCCATCTCGCCCCGGCGAGCCTTCTCCATAGAAACCGTAAGCGATTCGTTCGAGCTCAACTTCGGGAGCCATTGGTAGCCGTACTCGTTGTCTTTCGTGGCGTGCTCGCCATAGTAGGCCCTCAACAGGCTGACCATGTAGTTGGGCAGCGATGCCCACGACCCTCTTTGGGTTTCCAGTTTCCACATGCCATCGGTGGTTTTGTCCAAGGCCCCGCTGAACCCGTGGCCATTGGCCAGGTAATCGGCCAGCGTGGCATTGCCCGGATGCGCCTCGGGTTGGGGAATGTAGTTGGGCAAAACGTTGAATAGCGTGGGCACATCGGTGGCTCCCTGAACGTTGGAATGGCCGCGCAGCGCCAAGATGCCGCCGCCGGGACGTCCGATGTTGCCCAGCAACAGTTGCAGGATGGCCGCGGTGCGAATGATCTGGGTGCCGCTGGAGTGTTGCGTGAAGCCAGTGGCATAGCAGAACGCAGTTGTGCGGTCGCGCCCTGAGTTCCTGCCTATCAGCTCGCCCACTTTCACGATATCGGCGGCACGGCAACCGCAAATTTCCGCCACCACTTCGGGGGTGTAATAGCTGAACTGCTTCTTGATCAGCTGAAACACGCAATGGGGGTCTTGAAGCGTTGGATCTTGCTTGGGTTGCCCGTAACTGCCATCGGGGTTCATCTCATATTGGTAGTCCCAGGTAGTACCCGCCTTTGAATACGAATCGGTCTCGGGGTCCCAGCCGTTGAAGAAGCCGGTCACATCATCGAACTTGAAACCGGGGTTGATGAGCGTTGCGGCATTGGTGTAGTGAAGGACGTAGTCTTTGAACCAGTAGTTGTGCTCCAAGATGTAGTTGATGAGGCCGCCGATGAACGCCACATCAGCGCCGGGACGCGTATGAACATAGTGGTCGCAAGCAGCGGAGGTGCGCGTGAAGCGGGGGTCTACGTGAATGGTGACAGCCCCCCGGCGCTTGGCTTCCATGGGCCAGTGGAACGCCACCGGGTGCGCCTCCCCCATGTTGGAGCCCATAATCAATATGCAGTCGCTATGGATAAGGTCGCGCGGCGGATTGGTGCAGGCGCCGAACCCGAACGTCGGCGACAGCGCGGTGACCGTCGTGGAATGGCAGTACCGGGCGGAGTTCTCGGTGGGCAGAATGCCCAGCCCTCCGGTGAACAGCTTTCGGATGAGGTAGCATTCCTCATTGTCGTTGGCCGAGCCGCCGATGAACCCGATGTTCGTGGCGCAGTTGACCGTCAGGCCGTTCTCGTCCTTTTCAACGAAGCCGTTGTTGCGGGCTTCCCAAATACGATCGGTTACGGTGTCCAGCATCCAGTCGAGGCTCTTCTCTTCCCACTTGTCCGCACCGGGTGCGCGATAGAGCGCCCGCGACTCTCGATAGGGATTCTGGTTCAGCATGAACGTCGACATACCCTTCGGGCACTGACGACCTGCGTTAACGGGGGAACGGGGGTCGCCCTCCACCTCAATCAGTTCTTTATCTTTGTAAAACGCCACCTGAGAGCAGCCCACCGCGCAAAACTGGCATACAGTAGTGCCCTGCTTCGCTCCGCGCAGCCTTGTACACTTGTGAACCGTGCGATCGCTTAAAACGTCATTAACGTGAGCCATGGTCCAATCCTTTCATATCGCCAACGGGGCATTGCCGACAAATCTGCACAGCAAAATATCCCCGTTCTTGAGTCCGCCAAACCTGCCCTAACGGCATCAGTCCTGTTCCCTCTTCATCGCATGCGCTGTAAAATCGCCCCCCATAGGCGCGCCGTTCATGCGCATCTGCTGCCGAGCCCGCAACAGATAGACAGGCGATGCATAGCCGCTCCAAATGTGAATAAGCCTGGTAAAGGGCACGATGAGGAATACGCAAAGCCCGAAGAAGATATGGATCTTCTGCGGAGTGGCAG
The DNA here is from genome assembly GCA_947649875.1 of uncultured Parvibacter sp. GTDB lineage: Bacteria > Actinomycetota > Coriobacteriia > Coriobacteriales > Eggerthellaceae > Parvibacter. The sequence goes on along the minus strand of CANSTH010000001.1, from coordinate 32,692 downwards.
CGTCGATGAGGTGGGTGTAGGCATCGGGCTGAAACGTAATCAGGGCAATAGCCCAGTTCACGAAATCGAACAGCCCTTCGCCCGACTGGTCGTACAGCATCGCGTTCATCACACAAGTGGCGCCTAAGACAAGCACCACGGCAAGCAGCACCAGCACCAGCCAGTCACTGTGCCGAGAGGTCTTGCGGATGCGGGGATTGGCAGTGCGCCGGTAGATCATCAGCCCGATGCCCACCAAGCACAGTACAGCGCAGGCGCCGCCAGCGACAATCTCGATCATCTGGTTGAGGTGCGGCGAAACGCCGAACTCCTCCAGCAGCCGCCGGGGACCCAGCAGCCCGAACACATGGCCGAAGAACAAAAATATAATGCCCAAATGAAAAAGGCGGGCCCCCCAGTTGATCTCCTTCTTGCTTCCAAGAAGCTCGGAGCTTTGGCTTTTCACCGTGTAGGGATGCGTGAGGACGCGGATGAGGCTGCCCACAATCCACACAGTGATCACCACGTAAGGAAACACCTGATAGATAAGGAAATAGATGAAATGGGTGAAATCCGTGTCCATAGTTATCACTTCTGCTTCCCGGGCTTTTCGGCCACTTGGTAGTCTTCGAACATCGGGGCGATCTTGCGATCCATCGGGCCGCCGAAGATACAGGATGCACGGTGACGCTGGTCGCGGCCGCCGCCCATGTTCATGCCCTGCTCGCCTTGGGCAAGAACGCTGGCCTGGTGGTTGCGATTTGCCGTGGGCACCACGAAGCGGTCCTCGTAGTTCGCAATGGCCAGAAGCGAGTGCATCTCACAGATATCCTCGGGAAGAAGTCCCAGCCCGCGAAGCTGCTCTGCCTCCGGCGCCCCCTTGATGGCATCGATGGGCAACTCGCTTTTCAGATACTGCTCAATACCCGCAGAATCACTGTAGTGCCGCACAATAGTGCGCATGAGCAGCAAGCGCGCCAAGGCGTCTTGCACCACCTGCGTATTACCGCCAGCCAAAAGGTTGGCCAGGTATTGGATAGGAATCCTCAGTTCTTCTGCCTTGGGCAGCATCCCATCCATCGACAGCTTTCCTGCATCCACCGCCTCGGCGATAGGCGATAGCGGAGGAACGTACCACACCATGGGAAGGGTACGATACTCGGGATGCAGCGGAAACGCGAGGCCCCAGTCGATAAGCTTGCGGACCGGCGATTTCTGCGCCGCCTGAATCCAGTCATCCGAAATACCGGCCGCATGGGCCTCTTCTATCACATCGAGATTGAACGGGTCGAGGAACACCCCCCGCTGCGCCTCGTAGAGGTCTTCATCGTTCGGAACGCTGGCAAGCTGCTCAATCTTATCGGCATCGTAGAGCACCACCCCCACATAGCGGATGCGCCCCGTGCACGCCTCAGAACACACGGTGGGGCAGCCACTCTCGATGCGGGGATAGCAGAAGATGCACTTCTCCGCCTTCCCGCTGGACCAGTTGTAGTAGACCTTTTTATAGGGGCAGCCGGTCATGCACATGCGCCAGCCGCGGCACTTGTCCTGATCCACCAGCACAATGCCGTCTTCCTCGCGCTTGTATATCGAGCCAGACGGGCAGCTGGCAACGCAACCGGGGTTCAGACAGTGGTTGCACAAACGGGGCAGGTAGAACATGAACGTTTCGGCGTACTGAGCGTAAATCTCGCGCTGGACGCCTTCCAGGTTAACGTCCTTCACCGTCTGAATGTCCACACCGCCCAAATCGTCTTCCCAAGCGGCACTGCCCGTAACCTTGTCCATCACCTCACCGGTAATATAGCTTATGGGGCGAGCGGTCGGCGAGGTCTTCATCAACGGCGCCTTCTGCAACTTTTGGTAATCAAAGCTGTAAGGCTCGTAGTATTCGTCAATGGTGGGAAGCAGGCCGTTGCTGAAAATGCCCGCCAGCAGCCAAGCACGACTACCGCGCTTCAGCTCCAGCTTGCCGTTCTCAATCTTCCAGCCGCCCTTCCACTTCTCTTGGTCTTCCCACTGCTTCGGATAGCCCGTGCCTGGCTTGGTCTCAACATTGTTGAACCAAACGTACTCGGTGCCGGGCCGGTTCGTCCAAACGTTTTTGCAGGTGACCGAGCAGGTATGGCACCCGATGCACTTGTCGAGGTTCAGGACCATCGTAACTTGAGCGCGTATCTTCATAGTTCCGCCTTCCTCCTAGGGCCGTCGGTCAGCAGTCTTTTGCGACGACGCGCTTGGTCAATATGTCCGCTTCCGTTGCGGCCTCTTCGTCAAGCCAATCGACGGAATCAACCTTGTGAAGCCAAATGAAATCGTCGCGGTTGGGGCAGATGGTTCCGTAGTAGTTCAGGTGGAACGAAAGCTGCGCGTAGCCGCCGATCATATGGGTGGGGTTGATCACAACGCGCGTGGGCGAGTTGTGGTCGCCGCCGCGAATGCCCGTGACTTTGGAAGCGGGCGTGTTGATGATCTTCTCGGTTGCATGCTGCAGAATCGAGAGGCCCTCCGGCATGCGGGAGGTGAGAATGGCCCGGGCCACCATGGCACCGTTGGCATTCCAGAACTCCACCCAGTCGTTGTCTTCGATTCCCGCTGCTTTCGCGTCCACGTCGTTGAGCCAAATGGTAGGGCCCCCTCGCGAAAGGGAGAGCATGCGCTCGTTGTCGTAATAGGTAGAGTGGATGCCCCACTTCTGGTGGACCGTGGTGAAGTTGAGCATGATGGTGGGATGCCCGTTGTCGGCGGCGTGCTGGTAGCCGGCCAGTGCCCGCTGGTCTGCCGGCGGTCGGTACTGGGGAAACTCCTGGCCGAAAGCGCGCATCCACTCATGGTCTTGGTAGAAGTGCTGTCGGCCGGTGAGAGTGCGCCAGGGCAGATTCAGGTTGACGTTCTGCCAGAACGCGATGTAGGGAATCTCATCGGTTTCGGTGCCAGACCAATCGGGTGCCGTAAAGGTTTTCCGCGACTGCACCTGCAGGTCGAAGAAAGTAAGTTTATCGCCGCGGTGGTCTTCGGAAAGCTGCCTGCAGGGAACGCCGCTCTGCTTCTCCACGAAGTCCCAGCTGTGGTAGGCCAAGCTGCCGTTGGTCTCCGGCGACACGCGCATGATCATGTTGGCGGCCGCTATGTCGGAGTCCATCTTCGGGCAGTTCTGGGCCACTCCCTGCTTGACCGTGCCGTTCATCTCCGCCAGTTCCTTCAGCTCCTCAGTCAGGCTCCAGGTTATGCCGCGATTGCCTCCGTGCTCCTGCAGTCGGGGGCCCACCGAGCAGAACATGTCGTGGATATCGCCGTAGTTGCGCTCCACTTCCACAATGTGCGGGGCGGTCTTGCCCGGAATCAGGTCGCATTCGCCCTCGTACCAGTGCTTCACGTCCAGCGGCTGTCCCAGCTCAGATGCCGTATCGTGGCCCAACGGCGTAAGCAAAACGTCTTTCACCGCGCCGAAGCGCTCGGGGTAGGCGCCCCCCAGCTGCGATACGCGCTTGGCCAAAAGTTCGAAAATCTCCCAGTCGCTCTTGGCCTCCCAGGGGCACGAAACCGCCTTCACAAAGGGATGGATGAAGCTGTGCATGTCGGTGGTGTTGATGTCGTTCTTCTCGTAGAACGAGGCTGTGGGCAGCACGATGTCGGAATAAAGGCCCGTCGTGGAGATGCGGAAATCCAAGTTGACTAGAAGATCCAGCTTGCCGATGGGGGCCTTCCTCCACGTAACCAGCTCGGGTTTGAGCTCCTCTTCTTCGGCGGACAGCTCCTCCCCCACAATGCCGTCTTGGGCACCCATAAGGTGCTTGAGGAAGTACTCTTGCCCTTTACCGGAGGAACCCAGGATGTTCGAGCGCCACACAAACAGGTTGCGGGGCCAGTTGAACGGCTCGTCGAGGTCTTCCAGGCTGAAGTGGATCTCGCCGCTCTTCAGGGCATCCACCACGTATTCTTCCGTCTCCTTGCCCAGCTTCTTAGCCGCCTCGGCGATGCGGGTGGGGTTGGTGTCCAGCTGCGGGACTGTGGGCAGCCAGCCCATCTTCGCGCTCTGGAGGTTGCAATCGATATAAGTGCCGCCGTAGCGCTTGGGGTCGGCCAACGGAGAGCGCATATAGGACAAGGGCATGCGCTCGTAGCGCCACTGGTCGGCATGTTCGTAGAAGAAGCTGGTGGCGTTCATCTGGCGTGAGGCGGGAACCCAATCCTGCGCGAACGAGAACTCTGCCCATCCGGCCTCGGGGCGAATCTTCTCTTGGCCCACATAATGGCACCAACCGCCGCCAGGGACGCCTACCGTGCCACACAGCATGAGGATGTTCATGATGCCCCGATAGGCGTTATCGGTTTGGTACCACTGGTTGAGGCCGGCACCCATCAGCACGCAGGCGCGGCCCTTGGTATTGGAAGCCGCCGTTGCGAATTCGCGCGCAAGGCGTATCACATCCTTGGCGGGCACGCCGGTTATGGCCTCCTGCCAGCGCGGGGTGAAAGGAACGTTGTCCATCTCGTTGGCGGCCACTTGTCCGCCAATGCCGCGGTCTATGCCCAAATAGGCTCCGAACAGGTCGAACACCGTGGCAACGACAGCTTCCCCATCGACGGTCTTCACTTTCTTCACCGGCACTGCACGATGCATCACCGGTCCATCGTCATCGTTGCCCTGGAACAGCGGAATGCTCTCGTCCCCAAAATAGGGCACGTCCAGCGTCACCACCGCATCTGATGAATCGATCAGGCTCAGGCGGGGATGGATTTCCTTGCCGGTTTCCCCGTCAACTTCGAGGGTGTTCCATTTGCCCACGTCCCCGTTGGCTTCCTGATCCCAGCGATAGCCGATGGAGCCCTGCGGCACCGCCAGCCCATCGCTTGCATCGTCCCACACCACCGTCTTCCACTGGCTGTTGCCCGCTTCTGCATAGTTGGCAAGGTCGCTTGCGCGCAGCGTACGACCGGCAACGTAAGAATCCGCACCATCGCGTTGATCCAAACGCACCAGCATCGGCAAGTCGGTGAAGCGCCGCACGTAGTCAGTGAAGTAAGGGTCGGGGTTGTCCAGATGGAACTCCTTGAAAATCACGAAGTTCATGGCAAGGGCCATGGCGGCGTCGGTGCCTTGCTTGGGGTGCACCCACCAGTCGGCGTCCTTCGTGCTTTCGCAATAGTCGGGACACACGTTCACCAGCTTCGTGCCGTTGTAGCGCGCCTCGATCATGAAGTGGGCATCGGGGGTACGGGTCATGGAAATGTTCGTGCCCCAGCAGATAATGTAATTGGAGTAGTACCAGGCCTCCGACTCGGGCACGTCGGTTTGCTCGCCAAAGGTTTGGGGCGACGAAGGCGGAAGGTCACAGTACCAATCGTAGAACGAAAGCGGTGCCCCGCCAATAAGCGAAAGGTAGCGAGTGCCCGCCCCATAAGACACCATGGAATAACCGGGAATGGGAGAAAAGCCCGCTATGCGGTCGGGGCCGTACTTTTCGATGGTGTACAAATTGGCAGCAGCTATGAGCTCTGTAGCCTCGTCCCAAGTGGTGCGCACCAAGTCGCCCAACCCGCGAACCTTCACATAGCTCTCGCGCGTCTTGGGGTCTTCCACAATGCGCTTCCAGGCCTCTAGCGGCTCGTGATGGGCCCGCTCCCTCTGCCAGGCATCCCGCAGCTGGGCGCGAATCAATGGATGCTTGACGCGAGCAGCGCTGTAAAGGTACCAGGAATATCCCGCGCCACGGGGGCATCCGCGAGGCTCGTGATTGGGGACGCCACAGGGGGTGCAGGGGTAGTCCGTCTGCTGGGTTTCCCATGTGACAATGCCGTCCTTCACGTAGATCTTCCAGCTGCACGACCCTGTGCAGTTGACGCCGTGGGTAGAGCGCACAATCTTGTCATGGGCCCATCGGTCCCGATAGGCATCCTCCCAATTGCGGCTTGCGTCAGTGACCTCGCCCCATCCATCGGCATAACTCCCAACGCGTTTCTTGAAGAACAGCGAGCCTTCTGAGAACTTCGACATGTGAACCTCTATTCATAGTGACGGCAAGCAACGAAACTACCCACGGACGGCGCCGCGCCCCCCGGCAACCGGCGCCTTCCCATTGAATCTGCTCTTACTAGCAGCGGTTTGGCGCGTCCTTCCTGTCATAGAAAAAGATGTTGAGGCCCAAGATGGCCGCGAATATGACAGCGGACACAACGAACATCACCGTAGAGTTTGTGGAGGCCAGAAGCACACCGATGGTGAACGGGCCATAGGCGCCGATGGCCGACGTCCAGCCCACCACCGCACCGCCCTGAACCGGCGGGAACAGCACTGCCATCTGCTGCGTGGTGGAAGCATTGCCACAGCCGGTCCAGAAGAACACCCAGAACATGGCAATCATCCAAATCCAGCAACCGGCAACGGAGCTGGGCTTGTACACAATCAGGAAAACCAGCCCCACAATGGTGGCAGCGGCCATAATGGTGGTCACGCGGCCGCCGCGAATCTTGTCCGACACCTTGCCGGCCCCAACACGGGCCAGAGCGCCGATGGCAGGGCCCAGCCAGGCGAAGGCTATCGCCGAGGGAGCGCCCTCAATGTGGGCAAACGTCGTATCGCCCATCAACGAGAAATGAGCCCCCAGTCCGGCAAACGTGGCGAAGGTTCCGTAGTAGAACAGCGTCATGAACCACGTATGCTTGCTCTTGAAAATGGAGAGCTGCGTTTTGAAGTTCGATTGAACCGGAACGGAGCGAAGCATCACGATGGCAAGTATGGAGAGGATGATCACCAGGGGCACCCACACCCAGCCGGCGTTTTGCAGCCACACATCGGCAGTGTGCCCGTTTACCACCTCATGCTGCGGCGCGCCCAGGATCCCAAACACCGAGAATGTGATGACGATAGGGGTAACAAACTGCACGAGAGAGGTGCCGAAGTCGGACAGGCCGCCCTGAACACCAAGGGCAAACCCGCGCTTGGCCTTCGGGAAGTAGTAGTTGGTGGAGGCCATGAGCCCCGAGAACGTACCGCCGCCGATACCAGCAAGGAAAGAGAACAGCAGGAGCACTTCGAACGGAAGATTCGGGTTAGTGACCGCATATATCCAGCAACCCAACGGAATGAGCAGCAGCACAGTGGACATGAAGACCAATTTGCGCGTGCCCATGATGGGAGGAAGGAAGGTCCACACGATGCGCAACGTTCCGGCCGACAAACCCACCATGGCCACAAGCCAGTAGAGCTGGCTCGAGTCGAGGCGGAAACCAACGGCATTCAGGTGCGGTGCCAGCGAGGGCACCAAATACCAGGCACAGAATCCAAAGGTAAGCGAGAAGGTGGATATCCAGACCGTAGTCCAGGCCAATCGTTTGTCCCATGTTTTCGGATTTTCAGGGTTCCATTCCTTTAAGTCAGCTTTCATGGCTCTGCCTTCACCCTCGGATTAATTGACGGTGGGAAAAGTGCTTCCCTTGTTTTGGAGCATACCCCATACCCAAAGCTAACAGCATTTTCAAGTGGGCGTCCTATTAGTAACCAATAGACAACACCGCCCGTTGTTTTTTCCATTTCTTGACGGATGCCCTTGCCCAGCAACGGCCGTCCTTTCAGTTCCCTATAATGAGTCGAATGCCTCAACCCGTACGGGCGCCACTGCCCGCCATCCAGAAGGGACCGCTTACGATGATCTGGGAACTGAAAGCTCTCGCCTGCCTCCTGCTGTACCCAGATGACGATTTCCTGGAGAGCATTCCGGAAATACAGGCAACGCTGGAGAAGAGCGTCAAGCTAAACGAAGCGTCGAAGGAACACTTGCGAGAATTCACCCAGTGGGCCCAAACTACACCATTGACGCCATTGCAATCGGCCTACGTGTCAACGTTCGACATCGGCAAGCACGCCAGCCTGAACCTCTTCGAGCACACGCAGGGGGATTCTCGGGACAGGGGCCAGGTGATGGTAGAGCTGAACCGACTCTACAAAGAGCACGGGCTGGAACTGGCCACCACAGAGCTGCCGGATCATCTGCCGGTGTTTCTCGAATTTCTTTCGGGCCTCGAACCGGACGATGCCCAGCTGTGGCTTGACAGCACCGCAGTGCCCATCCGCAAAATCGACCGGGAGCTGCAGTTGAGCGAAAGCCCCTGGCAAGCGGTCACTGCAGCTGTGCTGAACTTCGCCGGGGCTGAGCGCGATGTTGCGCCGGAAAGAGCAGTGGGCGAGATGATTCCCTCGCTGGATGCAGAGTACTTCGAAGCCCCCGTCACCTTCGGCGGCTCCCCCAACCCAGTGGTTTCATAAACGCATAGGTTTTGGAGCAGGGGAAAGGGCGGGGGCAATCCAATTCGCTCAAACAGTCCTGCTTTGGAAAACGCGCCACTGGCGCGTTTTCGTCGTGCGGAACTCGCTCGGTTGGACCGCCCCCGCCCTTTCCCCGCAAGACGTTACTCCGGTTGACCAACTGCAAATACACCCTGGATGGGCCGGTTCGGCAGGTCGGAGCGAGGTCCGGCCAAGCGGAGCGACGAGGAGACCCACTCGCCCGCAGGGCGAGTTCGGCTACGACTAGCGGAGCGTCGAGCGCAGGCCTGGCGAATCGGCCCACCTCCGGAAGGGACACGAACCAAAACCACTAAAAAAGGGCCGACAATGCCGGCCCTTGAAGCGTTCGCTATTACTGCTAGTTATCGTAATCGGTGCCCAGCACCACCAGCAAGTCGCCATCGAACAGGTACTTCGATTTGTTCTGCTCGATAGTGCCCACCCCCAGCTCGTCCACGATGTCCTGCGCATCCTGCTTGCGATCGGGATCGTTGTACACAACCACCGTAGTGGTGTAATCGCTGCTGTTGGCGTTGCCGGTGTTCACCTGGAAGCCCAAGTCGCTGATCACGGCATCGGCCTTGTTGGCCAAGCCGGCTATGGTGGTGCCATTGCGCACCGCCACCGAACCGCTGTGGTTGCGCTTGCGGGCATTGGCGGAGTTCTGCGCCTGGGTGTCGGAAGCCAACGCACCGCCGCCGGCATTGGCAATCACGATACCGGTGGCCTCGTCCACCTGATCTTCCTCAGTGGGAGAAAGCCCCTTGTCGATGCGCTCCATCATCTTTTCCCACTGATGCTTCTGAAGGATTTCCCACCAGATGCCATCGGAGTAGTCGGAAACGGTGGGGCAAATTGCCGTGTAGAAATCGGTCTCCATGTCCATGCCGCGCATCGATTGGGCCAACGCCAAGATATCGGTGACGCTCATATCGGTAGTGACGTATTGGGAAAGGGCCTCGATGCTGCTCATCATGGTGGCAACATCGGAAGCCAGCACCTTCTTTGCAATGGCCCCGATGACGATGCGCTGGTTGGCGGCCCGCAAGGCATCGCCGCTGCCCAGGTCATCGTAAGTGTGACGCGAGCGACAGAGGCTCAGCGCCTCAACGCCGTTCAGGGTTTGCAGGCCCGGCTCCAGCTCTGCGTCCACATGGCTGTCGTGAATAGCTACCGGCACGTCCACTTCGATGCCGCCCAGTGCGTCCACGATCTTCTCGAACCCGTCGAAATCAATTTCTGCAAAGTGGGCAATTGGCACCCCAGCCAGCTCGGACACCGTTTTGATGGCTAGCTCGGTGCCGCCGAACACATGGGCAGCGTTTATCTTCTGCTTGCCGTAGCCCTCGATCTCCACCTGGGTGTCGCGCATGATGGACACACACGTGACTTTTTTCTGGGGCGGATCGACGCGCAAGAGCATCATGGAGTCGGTGCGGAACGAGTCGCCGTACTCGCCCGACTGTTCGCGCTCTTCCGAACCGTCGGTGCCCATAAGCAGCATATAGAAAGGCTCTCCCGCCGCTACATTATCTAAGGTGTTGAACACCCCTTGGGAGATGCCCTCTTGCATGTTTCCCTGCACACGGTTGATGTATGCGAACGCGAAGCCAATGCCGACGATGGCCACCACCAGCACAGCCGCCAAAGCCCCAAGGGCAATCTTTTTCGCCTTTCCCCGCTTGCGCTTAGTGGCAGGCACTGCCTGATTCTCCAGCACCGAATTGGAAACGTGCGAGGCGCCCTGGCTCATGACGGGAAGCGACTGCCCACGACCACCGGCAGCAGCCGCACGGCCCTGAGAAGCAGCATTGGCACGGGGGTTGTTCCTGCCTGCCGCAGCGTTGGCACGAGGGTTATTGGAGCCGCCAGCCGCATTGGATGAAGCAGCATGGCGTCCCTGAGATTGAGTCCGCGGGTTACCGGCTTGTGCATGCCGGTTGCGCGGGTTGTTATTGCCTGAAGTATTCATACGAGGTAGTTTCCCTTACCCACCCGGCCTTGGCAACAGACGGGAAACGTTCTTAAGCAAAAATCACGACTTACGGCCACTCGCTCCACAAGTTCTCCGAAATTACGGGCTATAAACCCAGGCGCTCGCGCATCACGGCGTTAGCTTGCAGCTCTTCGCTGTCATCCAGAGGGGCAAGCTGCGCGGCAACCACGCCGGCACGCTGCTGGCGGCGCTCCAGGGCCCGCTGCAACAGCCAATCGGCCACCTCAGGGTTCTTGGAGAGCACCGGGCCGTGGGAATAGGTGCCCACCACGTTGCGGTACAAAACGCCATCGGCCATGTCTTGCTCGTTGTTGCCATGTCCGGCCTCGGAAATTACCTCGCCGAAAGGCTGCACTCCCTCGCCCAGGTACGTGCGCCCAGCGTGGTTCTCGTACCCCACCACCGGAACATCAGCCAGCGGCGAGCGTAGCACCAGGTTATCCACCAGGCGGTCCGCCGAAGTGCCGGGACGGCGGGTTTCCAGATCCACGATGGAAAGCCCTTCCACCAGCTCATCGCCCCACAACCAGCGATGCCCCAGAATCTGGTAGCCGCCGCAAATAGCCAGCAGGGGGCCGTCCTCCTCCACGTAGGCAGCCAGCTGGTCGCGCATGGCCAGCAGCTCTTCGCTGGCCAGCTTCTGCTCGCGGTCGGGGCCGCCCCCCATGAACACCAGGTCCACCTGCGACAAATCCACCGATTGCCCATGCTCCACCCGCACCACTTGGGCGGGGATGCCGCGCCAAGCTAGCCGCTGCTGCAGTATGCGCACATTGCCGCCGTCGCCATACAGGTTCAGCAAGTCAGGGAACAGATGGGCAATGACCACCGGAGGCTGTTCGGCGCCGGACGAGACTACATCTTCCCCAGATTGCGACGCCCGACCAGAAGGCTCTACCGCAACGACCTCCGCTCCAGAGGAGTCATCCGTTCCGCTTCCTTGCGCCGCAGCTTTTTCGCCGCAGGCGCCGCCGCCCGCGCCGGGGAGCCCCCCTTCCCCGCCGGCCGCTTCTGAAGACACTTCCGCCACGTCCGCTGCGGACTCCTTCGCCGCCATGGCATCCAGCGCATCGTGCACCACTGGCAGCGCCGTGTAGTTGGCGATGGCATACACACCGGCATCGGGCGGAAGCTGCCCATCAGCATCGATCTGCGCGAACACCTCCTCGATACCGTCCACCAGTCGCGCCGGCAGGCCGGCGTACTTCAGCCGCACCTGCAAGTCGTTTTTGCGGGAACCTCCGGCGAACACCACCGTGCCCGGACAAGCAGCCAGTTCTTCGAAGTCGATATCCCATATCCACGAGATGTCGCGACCGTCCACAATCTGATCGTTGATGAAAAAGGCCACCGCCTTCGGGCCCTTATCTTGCTCGATTATCTTGAGATTCTGGTTGAAGCCAGTGGGGTTCTTCGCCAAGTTGAGCAGCACCGGCCGCCCCTGCAGACGGTACGACTGCAAACGCCCGTTGCCGGGACTGAATTGATCGATGGCCTGCTGCAACCGATCCGTTGCCACTCCTGCCCGGGAAAGCAGAGCGAAGATGGCCAGATAGTTGTACACCAGGTAGGGGGTGCCGGCCGAGGCGCGCAGGGACAGGCAGGCAGGAGCGCCATCGTCGGCAGCATTTTCGCGACACACCTCGAAGGATGCCCCCTGGACAGAAAAAGCCACATCGCGCGCCGTGAAATCCAGCGCCGGGCGGCCAAACCCGCAGGCTTCGCAGTAGTAATCCCCCAACTGGCCGTACTGACGATAGCGATAGCGCACCATCTGGCCGCAGTTCTGGCACATCTGGGCATCGGCCACAGTGTTTTGCGCCAGCCCCATGCTTCCCTGCACCCCATAGGCAACCGATCGGTTGGGGGCTTCGGCAGCAATGCGCGCGCACAACGGATCATCGCCGTTGTACACCAGCACCGTCTCTGGCGACGCCGCCAGCGCGCCGATGATGGAGTCTTGGATGCGGCTTATCTCGCCGCACCTATCCAGTTGGTCGCGGAACAGGTTCAGCAGTAGCACGTAGTTGGCCTTCGTCTGGGGCAGCATCTCCGCTAGCCACAGCTCATCGCACTCGAACACGCCCCACTGGCTTGTGGGCTGCTGCAGCAGCGCCGTGGCAATGCCCGAGGCCAAGTTCGCCCCCGTGCGATTGCAGATCACCGACTTCCCCGCCAGCTGCAGCGCATCCGCTAGCAGGTTGGACACGCTGGTCTTGCCGTTGGTGCCCACCACCATCACCGAGGCCTCGGTTACCTTGCCGCGCAAGTTTGCCACAATGGCCGGATCTATCTTCAAAGCCACATCACCGGGCAAATTTGCCGCCGGCCGGTGGGCAACATGGCGAAGGCCCCAGGTAAGCATTGCACTCGTTGCTTTTGCCGCGCCAGTTTTCAAACTCATACGTAAAAGCTCCTAAATGTTGGGCCCCGTCGGGGCAAAAGGGTTTCGCGATAGTATAAAACAACCCCGGCCGGACGCCGCACCTCCAATCAAATCAACAATGCCGTTAAGGAACCTGCCACAGGGATGAAAAATGGTTAGGCTTTCCCCATAGGCTTGAGTGAGGAGGAAGTCATGTTCAAGAAGATCCTGGTGCCCTACGATTCGTCCGAGCCGGCGGCCCACGCCCTGGCCCAAGCAATGGATCTGGCCAGCCTCGCACCTGGCACCGTCATCACGGTGCTAACCGTAGTGGACTGGCATGACTACAACGCCGAAACGTTCAAGATTGCCGCCCGCATGTCCGGCGTAATGGGCGATGCCCTGCAGGTAGACTCTCTTGAGAAGATTGACGAAGAGGCCAGCCGCGAGACCACCGAGCACATCCGCAAGGCCATCGCCCCCATTATTGGCGATGGCGCCAATGTGGAGATTGCCGTGGTGAACGGATCGCCCCACGATGCCATCACCGGCTACGCCGAAGCGGGCGATTACGACTGCATCGTGATGGGCCATCGCGGCATGGGGGCCGTGCGCAGCATGCTGGGCAGCGTGTGCTATTCGGTGCTACAAAAGACCCACGTTCCCGTGCTCATCGTGAAATAACCAAAGGGTAGACGGTCGCAACTCTCCCGGAGGTGGGCCGATTCGACAGGCCTGCGCTCGACGCTCCGTACGGGCGGAGCTAACTCGCCTCACGACGAGTGGATCTCCGCCCTACTCCGCTTGGCCGGACCTCGCTCCGACCTGCCGAATCGGCCCATCCACGATGTATTTGCGCTAAGCCTGCTTCTCGTGGGCGGTAAGCCATTTCTGCAGGACAACTGCCTCGTTATCGGCTTCGTTCCTTGCGGCGTACAACAGGGTCACGCACGGGTAAGCAGCTAACTTCGGGCTGGTGAGCTCGGCGGCAAAAGCAGCAGCCTCGGGGTTGGCGTTCAGCTCTGCCACGTAGCGCTTTTTGAACTCGTCCCACTTGGCCGGGTCGTGCCCAAACCAACGACGCAGCTCGGTGGAGGGAGCAATGCCCTTCTCCCACACGTTGTAGTGTACCCGCTCCTTCGTAAGGCCGCGGGGCCATAGCCGGTCCACCAGCACCCGGTAGCCATCGCTCTCCTCGTAGGGTTCGTACACTCGCTTTATGCGAACTTCCATAATGCGCCTCCCAATTGCAAACGCCGTCCACATCCGCTTTACCATCCAAATACGGCTTAGGACAAACTTCGCCCTAAGCGTCAGCCGCCATTTTCTGGCGAAGGCATCGGAGCTTTCCTGTCAACCGTGAACTGTGGCAAAACCGCAAGCCCCCCGTAACCAACTATTTGAGACATTTCGAAAAGAGACGCAGAACCGCAAGAAGTCAAGACCTCGTTACTAACGGATGCCCAACTTGCGGACACGCGCCAGATTCTCTATAATACATTTTTGCCTTATCGCCAATGTGGCTCAGTTGGTAGAGCAACGCACTCGTAATGCGTAGGTCAGCGGTTCGAGTCCGCTCATTGGCTCCAGGAAACTTTGCGGGCCGGGCAAACGCCCGGCCCGTTTTGCTTGTCCAAACAGTGGGTTCCCCCATAGTTTCGTTTTTTTTGACAAGCCCGCTACTCCTCCTTGAACCCCATCTTCACGGCCGCTTCGTCCAAGTGGGCAAAGAAACGAGAAAGCTTTTCAAAGCGATCCTCACGGTAGATGGCGTAAATGCTGAACACCGCGCACTCGTCAGTGATGGGCACCAGCACCCGGTTTGTGGCAAAGTCGAGAAAGCGCAACTCGCGAGAGGCGGCAGGATAGAGCAGCACGCAACCTTGGGGCAGCATCGCAATGGCCTCCGCCTGCGAGCGCACCGCCATTGGCCGCACCTTGGGCTCGAAACCGTTTTGATGACAAAGCTCTTCGATCTTCTGCCAGCCTGGTTGGGTGTTTTCCCAAATCAACTGTACCAATGTGGAGTCTTTAAGGTCGACCATAGAAAGCGAACCGCGCTCAGCTAGGGGATTGGCAGGATCCATGATGGCCACAAAAGGCTGGCTGAACAAAAATTGCCGCGCAATAGAGCCGGGCAGCTGCGTCCCGCGGGCCGGCAGCAAATCCACCAGCACATCTAGATCGCCCTTCACAATGAGATCGAGCGGCGGCTTGTCTTTGGCATGGCTAAACGTAATAGGAGCCTCGTCCGGCGCCGCCAAAGATGCAGCAATGGACAGCAGTCCGGAAATGGCTGGATCCTCCATACGAGCAGCGATGGAGATAGGCTTGCGAGCCACCATGGTCTTCAGGGTAGACTGGGCGTTGCGGTACTCGTTCACAATGCCGGTTGCCACTCCCAAAAAGAAAAAGCCCTCCTCGGTAAGCTCCACTTGCGAGTGAACGCGGCAGAACAGCTGCGCAGAAAGATCCGCTTCCAAAAGCGACATGTGCTTGCTAAGCGTCGATTGCGCCAAATGCAGCTCATCGGCCGTTTTGGTGTAGTTCAGCCGATTGGCCAGCACGATGAACTCTTCCAGGTAATTCAGCTCCATTGCCATCCCCGTCCCCTTCGGCAAAGCAGACACCATTATAAGCTTCTGCAGCCCCTCGTAGTATATGCGCGCTTTGGTTGCGCAAGTTATCCAGCGATTCTACCAGGCGAAACGCTATGCGTAACCCCTTCCGCCCATGCGGCCATTCCTTATTTCCATCACCCCATCGAGAAACGGAATGGGCTGGGGGCCATTCCCTGCGCACAGGATGCGAACGGCCATTTCGATGGCAGCATCGGGTATGACAAATCGCTATTTCTCAATTCCCCGTTTGCCGTCCATACTCACAAATCGGGAGGTCAGGGGGCTACTTAACCATATCGGCCATTCCTTTGGCAGGTACGTCCGCAAAAGCCGCCCCCCTGACCATAAGCACCATCCGAAGGAAGAAGAAGGAGGAGAGCAAATGGGAAAGTTGAACCTGAGCCGTCGCAGCTTTCTGCGGGCCAGCCTGGTAGCCGGGGCGGCCATCGCCGCTTCCACCGCCACGGCAGGATTGCAAGCGGTGGCTGACGAGGCTCCGAAAGAGTCGTCCGGTGAAGTAACCCGCGTGCGCACCTGCTGCCGCGGCTGCGGCAAGATGGAATGCGGTGTATGGGTAACCGTGCAGAACGGCCGCGCCATCAAGATCGAAGGCGACCAGAGCGCGCCGCAAAGCCGCGGCAACTGCTGCTGCAAGTCGCAGTCGTCGCTGCAAGCCGCTTATCACCCCGATCGCCTGTACCATCCCCTGAAGCGCACCAATCCCAAGGGCCAGGAGCCCGGCTGGGTGCGCATCGGCTGGGACGAGGCTATTGGCATGATGGCCGAGGGTTTCATGGGCCTCACCGAAAAGTACGGCAGCGAGTGCCTCATGACACTGAACGGCACCAGCCGCATCTGGTCGATGGGCGGCTACGCCGGCATGAAGATCCTGATGAACACCCCCAACGGCAGTTTGGCTTCACAAATCTGCAAAGGGCCGCGCCACTTCACCGGTCAATTGATCGACCAGCTGGGCGGCTATTGGATGGCCACCGTGGACAATCCACGCGTATACGTACAATGGGGCACCGGCGTAGAGGCTTCCAACTATGACGACACCGCCCGCACCGTAGTGGACGTGGCCAACAACGCCGATGTGCACATCCTCATCGACCCCCGCGAGGGCGGTCTGGGCAAGGAAGCAGACTACTGGCTGCAAATTCGCCCTGGCACCGACCACGCCATCGCGCTGGCCTGGGAGAAGCTTGTCATCGACAATGGCCTGTATGACGAGCTGTTCGTAAAGCGCTGGTCCAATGCCCCTATGCTGGTGGTAGAGGACATGGAGCCCTCCGGCGGCTGGATTTTGGACGGTGCCGGCGGCGTGAACATGAAGACGAAACTGCTAAAGGAAAGCGACCTGGTGGAAGGCGGCCGCCACGAGCGCTTCATGGTGTGGGACCTTGCCAAGGCGGCAGCCGGCGCCACCGGCAACGATGCCCTTTCCTACCTTGACGCCGAAACCACCCAGTGGGAAGGTGAGAATCACGTAGCGCCTACGCTGGATGAGTGCGAGTATATGGAAAAGTACAACGCCTACATGCCACCCGCCTCGCAATTCGACTCTATTAACCCAGCCCTCGAAGGCGAATACGAGGTGACCTTGAAAGACGGCAGCGTGCACAAGGCGCGCCCGGTATGGACCTTCCTGCTGGATTCGCTGGCGGACAAGACATGCGAATGGGCCCAAGAGGTGACCGGCGTGGATGCCGAGCTCATCGAGGAAGCCTGCCTGGTGTGGGCCACTCGCCCCGAAGGACAAAACTTTGGCAACGGTGGCCTGCACTACCAGCTGGCAACCGACCAAATTGGCCATTGCGTGCAAACCATTCGCACCCTCACCCATCTGTCCTATCTCACCGGTAATGCCGACAGTCCCGCCGGCAATCGCGGCCCCACCCGCTCCCCTGCCGTGGGTGTATTCCAAGCAGCCCCCGAAGCGCCGGTCTTGAGTTTCATGAGCGCCTATCCCTATCAGCAAGCCACCATGATGGAAATACAGGGCAAGCAGATATCGGCCGCCGACTTCCCCATGTTGAAATGGTACAACCAGTGGTCCGATGCCACCTGCAATTGGCGCAGCGCCCTAGGCGAGTATGGCCCCTATCGCATTCGTGGCGGCATCGACTGCGGCTCCACTTTCATGAACATGTCCAATTCCAAGCTGGCATGGGACGCCCTGTGCACTATGGACTTCTGGGCCGCTATCAACCTGTGGCACCATCCGGTAACCGAGCTGGCCGATGTGCTGATGCCCGCCCGCCATTGGATGGAAGTAGACCATCCGCGTGTATCCCAAGGCGCATCCGGCGGTATCGGCGCCACTTGCAAGGCCATCGAACCTCCGGCAGACACCTGGAACGACCCCGACATCTACACCGCCTACGCCAAAGCCATCGGCACGCCATGGTTCGACGCCGAGGGGCTGCCCCCCTGGCCCACCCATGAGGAGAAGATGGACTTCGCCCTGGCAGTGGGTGGGGAGACTATGAAGGCGGTGGAGGGGGCCGACCCCATCGCTAAAGACTGGGCCGATTTCCGTGACCAGTTCCAGAAAAACGGCTGGTGGGATGCCAAGAGCGTTTCTCCTGCCAACTGGGGCACCTACCACCGCTGGGAGAACGGCAAGATGCGTCAGCGGGCGGCTGGCATCATGAACGACATCTACCCCAGCATGGGCTTCGGCTTCCTCACCGCCACCAGCCGCATGGAGTTCTGGCCGGTGTCGCTGGAGTCCAACGACATCAACAATCCAACCGAGGGCCATGCCACCTACGCCGACATCATGCCCATCTACGAGGAATCCGACCACACCCCCGTCTCCGATCCGGAGATGTACAAGGAATACCCCTTCATCGCCACCACTGGCCGCCGCATCCCGGTGTACTTCCACAGCGAGCACCGGCAGCTGCCCTGGTGCCGCGAGCAGTGGCCGGTGCCCCGCATGGAAATCAACCCCGACGATGCCGCCGAGCTGGGACTGGAACAGGGAGACTGGGCCTGGATCGAGACCCCATGGGGCAAGATTCGCGAAACCGTGGACCTGTACTACGGCATCGGCAAGGGCACGGTGAACCTCGAGCACGCCTGGTGGTTCCCCGAGCTGCCCGGCCCCACCCGCGGCGAGACGCTGTGCGACTGCAACCTCCTGAACGACCCGGACAACCAGGACCCCATCATCGGTTCTACCGTCATGCGCGGCTACTTAGTGAAGATCTACAAGGCTACGCCGGAAAACTGCCCGAACGGCCAAGTTGTCCCCTGCTCGCCGGAAGACGGCACCCCCATCATCACCGACTCCAGCGATCCGCGTCTGAAGGCGTGGCTACCCAACTACGACATCCGAAAGGAGGCCTAAGATGACCCAGTACGCCATCGTCACCGACCTCAACCGCTGCGTAGGGTGCCTGGCCTGCTCCTCCGCATGCAAAACCGTGAACAGCGTGCCCATCGGCAACTTCTGGATAAAAGTGCTGCGCATAGGCCCCAACAAAGCCGAGAACCGTAAAACGAAGGGCTCAACGGTGGAGAGCTACTTCCTGCCTATCCAATGCCAGCACTGCGTTAACCCTGCCTGCGTGAGCGTTTGCCCCACCGAGGCCTCCCACAAGCTGGCCGACGGCAGCGTTCAGGTGGACAAGGAGAAGTGCATCGGCTGCCAGTTCTGCGCCATGGCCTGCCCCTACGGGGTTCGCTACCTGAACGAAGAGGAACGGGTGGTGGAGAAGTGCACCCTGTGCGAACAGCGCACCGCCCAAGGGGAGCTGCCCCAGTGCGTGGCCCAGTGCAGCGGCCGCGCCCGCTGGTTCGGCGACATCGATGCCGGCTGGGACAGCTTCGAAGGACCGGCCGACCCCGCTTCCGTGACCGACCCCTCCTACGAGGGCATGCAGAAAGCCCGCGCCAAGATGACTGACTACGTGGTGCCCTTCACCGATGCGGACGTGCATCGTTTGACCGATGTAGGCAACCAGCCCTCTGTGGCCTACATCCTGCGCGGCCGTAACTGGCACGGCCAGGAGTAGCCAACCCTCAGGCGGCGGGGCGCCCCCTCCCCTTGCAAACCGCCCCGCCGCCTATTGGTCCGAACGGCTTTTCGTAGGGCAGACATTCTATGTCTGCCTGGGCCGCGATCGCATACGAGTTGTCCGTTTAGGCAGAGATAGAATCTCTGCCCTACGATTGATCCCGGCTCCCAAAGCATGGCCCGCAAGCTAATAGCGCCGGCAGCCCACCCGCTGCCGGCGCTCCTTTTTATGAAACCGAACAGTTCTCCCCCACCTTCCCCATTGCCGCCGCCAAATGGCTACACTGGAATCATTCGATTCCGATTGCAATGGAGCCGTTCATGACCGATCTCAGCCAAGAGGCAGCCAAATTCACCGAGCCCACCCAGATTGAGGTGCGCGGGGCGCGGGTGCACAACCTGAAGAACCTCTCCCTCGATGTGCCGCTGCGACAGCTGGTGGCCATCGCCGGTGTTTCCGGCAGCGGGAAAAGCTCGCTGGCGCTGGGAGTGCTGTACGCAGAAGGGTCGCGCCGCTACTTAGAGGCGCTGTCCACTTACACCCGCCGCCGCATCTCTCAGGCGGGGCGCGCCACCGTAGACGAGGTGTTGCACGTACCCGCCGCCCTGGCCTTGCGCCAGCGGCCCGGCATTCCCGGCGTGCACTCCACCTTCGGCACCTCCACCGAGCTGCTGAACTACCTGCGGCTCATGTTCTCGCGGCTGGGGTGCCATTGCTGTCCCAACGGCCATTTGAACCCACCCAGCCTGAACGTGGCCGCCGATCTGCCCATCACCTGCAGTACCTGCGGCGTGGAGTTTTACGGCCCCGGCGCTGAGGACTTGGCCTTCAACAGCGGTGGCGCCTGCCCTGAATGCGGCGGCACCGGCGTAGTGCGCGATATAGACGAGTCCACCCTCATCGCCGATCCCAACCTCACCCTGGAAGAAGGCGCCGTGGCCCCGTGGCGCAACCTCATGTGGTCGCTCATGCCGCAGGTAGCGCGTGAAATGGGCGTGCGCATCAATGTCCCTTACAAAGACCTCACCGCCAAGGAAAAAGACATCGTGCTGCACGGCCCCATGGAGAAGAGGCACATCCTGTACGTACCCAAGAATAAAAGCCACGCCACCGAGCTGGACTTCACCTACTACAGCGCCGTGAACACCGTGAAAAACGCGCTGGCGAAGGCCAAAGACGAGAAAGGCATGGCGCGGGTAGCAAAGTTCCTCACCGAAACCGTGTGCCCCTCCTGCCACGGCACGCGACTTTCCGAAAAGGCGCGCTCCAGTCTGATAGACGGCCTCAACCTGGCACAAGTGACCGCATTCACCTTAGATGAGCTGCGGGATTGGCTGCCCACCGTGGCGCCGTGGCTGGTAGAGGACATGCGTCCCATGGCCAATTCCATCACTAGCGAGATGGTCGAGCCCATCCAGCGGCTGGAGCAGCTGGGGCTGGGGTACCTCTCGCTCGACCGCGCCAGTGAGACCCTCTCCAACGGTGAGCGGCAGCGGGTGCAACTCACCCGCGCAGTGCGCAGCCGTACTACCGGCGTGCTGTACGTATTGGACGAGCCATCCATTGGATTGCACCCTGCCAACGTGGAAGGGCTGTTAGGAGTGATGGACGACCTTCTTTCTGACGGCAACTCAGTGGTGATGGTGGACCACGACGTGGCCGTGCTGCGCCACGCCAACCACCTTATCGAGATCGGCCCCGGCAGCGGTGCCAAAGGCGGCCGCGTGATTGCCCAGGGCACAGTAGCGCAGGTGGCAGCCAATCCCGCCTCACGCATCGGGCCCTTCCTCGCCGGCACTGCCACCGTGGGCGGCCGCACCCCTGTGGCGGCGGAGCACCTGTTCGACGAAGGGCGCATCTCCATAAGCACCGGCGCCATCCACACCGTAAAGCCGCTGGAGGCCGTTCTGCCAAAGGGGCGCCTCACGGTGGTGACCGGCGTCTCAGGCAGCGGCAAGACCACGCTGGTGCTGGAGAGCCTGGTAGTGGCGCTGAAGGCCCAGTTGGCAGGGCGTCCCTTGCCCGCCCATGTGGCCAGCGTGGACGCGCCGGGCATCCAGCGGGTAGACCTCGTGGACGCCACCCCCATCGGCGTGAACGTGCGCTCCACCGTTGCCACCTATTCCGGCGTGCTGGACCACCTGCGCCGCGAGTTCGCGAAGCTGCCCGAGGCGAAGGCGCGGGGGCTTAAGGCAGGGGATTTCTCCTACAACACCGGACAGCTCCGCTGCCCCACCTGCGACGGAACCGGGCAGATATCGCTGGATGTGCAGTTTTTGCCCGATGTGGACATCCCCTGCCCCAGCTGCCATGGCAGCCGCTACAGCCACGATGCCTACGCGGTGCAGATGTTGGTGGAGGATTTCGGCCCGCTTTCCGCCGAAGAGACAGCCGAGAGAGGCGAGGCGCTGCGAGAAATGGGCGCCAAAGCCGCCGCAAAGGCGCAGAGCCCTGAAGGCACCTACGATGCCGGGCGGACCCCAGTATCCGCCAGCCACGCCCACGCGGAGGACTTCGGCGCGGTCAACACGCTTTCGCTGCCGGAGATCCTCTCTCTCACCATCGACCAGGCGCTGACGGCCCTCCCCCACCTGAAAAAGGTGCGCGAGCAACTGCAGACCCTGCACGATTTGGGGTTGGGCTACCTCACGCTGGGAGAGGCCACCCCCGCCCTTTCCGGCGGCGAGGCGCAGCGGCTGAAACTGGCCAGCGAAATGCACCGCAGCCAAGCAGACACCCTGTTCGTATTCGATGAGCCCACCATCGGGCTGCACCCGCTGGACGTGGAAACCCTCATAGAGGTGCTGCAGCGGCTGATCGACCACGGTGCCACTGTGGTGGTGATCGAACACGACCTGGACATGATGGGAAATGCCGACTACCTCATCGACATGGGCCCCGGCGGAGGCCAACAGGGGGCACCATCGTGTGCGAGGGCACTCCCGCTCAAGTGGCCGCCTGCCCCGCCAGCGTCACCGGCCGCTTTTTGGTGAAGGAGCTGCGCCGCCTCTAGCAATCTTCGCCAGCAAGCACTCCCCCGCATCCGCCAGCAGCCCCGGGGCATAGGAGGCAATTCCTCGGCGTCATCGTCCGCCGTTCCCGTTTGCCCCCTCCCGCAAAGTGGAATATCTGCGGGGGCGGGGAAACGCAGGGCCGCGTTGGGACGCGGTCTGGTTTAATGGACACTTGCCCATAATCTTTTAGGAGGTTGCGCCCATGGAGTTTCGCCCCACAGCTCCGGCCGAAATCGATCGCGTAATGGAAGTACTGGCCGATGGCCGCGATTCCCTGGCGGCATTGGGCATCGACCAATGGCAGCAAGGCTACCCGCATCGCGAGGCCATCGAAGCGGATGTGCAATGGGGCGAGTCCTTCGTAGTCGAAGACAACGGCAAGATAGTGGCCACGTGCATGGTGAGCATGCGCGGCGATCGCAACTACGATCAAATCGATGGCGCATGGCTTACCGCCTCCACTTCTGAAGAGCCGCTGTACGCCACAGTGCACCGAGTGGCAGTTGCCCACGACGCCAAGGGCAAGGGGCTGGCGAAGTTCCTCCTGGCCTCGGCCGAGCAAATGGCCCGGCGACATGATTGCGAGAGCGTGCGATTGGACACGCACCCGGGAAACACCCCCATGCGCACCTTGGCCCAGCGCTGCGGCTTCACCGAGTGCGGCGTGGTGGAAGTGCTAGAGGCTGGCAACATCCCCAACGCCACCCCGCAGCGGGTGACCTTCGAGAAGCTGCTGTAACACGCCCGCTCTCGCCGCCTTCTTTCCGTTTCAACTCGTTGTCAGGGGCCCATTGCTTGGGCGAAGCACCCACATGGGCTGGTAGCATTGAGCCTTCGAGGGGCACATGGCACAAACACCCGCGCCGCGAGAGGAGATGGTTGGCCCATGACGACGTTTAGGGAGTTTCTCCGCTTCAAAGAGCTGTCAGTAAAGGACAAGACGTCTTCGCCGCGCATGAAGGAAATACTGCACATCATGCGCCAATACCACGTGGCGCAGGGCATGACCCCGCAAAAGGCGGTGGCAGTGCTTGAGGCGCTGGGACCCACCTATGTGAAGATAGGGCAGCTGGCCTCCAGCCGCTCCGACATCCTGCCCAAGGAATACTGCGAGGCCTTCGAAAAGCTGCATGACAACGTATCTCCCATGAGCTTCGATATGGTGGTGGAATGCATCGACAAATCCTACGGCCACTCATATAAAGAAGTGTTCGCCTCGATCGACCCCAAGCCGCTGGGGGCCGCCTCCATTGCCCAAGTGCACAAAGCAACGCTTTTGGACGGTACGGTGGTGGCGGTGAAGGTGCGCCGGCCCGGCGTGGTGGAGCAAATGGCCGAGGACATTGCCATGATGAAGGGCCTCCTGGCCTTTGGGGACTTCGCCACCAGCGCCCACAAAGACGTCATCAAAAACCTCAGCGGATTCGTTAACGAGCTGGAGCGCACCACCGAAAACGAGCTGAACTTCACCATCGAGCTGAACAACCTGGTGCGATTCCACAAGGAGTTGGAAACGCAGCCGGGTGTCACATGCCCAGAGCCCTACCCGAAATTTTCCACAGAGTCGGTGCTGGTGGAAGAATATGTCACGGGTATCGAGATAAGCAATGTGGAAGCGCTGAAACGCCAGGGAGTAGATGTGGGCGCGCTTTCCCACCGGCTCATCCAAAGCTATGTGACCCAGGTGCTGGACAACGGGTTCTTCCATGCCGACCCCCACTCCGGCAACATCATCGTGCGCGGGAAAGAGCTGGTGTGGATAGACCTCGGCATGGTGGGCACCCTTTCCGGATCGGAGCGCATGCTGGTGAGCCGCATGTTCCGGTCGGTGGCCTTTGGCAACGCCTACGAATTGATGAAGGCGGTCCTGGGGCTATGCAGCCCCGAGGGCACCGTAGACGAGGACCTTCTTTTGGAGAAGATGGACCGGCTGTTGGCGAAGTACAGCCAAGCGGACATGGCCAACATCAACATCGGCGAGGCCTTCCAAGAGGTAATTGAAGTGCTGCGGCGCCAGAATCTTGTCATGACGCCCAGTGTAACCATGCTGGCCCGCGGCTTCATCACGCTAGAGGGGCTGCTTACCGAGATAGCCCCTAAAACCAGCGTGATAGACGTGGTGTCCGAGCATGTCGTGAAGCAGATGTTCAGCCCGAAATACATTGGCGAAAAGGCGGTTTCGCTTGCCTACGACAGCGCCGAAGCGGTAGGCTCGGCGGCACGGCTGCCCACCCAGTTGTCCCATGTGCTGGCCATGCTTGCACGCGGGCAAGTGTCGGTTAAAGGAGATGTCTCGGTACCCGATGAAGTGCTGGCCACTGTTCACATGGCCGCGGGCCGCATGTCGCTGGCCATCATGGCAGCGGGCCTGTTCCTAGGCTCCGCCATCTTGTGCACCACTAATATGGTGCCGAAAATTCTGGGGGTGCCTCTGCTGGGAGTGCTGGGCTTCATCGGCGCGTTTGTGCTGAGCGTGTATGTGGTGTGGCGCACCCTTCGCACCCGCCATCGCTTCATGAATGGGCAGAAGCTGAACTAGCCCCGAGCCGATGCCTGCTTCAACGCGAATGGCTACCATCGGCCAGCGAAGACCTCACTGGCATCAGCCACCAACCTTAAAAAACCGTAAGAAATGGCAATTGGGTAAAGGATAGGGCCGCTGAAGTGCGCCATGTCGTTTATTATGTAACCTTAACAATGGGACGATTAGTGCCCGTACGGCCCTTGGTCGCAACCATACGGGCCCCCGAGCAGCGGTGTTTGTTAAGCGCAAGGAGAACTGATGGGACTTCTTTCGAAATTCGAAGGAAAAATGGAAGACACGGTGGAAGGAGCCGCCAACAAAATGGGCGGAACGCCCCTCTCCCCCGTTCAAATTGCCAAGCGAGCCGAGAAGCAGATGCGCCGCGAGCGCATGGTGGGCGCTGGCAAAGAGTACGCCCCCACCCTGTACACCGTGTTCGTGAACGCTGATGACGATGCCCGCCTGTTCGGCTACTACCCTACCTTGGCCGGCGAAACCGAAACTTATCTGTCGGCCAAAGCCGCCGAGCACGGCCTGATCATGGACGGCCAGCCGCTGGTGCGCTTTATGGTGGACGATGAACTGAAGCACGGCAAGTTCACCATCCAATCGGAAATGGTGGCGGCGCCCTTGGTGGCGAAGCTGCGCCAGGAGGAAATGGAGCGCTATGGCCTGGCCGGCGCCTCTGCCGCCCCTGTGGCAGCGGCGGCCCCAACCCCCGGCTATGTGCCGCCCCGCCCCAACGGCGCCAACCCCTATGGCGAGCAACCCGCCTACGACGGCTTCGATGGCACCGAGAACTTCCAGATGGGCGCCGTCCCCCAATCGAACTTGGGGCAGCTTACCCCCTACCTCTACGACATCACCCACGACCAGGCATTTCTGCTGGATTCCGACACTATGACCATCGGCCGCGAGAACAACAACGACATTGTTTTGCAGGATATCAACATCTCGCGGCACCACGCCGAGATACGCAACATGGGCAACAACCATTGGACGCTGACAGATCTTGGGTCCATGAACGGTACCTTCGTGAACGGGCGCAAGATAAAATCCATTGCCCTCAACGATGCCGACCGTATAACACTGGGCATCACCGACATAGAGTTCCAGCTCATCTAGCCCCTGCACCGCCCGCCCACATGCACCACTCAACCAAGACAAGGGAGATTTCACGGTGATCGACGTAGTTCTGCTCATTGCGCGACTTCTGTTCGTGGCGCTGCTGTACCTGTTCCTGTTCGCCATCATGCGCACCGGCATCGGCCTGGTGAAGGGGCAGCGGAAGAAGGAGCGCACCTGGACGCTCTCGGTGGAGCGCGGCCCCAAAGAGCTGCGCGGCCTCACCATTAATGTGCGCGGCGAAGTGATTGTAGGACGCACCCCCGGCGCCGACATCGTGATAGGCGCCGGCTACGTGTCGGGGCGCCATGCGAAGTTCCAGCTGATGGGCCAAAACCTCTTCGTTGAGGACCTGGGCTCCAAAAACGGCACCTACGTGAACGGCCAGCGTATCGAAGGCCCCACCGTGCTGCACGACCGCGACGTGGTTACCGTAGGCGATGTGGCCATCCGCGTGAGGTACCAGTAATGGCCGGCCTCAAGCGCAAGATAGCCCCCACTACCTTCGGCAGCCGCACCGATGTCGGCTGCGTGCGCGACCACAACGAGGACTCGCTGGTGGTGGCGCCGCCGTTGTATGTAGTGTGCGACGGCATGGGAGGCCACGCTGCCGGCGAGGTGGCCAGCGAGATTGCCGTGCGCGTGATAGAGAACCGCGCCCCCCAGCATGCCGACGTGGAAGAGCTGGGCCGAGCGGTGGAAGAGGCCAACCTGGCCATCATTCGTGCCGCCCGGGAGGGCCGCGGCCGCGAGGGCATGGGCACCACCTGCACCGCCGCTATCCTGGAGGGCGAGCGGCTGGTGATTGCCCAAGTGGGCGACTCCCGCGCCTATCTGCTGTCGAAGGGGCGGCTGCAGCAGCTCACCCGCGACCATTCTCTGATGGCCGACCTCATAGAGGCGGGCCATATCACCAAAGAAGAGGCGAAGGTGCACCCGCAGCGCTCGGTGATCACCCGAGCGCTGGGAAGCGACCCCCGCATGTTGCCGGACCTGTTCGAATTGGACGTGAACCCGGGAGACCGGTTGCTCATCTGCTCGGACGGGCTTACCACCATGCTCTCCGATGAGGAGATAGCCCAGTTGCTAGCGCGCACCGCCGACCCGCAGCTGTGCGCGCGACAACTGGTGAACGCCGCTATCGCTGCCGGCGGCTACGACAACGTGACGGTAATTGTGGCCGACGTGACCGGCTTCACCGAAGTGCGGCGCCGCAAACTCACCCGGCGTACCCGTATCACCGCGTTCTTTATCTTGGTGCTGCTGGCAGCCATCATCGCCGCAGCGGTATACGGCTTCAGCTTCGCCAACAGCCATTCTGCCTACCTGGTGGAACAGAATGGCAAAGTGGCCATCTACCAGGGTCTTCAGGGGGAGATGTTCGGCATTTCCTCGTCGCATCTCTACGACTTGACCGATGTTTCGGTGGACGACTTGCAGCCGGGCGTGGCCAACCGCCTGAAAACCGACGGCATCAAAGCCGACGGGGTGGAGGCGGCCGAGGCCATCGTGCAATCCTATCGCGACGAGATTGCCGCCAAGGAGAAACAGCAGGCAGAGGCCCAGGCGGCTGCCGAGGCGGCCAAGGCGGCCGGCGCCAACGATGGTAGCGCCAATGCTACGGACAGCGGTGCTGCAAGCGGTCCCAGCTCCGGCAACCCCGCGACAGGCACAGGCTCGGGCCAAAGCGGCGCCACCAGCTCAGGACACGGCAGCTCCCAAGGCGGTGCCAACAACGGTACCTCTTCCGCAGGCACCGGCGCGGCAGAGCCCCAAGGCGGCGATGCCGCATGACGCGCCGCAACCTTGAGCTGCTGCTGCTAGTGATAGCAGCACCGTTGGTGATTGTGCTGTTCGCCATGCTGCTCATCCACGACGGCATGGTGGTAACGGTAGAGAACTTGGCGGTTCCGCTGGGCATTTTCGGAGCGTTTTTGGTGGCCCATATCGCCGTGCGCATCTTCGCTCCGGCGGCCGACCCCGCCATACTGCCCATCACCTTCGCCCTTTCCACCATTGGCATCGCATTCGTCACCCGCATCGTGCCCGACATGGCAGTGCGTCAGGTTATGTGGCTGTACGCCGGCATCGCCTGTATGGTGCTGGTGCTAGTTTTCCTTAAGAACATCGACCGGCTGGCCCAGTACAAGTACATTTTGGTGCTGCTGGGCATCCTGCTTTTGCTGTCCCCCATGTTGCCGGTCATCGGCACCGAGATCAACGGCAGCCGCTTGTGGCTGCGGGTGGGCAGCTTCTCGTTCCAACCGGGCGAGCTGGCCAAGATATGCATCGTGCTGTTTTTGGCGGGGTACTTGGCTCTGAACCGCGAACTGCTCTCCGTGTTCACATGGCGCGTGGGGCCGTTCTGGCTGCCCGACCTGCGCACCCTGATGCCCATGGTAATCATGTGGCTTCTGGCCTTCATGGTGGTAGTGCTGGAGAAGGATTTGGGCCTTGCGCTGGTGCTGTTCGCCGTGTTCCTGGTGATGCTGTACTGCGCCACCGGCAAGAAGCTGTACGTAGTGACCGGACTTTTGATGGCCGCTGTGGCCGGCGTGGCTCTGTATGGCATGTTCTCCCACGTGCAGCTGCGCGTGAGCATTTGGCTGGACCCCTTTGCCGATGCCCAGAACACCAGCTACCAGCTGGCCCAGTGCCTGTTCTCCATCGCAGACGGCGGCATGTTCGGCACCGGTATCGGCCGCGGGTTGGGGGCCGACATCCCCATCCCCTACGCTTACAACGACGCCATCTTCGCCGTAATCGCCGAGGAGACGGGGCTTTTGGGAGCCGCGGGCATCCTGCTTTTGTACCTGTCCTTCGCCATCCGCGGCATGGTGGTGGCGGCCCGAGCGAAAAGCGACGTCAGCTCGTTTATCGCGGTGGGCCTCACCTCGGTTATCGTGCTGCAGGCGTTCATCATCGTGGGCGGCATTACCGACCTCATCCCCCTCACCGGCATCACGCTGCCCTTCATCGCGCAGGGCGGCTCTTCACTGCTTTCTAGCTTCATCATCGTGGGCATTTTGCTGCGTTGCGGCGATGAGGGCACCGGCACCACCCAAGACTTACTGCAAACCAGCACCATCTCGTCCAACAGCGTGCTGGGCCGCGTGGCGCTGGGAAAGCGCCTCACTGGCACCATGATCTTCATGTCGCTTCTGTTCGTGGCGCTGGTGGCCAACCTCACCTGGTGGATGGTCATCAACGCCGACAACATCCAGCAGATGCCCGGCAACGGCCATACACTGGCGAAACAGGCAGAGGCCGAGCGGGGCACCATCTCCACCTACGATGGCGTAGTGCTTGCCCAATCGGTGGAAGAAGACGGCCATTTCAAGCGTGTTTACCCAGCCGGCGACCTTGCCTCCCATGTGGTGGGCTACGCCTCGGAGCAATACGGCACCTCCGGCATCGAGGCCGCCTACAACGAAACGCTGCAGGGCAACCAAGACTTCGCCACCTGGAGCGATGCCCTGAACATGCTGGCAGGGGTGGGCAATCCCGGCAACGACGTTACCCTTACCATCAATTCCCAAATACAGAAGGCGTGCCAAGACGCCCTGGAGGGCAACGTGGGCGCCTGCATCGCAATGGATCCGAAAACCGGCGCCGTGCTGGGCTTGGCCAGCGCCCCCACCTACGATGCCGCCGATTTCGAGCAGCTGTTAAAGGACGCCTCCTCCAACAGCTCCGACTCATCGGCCCTGTTCAACCGGGCTACCCAGGCGCTGTACGCCCCCGGCTCCACCTTCAAGATAGTCACCCTTACTGCAGCCCTGGAAAGCGGCGTTGCCACCACGGAAAGCGTGTACAACTCGCCCTCTTCCATCGAGATCGGCAACGCCGATGTTACGAACGCCCGCGACATAGCCTATGGCGATATCACGCTGGCCCGTGCCATGGAGGTTTCCTCCAATACGGTATTCGGCCAGGTGGGAGATGAGCTTGGCTCCGATCGCTTGGTAGCGGCGGCCGACAACTTCGGTTTCGATGGCAATCCCAGCTTCACGCTACCGCTGGCGAAGTCGCTGATGCCGAACCCCTCCGAGATGACCACGTGGGAAACTGCCTGGGCTGCCTGCGGCGAACCGGTGGGCGAACACGACAGCCCCGCCGGCCCCCAGGCCACTGTGCTGGAAATGGCACTGGTGGGCTGCGCCATCGCCAACGACGGCACCATCATGACGCCGTACCTCGTGGACGGCATCTACAACGCCAACGGCGAGCGCAGCTTCTCCCCCACCCCCTCAGTGTTCAAGCAGGCCACTTCGGCCCAAACCGCCCAAGAGGTACGCGAGGTGATGAAGGGCGTGGTGGAAAACGGCACCGGCTATCCCGCCGCCATCGACGGCGTTGAGGTGGCGGGCAAAACCGGCACCGCCGAGAGGGGCGATGGCAGCACCAACCTGTGGTTTGTGGGGATGGCTCCTGCCGATGACCCGCAAGTGGTGGTGGCCATCGTCATTGAAAAGGGCGAAAACTCCATCGCCACCTACAAGGCAAAGGACGTTTTGGAAACCTCGTTGGCCCTTTACGGGCTTCTGTAGGGCATTGAGGTTACACATTGATGAGGAACACGAGAAAAAATCACAGGCATCTAGTACAATTCGAGTACTTGTCTACATTGAAAACGCAGCAGCAAAACGAAGAACTACCTATGTGGCAAAGGAGCTAAAGTGACCGCGCAGGACATCATGACTGGAAGAACCTTTAGCGGCCGGTACGAGATTAAAGATCGCATCGGCATTGGAGGCATGGCCGAAGTATATCGGGCCGTCGACAACGTGCTGGGACGTGTGGTGGCCGTCAAGGTGATGCTGCCCCAATACGCAGCCGATCCCGACTTCACCCGCCGCTTCCGCCAAGAGGCCGCATCTGCCGCCAACTTGCAGAGTCCCTATATCGTAAACGTGTACGACTGGGGTCAAGATGGCCAAACTTACTTCATCGTGATGGAGTTCGTGCGCGGCAGCGACCTTAAAACCGCCATCCAGCAGCGAGGCGCCATCAACCAGCGCAAAGTGGCGGAAATCGGCTCGCAGGTATGCCAGGCGCTCACCGTGGCCCACAACCAGGACATCATCCACCGCGACATCAAGCCGCAGAACATCATGGTGCAGCCGGACGGCAACGTAAAAGTGATGGACTTCGGCATCGCCCGCGCCAAGAACTCCGTGGAGCAGAAAACCTCCTCAGTGCTGGGCACCGCCCACTACATCTCCCCCGAGCAGGCGCAAGGCAAAGAACTCACTTCTGCCAGCGACATCTATTCGCTAGGTATCGTGCTATACGAAGCCGCTACCGGCAAACTGCCCTTCGACGGCCCCGACGCCGTTTCGGTGGCGCTGATGCAAGTGAAGGACATGCCGGTGCCGCCGCGGGACATCAACCCCAAGATTGACCCCGGCCTGGAGAGCATCATCATGTGCGCCCTGGCCAAGAACCCCGCCGAGCGCTTCGCCACTGCCAACGACATGCGACTGGCGCTGAACGACTACCTGGCCGGACGGCCGGTGAACCTGGCCGCTGTTGCCGGCATGGGCGCTGCCGCCACCGTCATGCTGGGAGGCGCCGCTGCCACCAACCTCATGAACCGCGTCCCCGAGAACGGCACTCAAGTGATGCCCACTGTGGACGGCGGCATGGGGGGCAACGGCACTCAAACCATGAAGCCGGTAGACACCAGCCGCGGACGCTCGAGCTACCGCTCCGACTCTGAGGAAAAGTCGAAGAAGGGGCCCATTATCGCTCTGGCGATTGTAGCGGCGCTGGTAGTGATCGGCGTCATCGTGTTCATCGTGAGCAACGGCAGCGCAAAAGAAGTGGACGTGCCCACCGTAACTGGGCAATCGCTGGCCGAGGCCACCAAGACCCTGGAGAAAGCTGGGCTTGAAGTGGGCCGGGTGGACCGCGTTACCGACGATAATCAAGAGCCCAACACCGTGACTGGCCAGGACCCCCAAGGGGGCAGCAAGGCAGCCGAGGGCAGCAAGGTGAATCTCACCGTAACCCAAGCGTCCGAGACCTTCAATGCCCCCTCGTTCTTGGGCATGACCCCCGAGCAGGCCCAAAAGACTGCCGACCAGTACGGCCTGGTGCTGAAGGCGGCCGGCGAAGAGGCCTCCGACCAGTACGAACAGGGCCAAATCTGCAGCCAGGATCCCAAGGATGGCACCCAAGTCAAGAAGGGTGACTCTATCACCTACAAGGTTTCTTCCGGACCCGACGAAGTGGACGTGCCTGATGTGATTGATGACGATGAGGCCACTGCCCGCCAGAAGCTTAAAGCCGCCGGCTTCAAGGTGGAGCGGCAGGAAGCGTCTTCCAAAAACACTGATGAGGGCTGCGTCATGATGCAAAGCCCCAAGGAGAACACCAAAGCCGCAAAAGGCGCAACTGTCACCATCACCATTTCTACTGGCCCTGATGAACCGGACACCGTTGACGTACCCAACGTGATGGGTTTCTCTGAGAGCGATGCCGCAGTGGCGCTGGACAATGCCGGCTTCAAGTACTCGAAAACCTCCGAGAACAGCGACTCCGTTCCCAACGGCCAGGTAATCCGCCAGTATCCAGAGGCGGGCACCCCCCTCGAGCCCGGCAAAACCGTGAGCCTCACCATCAGTAGTGGCCCCGCCCAGCAAGAGCCACAGCCACCGGCCGGCGGTGAAGGCGAAGGAGGCCAGGGCGAAGGTGGCGACACCGGCGGCCAAGGCGGAACCACCGCCTAGCACCACCCGACAACTA